>DASSIS010000120.1:0-9295 GCA_035691665.1 Gammaproteobacteria bacterium | reverse complement strand
GCCGCTGCAGGAACTCGCTGTAGCTGCCCTCCACCCGCAGGTAGCCGTCCGGGTAGCGCCGGTTCAACTCCACGATGCGGTTGGTGGCGTTCTCCAGGAAATAGCGGTCATGGCTCACCAGCACGAAGGCGAAGCGCGCTTGCTTGAGCAGGTCCTCGAGCCAGAGGATGCCCTCGAGGTCGAGGTGGTTGGTGGGTTCGTCCATCAACAACAGATCCGGCTGCCGGACGAGCGCGCACATCACCGCCAGGCGCTTGCGCCAGCCACCGGACAGGGTATCCACGGCTTGCGCAAGGTCCGCGAAGGCCATCTCCCGGATCAGGTCGCGGATGCTGTTGAGGCCCTCGTCCTTGTGGGAGGCCGGCAGGGCTTCCAGGAGCGCCGTCTCCACCGTCGCGCCCGCCGGGAAGACGTCTTCCTGGGGCAGGTACACGAGGTGGGTGGAGCCGGCGCGTGCCAGCTGGCCTGCATCCGGCGTCTCGACCTCGGCCAGGATCTTCAGCAGCGTGGACTTCCCCGAGCCGTTCGGACCGATGAGACCGAGCCGTTCCCCTGCATGGAAGCTCAGGGTGATGTCCCTGAAGAGCGTCTGCGCGCCGTAGGACTTGCCGATGGATTGGCAACTGATGAGCAATTCGGACGGCATGAGATCCGGGCCGGGGGTGGGGAACACTACGGGGGCGTTATGGTCTCATAAACCCGATACGAGGACGCTCTCAAAGCGGCTAGAATCCTCTCTTACCTGAGCATGGGAACCACCTTGGACAACAGCGTCGAATGCGCCTTGAGCGAAGTACCGGAAGTCAGGTTCCGTTTCTAATTAAGGCTTATGTAATCACCTGCTGGCGCGTCCGGCGCGTTTGCGGGAACATAAACCAAGGACACTCTCCGAAGGAGAACCATCATGAAAACACTCGCCGCCACTCTCATGGGCTCGCTCGCCGCCATCGCGCTCGGCACCGCCTTCGCCGCTCCGGACGGCCCCGCGGAGATCAACACCGCCCTCACCCACGCCCGGATGGCCGCCGCGGGCACGGACCTCAAGACCGTGGACATGCACCTGCACCACGTGGTGAATTGCCTCGTGGGCGCCAAGGGCACGGGCTTCGATGCCTCCGCCGGCAACCCCTGCCAGGGCATGGGCGACGGCGCCCTGAGCGACACCATGGACAAGGCCTTGCGCAGCAAACTGCAGACGGCCCTGGATGCCGCCAACCACGCCCTCGCCGATACCAACTTCGACAGCGCGAAGAAGACCGCGGCGAGCGTGGTCGAAAGCCTCAAGACCGACGTCAAACCCCAATAACCCGACGTCGGATCTTCAGCAGCTTGAACCCGGGTCCGCCATGACCTCATGATCCCGGTGCCCCTATCCCACGGAGGCCTGGCATGAACCTGGACGGATTGACGATGTACGTGAGCTCCACCGCTTCCATCGGCGTGGTGGGCGCCGGGACCCTGCTGCATTTCACCCAGGACGGCTCCCGGGTGCTCGCCCGCTACAGCGGCGGCTCCATCCGCCGCGGGTATCTCGTGGGCGACATCGAAGGCGAGAAGCTGCGCTTCCGTTATACCCAGGTCGAAGGCGGTGGAGAGATCCACGGCGGCAGCTCTATCTGCGACGTGGAGACGCTGCCCGACGGCCGCACCCGCATCGTGGAACACTTCACCTGGCGCACCCGGCAAGGCTCCGGCGACAACGTCTTCGACGAACTGCCTCGGCCTCTGGCCTGAGCCTATAGCTTCCAAGTAGGGATGAGAAACCAATGGGTCCTCACAAGGGGGCGAATGCTGCGCGCGCCCGTGGGAGATTACTAGCCCCTCCCCTCAGGGGGTATATATGAATTTTTTGTGACAGCGAGTCCGCGCCTATCACAGACTAACAGCGCTGCCTACCCTCTCGCCTGCGCCATAAAATCATGTCCGCATTTGGCCGGAAGCAGGCATGGCTATAGCGCCCAAGACGGACGACTGCTCCCGAGATTCACGCGACTCGCGGCAACCAATTAGGATATCGCCAGCCGAGATCCGAACTAAGGTGCGGCAACGCTACCATGTTTCTAACGAGTCCAGCTCAACATCCGGATCATTCCAAGTTTGGCTAGACAGCCGTCGATACAGGGCAGCACTCATCTCGTTGGTGCTTTCATCCGCGCCGCAACACGACCAGAAGTCCAATATCACCTTTGTGCTCCGGAGGCCGAATTGGGCGTGGGTCTCAAACTCATAACTCAAAGAATCTGCGAAGGCACCCACGATCGAACCGCCTCTATAATCTCGCTCTGTATGCGCAAGGCAGGGAAGCGTAGAGCCGATACCGGCGTATCCGCGTGAAGGACTTAGATGATAATCGTGAGCGAACGTATCAAATAGCTCATACGCGTGCTGCACGTCCGGATTATCGGTACCGGCGTTCTCGCAGCTGTCCCAGATAAAGCGATGGGCGGGGAATTCCATGATTATTTCCGCACGCGGTCTAAGTGAATAACGTTGGACCTTGCCGTCCGGTTCTAATTTAACTGATGGGACTGCACCCGATATTTCCCGAGCAAATTCCTGTCCTATCGAATTTAGATTCTTGTACCCGTTGCCCCCAAGAGCGTAATACAGCGTGCCTGAGCTTGGATCGTAGTTTATGTCGAGTTCCGCACCGGCCTTGGCATATTTGCGATGCCACCCGTCACTTTCGACAGTCACAATTTGCAAATCGTGATTTCGGGCGTATGTATCGATTGCCGCGTATAAGTTGTGAGTCTGGTTTTCTCGCTCTGCGCTGTCGTCTTCTAAGTGTACCGAGCCCCCAGTGAGTGGAGGCAGGCTGGACGTGGCCATGACCGCGAAGAGCGCAACAATCCCAACTGGATAGATAATAAACGGACTCGGCTTTCGATTAGATTGTTTTCTTGAATTCCAATACACCAGCGGCAGTACGACAAGGGCCATTAGATCGGAATAGTCAACCACTCGATGCATCTTCAATAGTGGGCCTGCATTCCACAGATCTATGACTGGTTGCGATAAAGGGGATTTCCACCAGATAAATAGAAACCCGGCTCCGATCAACATTAGCCGCGGTCGGCGGGGTATAACGATCATCAGCAGAGATCCGAATACAAACAGTCCGGCAAAGTCAGAGAGCTTGCCTGTGAACCAGTCATGCAGCAGCGACTTGAGAACGAAATCATTTAGTAGCAATAAGGCAAGGGCTACGATAAACACAGGACTAGCAACGATAGCCAGCGATGCCGTGCGACGATCGGCTACAACCATATAGGGCCCCTCGTTTGCGAATATCGTACTCAAACCGTCCCAACCGCGATCAAGCCTTATAGCTCGAAGTTCCGCTTCTGGCCGAAAGCAGACGTACTCCCAATACGCCAACACCATACCGTGCTGACTATCCGACGCAAAGAGAGGGAAGATCGGGGCGAGAGGGCGCGCCGCATGTGGCGCGCGGGCCGGCAGGAGCCGGCCCAGCTTTTGGCCGGAGCAGGGATAGCGAGAGGCCAAAAGTTGAACCTCCGAGGAGGTTCAAATCCTGGACGAGAGCTCGTCCCGCCCAATGGCCATTTGATTCTTAAGACAGTGTTGAATTGGTCGGGACGAGAGGATTTGAACCTCCGACCCCCTGCACCCCATGCAGGTGCGCTACCAGACTGCGCTACGCCCCGACTCGGTTTGACTGAAGACGGCCCTCAAGGGCCTTAAGACAGGGGCGCCATGATACGCGAACGCCCCCTGAGACGGAACCCGCTTTAGCGCTTCAGCAGCTGAAGGAGTTCCTCCAACTCGACGCGCATCTGGCGCACGATCTGGTGGCTCTGGGTGATGTCCTGCTTGGCGCCGTCGCTGGAGAGCTGCTGGCGGGCGCCGCCGATGGTGAAACCCTGCTCGTACAGCAGGCTCCGGATCTGGCGGATCACCAGCACGTCATGGCGCTGGTAGTAACGGCGGTTGCCGCGCCGTTTCACGGGGTTGAGTTGGGGGAACTCCTGCTCCCAATAGCGCAGCACGTGCGGCTTCACCCCACACAGGTCGCTCACCTCACCGATGGTGAAGTAGCGCTTTCCCGGGATCGGGGGGAGTTCGCTATTGTTCCCGACTTCCAGCATATGTCTCCACCCGTGCCTTGAGCTTCTGTCCCGGACGGAAGGTCACCACCCGGCGGGCGGTGATGGGGATCTCCTCCCCCGTCTTGGGGTTGCGCCCCGGCCTCTGGTTCTTCTTGCGTAGGTCGAAATTGCCGAACCCCGAGAGCTTGACCTGGCGCCCCTCGGCCAGGGCCAGCCGGACCTCCTCGAAGAACAGGTCCACCAGCTCCTTGGCCTCCCGTTTATTGAGCCCCAGTTCCGCGAACAGGGCCTCGGCCATCTCCGCTTTGGTCAGCGCCATGGTCTAATCTCTTATTGTGGCACCCAGGTCCCGCCGCAGCCGGTCAGCCACCCTTGCCATGGCCGCGTCTGCGTCTTCGTCAGTAAGAGTGCGCGAAGAGTCTTGTAAAATCAAGCCTAAAGCGACACTTTTTCGACCAGAATCTATGCCTGGTCCACGGTATATATCGAAGATCCGGATGTCCTGCAGCAGGCTGCCGACGGCCTCCCGGGCCCCTGCCAGAAGCGCGGCCGCCGAGACCCCCTCCGCCACCACCAGCGCCAGATCGCGCCGGATGGACGGGAAGCGGGAAATAGGCTCGAAAGCGGGGGTTTTACCCCGTAAAAGCGGCTCCAGGAGCAGCTCGAACAGGTAGGCACCCTGGGACAGGTCCAGGGCCTGGGCCACCCCTGGGTGCAATGCCCCCATCCAGCCTAATTCTTTCCCATCGAAGCTCAGCCGGGCCGCCTGGCCCGGATGCAGGGCGGGATGGGCGGCCTTCTCGGCCTTCAACGCGCCGTTCATACCCGCCAAGGCGAGCAAGGCTTCCACATCGCCCCTCTGGTCCGCGAAATCCGCCGCCCGCTGGGGCTCGCCCCATTGGAGCGGATATTGGGGTCCGGAAACGAGTCCTGCGATGACGTTTTCTTGTTTTATTTCATCATCTTGTAGAGTAAATCTCAAACCAGTCTCAAATAGCCGGATACGGTCCTGCTGGCGGCTGAGGTTGTAGTGCAGGGCCTTGAGCAGGCCCTGCCAGAGCCCCAGGCGCATCTCGGTCATCTCGGCGCTGATGGGGTTGGCGAGCAGCAGTCCCGAAGCGCCGTAGAGCCACTTCTGCAGCTTCGGGTCCACGAAGCTGTAGGTCACCACTTCCTGGTAGCCCCGGTCCACCAGCACCTGCCGGAGGCGCCGCAGATCCACCTGGGCTTCCGGCAGCCGGTCCATGCCGTGGCGGGCCGGGTACTGCAGCGGCGGGATATGTTCGTAACCGTGGATGCGCCCCACCTCCTCGATGAGGTCTTCCTCGATCTCGATGTCGAAGCGGTGGGCCGGGGCCAGGGCGTTCCAGCCCTGCTTGTCCGCTTTCACTTCGAAGCCGAGCCGCGTCAGGATGCGCTCCACCTCTTTATCCCCGATCTCGATGCCGAGCAGCGCACCCAAGCGCGCACGCCGGAGCAGGATGGGTCTGGAGACTGCCTTCTTGGCTGGATCCGCCTGCAGGCTCACGGGACCCGCCTGGCCGCCGGCGATCTTGAGGATGAGCTCGGTGGCGCGCTCCAAGGCCCGGGCCTGACCCGTGGGGTCCACGCCCCGCTCGAAACGGTAGCCGGCATCGGTCATGAGACCCGTGCGCCGCGGCCGGCCACTAATGGCGGCGGGCGTGAAATAGGCTGCTTCCAACAGGACGTCGGTGGTGCCCACCTGCACGGAGGATTCCAGGCCGCCCATGATGCCGCCGAGGCCGAGGATGCTGCCTTGGTCAGCGATGAGCACCATGTCTCCGGCGAAGGCATGGGACTCCCCGTCGAGCAGCTTCGCGGACTCGCCCTGCTTCGCCATGCGCACCGTGATGCCGCCGAAGATCTTCTTGAGGTCGTAGGCGTGCATGGGCTGGCCGAGCTCTAGCATCACGTACTGGGTGACATCCACCACCGGATGCACCAGCCGGAGGCCCGCGCGGCGCAGACGCTCGCGCATCCACAGGGGAGTGACCGCATCGCTGCGCAGGCCGCGGATGATGCGGCTGCCGTAGACGGGGCAGGCGGCGAGCGCCTGGTCCTGCACCGGGAAGCTGTCCTTGATGGCGGCCGGCACCGCCGGCACCGTGTCCTGCTTCAGGGGCAGGTCGTAGAGGGCGCCGAGTTCCCGGGCTACGCCCAGGACCCCCAGGCAATCGCCCCGGTTGGGGGTGATCTCTATCTCGATGAGCTCGTCGTCGCCACCGAGATACTCGCGCAGGTCCATGCCCACCGGCGCGTCGTCCGGCAGCGCCATGAGGCCCGAAGCCTCCTCTGAGAGCTTGAGCTCCCGGGCGGAACAGAGCATGCCGCTGGAATCCACGCCGCGCAGTTGGGTCTGCTTGATGGCGGTGCCGTCCGGCAACTGCCCGCCGGGCAGGATCACCGGCGCCTTCATGCCGGCACGCACGTTGGGGGCGCCGCAGACGATCTGCAGCCGCGCGCCGGTGCCGGCGTCCACTTTGCAGACCTTGAGCTTGTCGGCGGAGGGATGGGGTTCGACGCTCACCACCTTCCCCACCACCACCTTCTGGAACGCGGGCACGGCCGGTTCCACCGAGGCCACCTCGATGCCGGCGAAGCTCAGGCGCTCCGCGAGCTCGGCGGCGTCGGCTTCGACGGCGATGAATTCCTTCAACCAGGCTACGCTGATCTTCATCGTTGGTGCACCTGACTCAGCGGAACTGGCGCAAGAAGCGCAGGTCGTTGTCGTAGTTCATGCGGATGTCGTCGATGCCGTAGCGCAGCATCCCCAGGCGCTCCACGCCGATGCCGAAAGCCCAGCCGGTGTAGCGCTCTGGGTCGATGTGGCAGGCCTTGAGCACGTTGGGGTGCACCATGCCGCAGCCCAAGACCTCCAGCCAACCCGTCTGCTTGCAGACCCGGCAGCCCTCGCCGCCGCAGAAGATGCAGCTGATATCCATCTCCGCGCCGGGCTCCACGAAGGGGAAATAGGATGGCCGGAAGCGGGTGCGCAGCTCGTCCTTCTCGAAGAAGCGCTGCATGAAGTCCGTGAGCGTGCCGCGCAGGTGCGCCATGCTCACGCCCTCGTCCACCAGCAAGCCCTCCACCTGGTGGAACATGGGGGTGTGGGTCACGTCGTAGTCGTGCCGGTAGGTCCGGCCGGCGGCGATGACGCGGATCGGCGCGCCCACCTTCAGCATGGCACGGATCTGCACCGGCGAGGTGTGGGTGCGCAGCAGGAAAGGCCGGTCTTTCAGGTAGAACGTGTCCATCTCGGCCCGGGCCGGATGGTCGTGCTTGAAGTTGAGGGCGTCGAAGTTGTGGAACTCGTCCTCGATCTCGGGGCCTGACTCGATGCGGAAACCCATGCGCTCGAAGAGCGTCTGCACCCGCTCGAGGATGCGAGTGGACGGATGCAGGCCGCCCGGCTCCTGGCCGCGACCCGCCACGGTGACGTCCACGGATTCCTCGGCGAGCTTGGCGGCGAGCCCAGCCTGCTCCAGGGCCTGCTTGCGCGCGTCCAAGGCCTCGCCCACCGCCTGCTTGGCCTGGTTGATGCGCTGGCCGGCGGCGGCCCGCTCGGAGGCCGGCAGCTTGCCCAAGGCCTGCAGCTCCAGGGTGATTATGCCTTTCTTGCCGAGGTAATGGACCCGCGCCTCATCCAGCGCCGCGAGCGTGGTGCTTCCGGCGGCGCGGGCCTTGGCTTCGGCGATCAGCTTGTCGAGGTCGGTGCTCATGGGTCGTTCTTATTACCCCGTGTACCCCAAAAAGAAAAGGGGGAAGACCGTTTCGCGGCCTTCCCCCACTTGCTCTGACGTAAGTCTAAGCGCTGTCGCTTCGACTCAGGACAAGCTGGCTTTGGCCTTCTCGGCGAGGGCGGCGAAGCCGGCCTGGTCGAACACGGCGATGTCGGCCAGCACCTTGCGGTCCAGGTCGATGTGCGCCTTCTTGAGGCCGTCCATGAAGCGGCTGTACGAGAGGCCGCAGAGGCGGGCCGCCGCGTTGATGCGGGCGATCCACAGGCCGCGCATGTCGCGCTTCTTGTCGCGGCGGTCGCGGTAGGCATATTGCCCCGCCTTCATCACCGCCTGCTTGACGGTGCGGATGTTCTTGCGGCGGGCGTTGTAATAACCCTTGGCCTTGCCGATGGCCTTCTTGTGCTTGGCGCGGCTGGTGACGGAACGTTTTACGCGTGCCATGTTTCTATCCTCTCCTCAATTACGACCAGGGCAGCATCTGCTTGACGCGACCGTGATCCTGGGGGACCACGAGAGTCGCACCGCGCAGCTGACGCTTCCGCTTGGGGCTCTTCTTGGTGAGGATGTGGCGCTTGTGGGACTGGCCACGCTTGAACTTGCCGGTGCCGGTTGCGCGAAAGCGCTTGGCCGCGGCGCGGTTGGTCTTGATCTTGGGCATGTCACTACTCCTGATTGCATTACTGTTTGCCTGGCCCCGCTCAGAAGCGGCGTTGAGGTGTTCGCCAGGGGCGGAGGGGTGTACCCGTCCGCTTTTTCATCGCATCGACTGTCTTAGCGCTTGGAACTCATTTCTTCTTGGGGCCGAGGATCATCACCATCTGCTTGCCCTCGAGCCGCGGGAACTGCTCCACCTGGGCGAGCTCGCCGAGGTCGGTCTTGATCCGTTCCAGGATCTGGACGCCGAGCTCCTGGTGCAGCAGCTCGCGTCCGCGGAACCTCAGGGTCACCTTGGCCTTGTCGCCCTCCGTGAGGAAGCGCGTCAGGTTACGGAGCTTGATCTGGTAGTCGCCCTCGTCCGTGGTCGGACGGAACTTCACTTCCTTCACCTGGATCTGCTTCTGCTTCTTGCGCGCGGTCTGCTGCTTCTTGTTGATCTCGAAGAGATACTTGCCGAAATCCATCACGCGGCACACCGGCGGTTCCGCGGTGGGCGACACCTCGACGAGGTCCAGGCCGTTCTCGGTGGCGTACTGGATGGCCTCGCGGGTGAACATGATTCCGATCTGCTGGTTGTCCGGGCCGATGACCCGGACCTTGGGCACCGATATCTCCCCGTTTCGCCGGGCGCGCTTCTCAGAGCTGATTAGATGATCCTCCAAAAATAAACCTGAACCCGCCCCGCCATACCCCGGGGGACGTGGTTCAGGCTGACACTCCATGCCGGGCCACCACCTCAGCCTCAAGACGCCGGGCGAAGTCCTCAAGCTTGAGGCTGCCCAGATCCTGGCCTTCGCGCGTGCG
>DASSIS010000119.1:0-2815 GCA_035691665.1 Gammaproteobacteria bacterium | reverse complement strand
GCGTCAGGTTACGGAGCTTGATCTGGTAGTCGCCCTCGTCCGTGGTCGGACGGAACTTCACTTCCTTCACCTGGATCTGCTTCTGCTTCTTGCGCGCGGTCTGCTGCTTCTTGTTGATCTCGAAGAGATACTTGCCGTAATCCATCACGCGGCACACCGGCGGCTCCGCCGTGGGCGACACTTCCACCAGGTCCAGGCCGTTTTCCTCGGCGTACTGGATGGCCTCGCGGGTGAACATGATTCCGATCTGCTGGTTGTCCGGACCTATGACCCGGACCTTGGGCACCGATATCTCCCCGTTTCGCCGGGCGCGCTTCTCAGAGCTGATACACGATCCTCCAAAAATAAACCTGAACCCGTCCGCCTTGGGGCGCGCGGCCTGGGTTCAGGCTGACACTCCGCGGCTCGCGACCTCGGCCTCGAGACGCTGGGCGAAATCCTCAAGCTTGAGGCTGCCCAGATCCTGGCCTTCGCGTGTGCGCACCGCCACGGAACCCGATTCCATCTCCTTGTCGCCCACCACCAGGAGGTAGGGGACGCGTTGGAGCGTATGTTCGCGTATTTTAAAGCCTATTTTCTCATTCCTCAAGTCGGATTCCACCCGAAATCCCTGATTCCCATGGTATTTCAGGCTCTCGGCGGCCTTTTGGGCGTATTCCGCCTGCCGGTCGGTGATGGTCATGACCACCGCCTGCACCGGGGCGAGCCAGGCCGGGAAGCGGCCCGTATGGTGCTCGATGAGGATCCCCAGGAAGCGCTCCATGGAACCCACGATGGCTCGGTGCAGCATGACCGGCACGGGCTTGGCCCCGTCCTCGCCCACGTATTCGGCCGAGAGGCGCCCCGGCATGTTGAAGTCCACCTGCATGGTGCCGCACTGCCAGACCCGGCCGATGGCGTCCTTCAGGGAATACTCGATCTTGGGGCCGTAGAAGGCCCCCTCCCCCGGCGAGACGCTGAACTCGCGGCCGGAGGCCTTGAGGGACTCCATCAGGGCCTTCTCGGCCTTGTCCCAGAGCGCGTCCTCGCCCACCCGGTTGGTCGGGCGGGTGGCGACCTTGTAGATGATGTCCGTGAAGCCGAAGTCCTTATAGACCCCGAGCAGGGTCTCGGTGAAGGCGGCGCACTCCGCCTGGATCTGGTCCTCGGTGCAGAAGATATGGCCGTCGTCCTGGGTGAAGCCGCGCACGCGCATCAGGCCGTGCAGCGCCCCCGAAGGCTCGTTGCGGTGGCAGGAGCCGAACTCGCCGAAGCGCAGCGGCAGGTCGCGGTAGCTCTTCAGGCCGTGCTTGTAGATGAGGATGTGGCCAGGGCAGTTCATGGGCTTGACCGCGAAGTCCCGCTCCTCGGAGTGGGTGATGAACATGTTCTCGCGGAAGTTCTGCCAATGGCCGGTCTTCTCCCACAGGCTCTTGTCCATGATCTGGGGACCGCGCACCTCGTGGTAGCCGCTCCTGGCGTAGACGCGGCGCATGTACTGCTCCACCTGCTGCCACAACGCCCAGCCGCGGGGGTGCCAGAACACCATGCCCGGCGCCTCTTCCTGGGTGTGGAACAGGTCGAGCTCGCGGCCGATGCGGCGGTGGTCGCGCTTCTCCGCCTCTTCGAGGCGCGTGAGATAGGCCTGCAGGGCCTTCTTGTCGGCCCAGGCGGTGCCGTAGATGCGCTGCAGCATCTCGTTCTTCGAATCGCCGCGCCAGTAGGCGCCGGCCACCTTCATGAGCTTGAAGGCCTTGAGCTTGCCGGTGCTGGGCACATGGGGCCCGCGGCAGAGGTCGATGAAGTCGCCCTGGCGGTACAGGGAGATAGCCTCGTTCGAGGGGATGCTGGCGATGATCTCCGCTTTGTACTTCTCGCCCATGCCGCGGAAGAACTTAACCGCCTCGTCCCGCGGCATCACGCTGCGGGTGACTTTCTGGTCCTGCCCCGCGAGCTCCTCCATGCGCTTCTCGATTGCGGTGAGGTCCTCCGGCGTGAAGGGCCGGCTGAAGGCGAAGTCGTAGTAGAAGCCGTCCTCGATCACGGGACCGATGGTGACCTGGGCCTCGGGGAAGAGCTGCTTCACCGCCTGGGCCAGGAGGTGCGCCGTGGAATGGCGGATGACGTCGAGCCCGTCCGCGTCCCGGTCGGTGACGATGCTCAAGGGGGCGTCGTGGTCGATCGTGAACGAGGTGTCGACCACCTTCCCGTCCACCTTGCCGGCGAGCGCCGCCTTGGCGAGGCCGGGACCGATGCTGGCGGCCACTTCGGCGACCGTGATCGGGTGATCGAATTTGCGTTGGGAACCGTCGGGCAGCGTGATGGCGGGCATCGCAGTCTCCTTACAGTGGCGGCCTAGACGAGGGGCCGCGTGTTTCGGGTTATCAGGGCGTCTTAAAACCTGCTGCGCTCGGCATGACTTCGTTGGGCTTCGGCTCGCAATCGGTCACGTACACCAAGAGTACGTTCCCTCTGCTCGCCTCGCCCGCCTCATCCTGCCTTCGCTCGCGACGGTTTTAAACCGCCCTCAGGAACAAGAAATCCGGGTAATGGTAGGCGCGATTGGATTCGAACCAACGACCCCCACCATGTCAAGGTGGTGCTCTAACCAGCTGAGCTACGCGCCTGTACATTCAGGCAGGCGAACGATACCGGAAAGGCCTTGTTTCTTCAAGGTTTTACCCGCGAAACGCGTTCAATCCTCAGCTCCCGGTCTTCACTTCCGGCAGCCCCAGGTCGATCTCGCGCAGACGGCGGATATCGTCGCGCAAGCGCGCCGCCTCCTCGAACTCCAGGTCCGGGGCGGACTTGTGCATCTGCTGCTCCAGCTGCTTGA
>DASSIS010000118.1:0-28739 GCA_035691665.1 Gammaproteobacteria bacterium | reverse complement strand
GGCCTGGCCCACGGCCCGGGCCCGGGCCTCGTCCACGTTCAGGGCGGTCTCGCGGGAGGCGGGTTCGAAGCGCAGCTGGCCGTCGAGTTTGCCCCGCTTCACCTCGGCGGCGACACGTTCCCGGCACTCTCCTTCCAGGCCACGCAGTTCCTCCGGCAACCTGAGGCTCATGTCCAGATAGCGGTGATTGACGCTGCGCACCTCCCAGACGAGGACGCCGAAGTCGCCGCGCGTCTCGCGGCGCGCGAAGCCGGTCATGCTGCGTGCCATGCTGATCCCGATACCGGCCTTAGGATTGGCCGGGTGCTGAATGTTAAGCTAAACGCGGCACGCGCCCAAAATACCGCCTCCCGACGCGGCGTGCCGACAGGGGACCTAATTTAGTGAACGTCGAGACCGCCCAGTCCACCCGGCAGGGCAACCGCAACGACAACCAGGACCGGGCATCCATCGTGGTGACCGACACCCGCATCCTGCTGACCGTGGCGGACGGCATGGGCGGGCACATCGGCGGCGACGTGGCGGCCGAGGCGGCCATCGACGCCCTGGTGCGCTGCTTCAAGCGCCAGCGCGGCTCGATCCGCGACTCCGGCGACTTCATGCGTGAGAGCATCGCCGAGGCCCACGAGGCGGTGGTGATGCTGGGCGCCGCGCTCTCCCCCGAACTCCGTCCGCGCACCACCATCACCGTCTGCCTGGTGATGGACAACTGCGCCACCTGGGCCCACGTGGGCGACAGCCGCATCTACCTCTTGCGCGACCACAAGGTGCTGACCCGCACCCGCGACCACAGCGCAGTGGAGCTGCTGGTGCAGCAGGGCCTGATCAAGGACGCGGACGTGCACACCCACCCCATGCGCAACTTCGTGGAGCAGTGCCTCGGAGGGGAGCCGGAGATGCCCAACATCGCCATCGCCGAACCGCGCCAGCTCATGGCCGGCGACGTGACGCTGCTCTGCTCCGACGGCTTCTGGGCGCCCCTCGAGGAAACCCACGTGGCCGAGGAACTCTGCTCCGAGATCGAGCTGCAGACCAACCTGGATCTGCTGGCAGCGGAGGCGGAGGAACATGCATCTCCCACCAGCGATAACGTCACGGCGGTAGCATTAAAGTGGATGGAATGAATCTGCTCTGATCTGCCTATCACGGGCAGCGCTTATAATTCCTTTCCGAGTCCGATCCCCTGGAGCCCGAACATGCGAGCCAGCGGCCGCACCGCGCAGCAACTGCGCCCCGTCAGCCTCACCCGCCGTTACACCCGCCACGCCGAAGGCTCGGTGCTGGTGTGCTTCGGCGACACCCAGGTGCTGTGCACCGCCAGCGTCGAGGAACGAGTGCCGGGCTTCCTGAAGAGCGCCGGCAAAGGCTGGATCACGGCGGAATACGGCATGCTGCCCCGGGCCACCCATACCCGCAGCGACCGGGAAGCCGCGCGCGGCAAGCAGGGCGGCCGCACCCTGGAGATCCAGCGCCTCATCGGCCGCTCGCTGCGCGCCGTGGTGGACATGCAGGCCCTGGGCGAGCGCACCATCACCCTCGACTGCGACGTGCTGCAGGCGGACGGCGGCACCCGCACCGCTGCCATCACCGGCGCCTACGTGGCGCTCAAGGACGCGGTGGAGAGCCTGCGCGCCAAGCAGCTCATCAAGACCGACCCGGTCTACGGCGCGGTGGCGGCGGTATCGGTGGGCATCGTCGGCGGCGAGCCGGTGCTGGACCTCGACTACGGCGAGGACTCCCAGGCGGAGACGGACATGAACGTGGTCATGAACGACGCCGGCGCCTTCATCGAAGTGCAGGGCACGGCCGAGGGCCACGCCTTCCACCGCCACGAACTGGACGCCCTGCTCAAGCTCGCGGAACAAGGCATCGCCGAACTCATCCGCAAACAGCGCGAGGTCTTGTCCAAGTGAGGAAGGTGGTCCTCGCGACCAACAACGCCGGCAAGGCGAAGGAACTCAACGCCATGTTGAGCGGCCTCGACATGGAGATCGTGGCCCAGAGCGCGCTCGGCGTGCCCGAGGTGGAGGAGACCGGCCTCAGCTTCATCGAGAACGCCATCCTCAAAGCCCGCAACGCCTCCGCCCACGCCAAGCTCCCGGCCATCGCCGACGATTCCGGCCTGGAAGTGGATGCCCTGGAGGGGGCCCCAGGCATCCATTCGGCCCGCTACGCGGGCACACCGTCCGACGACCGGGCCAACCTGGAGAAGCTGCTGAAGGTCATGCAGGAGGTGCCGGACTTCGGGCGTACCGCCCGCTTCCGCTGTGTGCTCGTGTACCTGAAACACGCCAAGGATCCGGCGCCTCTGGTGGCGGAAGGTGTCTGGGAAGGCGCCATCTTGCGCGCGCCGAAGGGCACGAACGGCTTCGGTTACGACCCGGTGTTCTGGGTACCTGAGAAAGGCTGCTCCTCCGCGGAACTGCCGCCGGAAGTGAAGAACCAGTTCAGTCACCGCGGCCAGGCCCTGACACGCCTCGTGGCGCACTTCCGCGCCCGCCACTGATGTCCCTGCCGGCTCTATCTCTGTACGTGCACCTGCCCTGGTGCGTGAAGAAATGCCCGTACTGTGACTTCAACTCCCATGGCCTCAAGGGCGCGCTGCCGGAAGCGGCCTACGTGGACGCCCTGCTCCGGGACCTGGACCAGGACCTGCCCCGGGTCACGAGCCGCAGGGTGGAGACCGTGTACTTCGGCGGCGGCACGCCGAGCCTCTTCAGCGCCGAGGCCATCGCCCGTGTGCTGGAAGGAGCGCGGGCGCGTCTGCCCTTCGCCGCCGACGCGGAAGTGACGCTGGAAGCCAACCCGGGCACCGTGGAGCACGGCCGCTTCGCCGAATACCGCGGCGCGGGGGTCACGCGGCTCTCCATCGGCGTGCAGAGTTTCGACGCACGGGCCCTCAAGGTGCTGGGCCGCATCCACAGCAGCGGCGAGGCGGAGCACGCGGCCGAGGAAGCCCATGCAGCCGGGCTCGCCAACTTCAACCTGGACCTCATGTACGCCCTGCCGGAGCAGACCCGGGAGGAATCGCTGGCGGATGTGCGCCGCGCCATGGCCCTAAACCCCGCCCATCTCTCCCACTATCAGCTCACCCTGGAACCCAACACCCTGTTCCATGCCCACCCACCCGCGCTCCCGGATGAAGAGACGGCCTGGGCCATGCAAGAGGACTGCCAGGCGGCGCTCGCCGCCGGCGGTTATGGGCAATACGAGATCTCAGCCTACGCCCAGACGGGTCGCCAGTGCCGTCATAACCTCAACTACTGGCGTTTCGGTGACTACTTAGGCATCGGTGCAGGGGCCCACGGCAAATTGACGGACACCTCCGGCGCCGTGACCCGTCTCTGGAAGGTCAAACACCCGGAGAGCTATCTCAAGACCGCCGGGGATCCGAAGAGCCTGGGCGGAGTGAACACGGTGAACCCCGCGGACCTGGGCTTCGAGTACATGCTGAACCGCCTGCGGCTCATGGCGGACTTCGATCCGGCCGAGTTCGAGGCGGCGACGGGCCTCGATGCCGGGCTGCTCGGCCCCGGACTGGAGCGCGCCCGCTCCCTGGGGCTCATGGAACCCATCCACGGCGGCTGGCGGATCACCCCGCGGGGCCAGGCCTATCACAATGACCTGCAGTCAGTGTTCCTACCCGGAGCGGGTTCAGCCTAGACTTTGGACAGGTACAACCTCGTGGGGCATGATGCGGGCATGAGCGATTATCGGCCTATCGCTTGCGGTCTCCACAGCCGCTACGAACTCGCCATCATGCACCGCATGCCCCTCACCCTCTGCTGGCGGGGCAACGATGGCCTGAGCCATCTCGAGACCCTGCTGCCGGAAGACCTGGAGACCCTCAACGGCGAAGAGTTCCTGGTGTTCAGGAACCATGCCGGCGAGCGCATGAAGGTCCGCCTCGACCGCATCACCGCCATCCATTCCGAGCAATTTGAGGCGATCACCTGAATCTGTTTTCGGCGACGTAACAAGAGGTTATACACACTTGTTTGGCGCCGTCGTGAGCCGTGGAACGCGCTTAGGTAGTCTCTCCGACCCATCCCCGTATTAAGTCATAACTGATTGTTTTATATCAATATTTCAATTGAACATCTTTTGTCCCAAATGTGTAATGTGCACAATTCCCCCGATGAGAAACCCCTGGGATGAGAATTCATCCACAGAGTTATCCACATATTTTGTGGAAAAAGGGTGTTTCAGTAGACGGGGCAGGCACTTAACCGGGTTTCTTGAGGGAGAAGCTGACTTGCTGTCATTAAGCCTCAGGCGGCCTTGAGAGAAGCCCAAAGCGGTCCCATATACGGCCTTGCCCCTACACCGGCCGCACGCTATGATGCGCGCCCTTTTGAACGGCCCCGATCTTAATCTTAAGTCCCTGCAGAGGTTTCCATGAAAGCTGGCATCCATCCCGACTACAAAGACATCACCGTCACCTGCAGCTGCGGCAACACCTTCGGGACCCGTTCCACGCTCGGCCATGACCTGCACGTGGAAGTGTGCTCGAGCTGCCACCCGTTCTTCACGGGCAAGCAGAAGATCGTCGATACCGCCGGCCGTGTGGATAAGTTCCGCAAGAAGTACGCGCGCGGCGGCAAGACCGCGGCCTGACCCTCTCCGCGGCGCGCCGCGGGCAGCAGATCCAAGACCCAAGACGACGCAGCCCCCGGGCTGCGTCGCCGTTTCTGCGTCCCGCTCCGGGTCATACGCCCGACTCGCCGCGGGCATATAATGGGCGGATAGGCCGAGTCCAGGCCCGGCCCTAAGCCATACCGACGTGTTCCATCCCCCGCGGGCGCAGAAGCCGCCCCAGGGACGAGTCTCCGCCTTCAGGAGAACGGCCATGGCCAAGACCTACAAGATCAGCGACGCCGCCGGCAAGACCACCGAGATGCCGCTGCGCGAGGGGACCCTCGGGCCCGGGACCCTGGACATCGCTGCGCTCTACAAGGAGCAGGGGATCTTCACCTACGACCCCGGCTTCATGTCCACGGCCAGCTGCGAGAGCAAGATCACCTACATCGACGGCGACCAGGGCGTACTGCTCTACCGCGGCTATCCCATCGAGCAACTGGCCGAGAAGAGCACCTACCTCGAGATCTGCTACCTGATCCTCTACGGCGAACTGCCCACCCAGGCGCAGCTCAACACCTTCACCCACTCCATCCAGCACCATTCGCTGGTGAACGAGGCGGTGCTGAAGTTCTTCGGCGGTTTCCACTACGACGCCCACCCCATGGCCATGATGACCGCCGTGGTGGGCTCGCTGTCGGCCTTCTACCCGACCACCACCGACATCCATAATCCCAAGCACCGGGACGTGTTCGCGCACCGCATCCTCGCCAAGATGCCGACGCTGGCGGCCGCGGTGTACAAGCACAGCATCGGCCAGCCCTTCGTCTACCCGCGCAACGACCTGGACTACTGCAGCAACCTGCTCAACATGCTGTTCTCGGTGCCCGCCGAGCCCTACCAGGTGGACCCGGTGGCGGCGGAGGCGCTGGACCTCCTGTTCATCCTGCACGCCGACCACGAGCAGAACGCCAGCACCTCCACGGTGCGCCTGGCGGGCAGTTCCGGCACCAATCCCTACGCGGCCATCGCCGCCGGCATCGCCACCCTCTGGGGCCCGGCCCACGGCGGCGCCAACGAGGCGGTGCTGGACATGCTGCGCGAGATCGGCAGCGTCAAGAACATCGACGCCGCCATCGCCAAGGCCAAGGACAAGAACTCGGGCTTCAGGCTCATGGGCTTCGGCCACCGCGTCTACAAGAACTACGACCCGCGCGCCAAGATCATCCGCGCCACCTGCCACAAGGTGCTGCAGAAGCTCGGTCGCGACGACGACCCCCTGCTCGAGCTCGCCATGCGGCTGGAGGAGATCGCCCTCAAGGACAGCTACTTCATCGAGAAGAAGCTCTACCCGAACGTGGACTTCTATTCCGGCATCATCTACAAGGCGCTCAACATCCCGGTGAACATGTTCACGGTGATGTTCGCCATCGCCCGCACCGTGGGTTGGGTGGCGCACTGGCAGGAGATGATCGCGGACCCGCACATGAAGATCGGCCGGCCGCGCCAGCTCTACACCGGCACCGCAAAACGCGATTACGTGGAACTCGCGAAGCGGAAATGAACTTCCGCTTCATCAAACCAGCAAAGCGGCCTCCGAGCCGCTTTTTGTTTATGGCCAGGAACCCTCCTTGAAGGCGCAGGTCCCAATCGGCAGGCGCGGACGGAAACCGCGTGTTATACCCGGTCCACTCAACCCATCAGGCGGCAGCGCATGTTCAAAGTGCCCGTAGACAGCCTCGCGGCCTATCTCGATTTCGATCCCGCCCGGAAAGCCGACCTCAAGAGGCTGGACAAGTCGATCCGGGACGCCGCGCCGGGCCTGAAGCGCCATTTCCACGCCGGGACGCCGGCCGGCACGCCGGGGATGCGCTTCAAGATGATCGGCTACGGCAAGTTCCACTATGCGGCGGGCTCGGGAGAGAAGGTCGCCTGGCCGCTGATCGGCATCGCGCTGCAGAAGAACTACATCAGCGTCTACCTATCCGCCACCCGGAAGGGGAAGCCGCTCGTGTCCTTGTATGCGGACAGGCTCGGCGCGTGGAGAGCGGGCCGCAACAATTTCAGCTTCGTCGAGTTCGATGACCTGGATGCCAAGACCTTCTCATCGCTCATCGCCGAAGCGGCGAAGATATTCGAGTCGGACCCCGGCAACCCTGTCCGCTACAAGCAAGACGATTGAACCGGGCAACCGCGACAGGGACGCCGAGATTTTACGAATCGTTTACATCCGTCATCGGATCAAGGCTGCTAACTTACATAGGATAGACAAGTCCTCAAGTGGTGCAGCGGTCATGGTCAGACGCGCTATCTCGCTGTTGCTGGTGATCCCCGCGTGCGCCCTGGGTATGCTCGTGGGCAGGGGGCAGACCTGGGCATTCATGCAGTCCGTGGGCGGGCTCACGATCGGCGCGCCGCGGTATCAGAAAGGGAGCTGGTCCCTGCCCGTGGAATGCGACGTCTCGGGGCACACGCGGGTCGCGACGAAGCCGACCCGGCTGAACCCGGGGGTCGTGTGGGTAGCCGACTTCATACGGATCGAAAACGACCGGATCTATCTCACGGTCGACGCCGGAGCTGCGCCCCCTGGCAAGGCGAAAACCGTGTGCGGCCCTGCCAACCTAGGCAGGCTCAAACCCGGGAGATACTCGGTGATCTACCGGGACCCGGATGGGTCGCCACACCCCATCCGTACGATAGAACTCAAGCGTTAGACGCGCCGTCTATTCGCTGACCGAGAGCAATAGCTCCACATCCCGTAGCGAGCCCCTTCGCATGGGCCGCCCATCCACGGGGCTCATGGGCGCCTCGCGGATGCCATCCACCCCGAACACCGTGACCTCGATGGGCACGTCGCCGGCCACGAACTTGTACACCGGGTACTCGTGCTGTACGCCGCCGCTCTTGAGCTTGCGGGCCGAGGGCTCGTAGGGGATGTGCTTCTCCATGAGGAACACCGCCACGTCTTCCGCCGGGTCGCTGAACACGTGCAGGTACACGATGGCGTGCTCGCCGGCGGTGCCGGAGAGCACCGGGCCCACGAGCCGGGGATTGAAGCGTTCGAAGAGCTTCAGGGCCTCGCGCGCGGTCTGGCGCAGATGCCGGAGATAGCCCGGCTGGGAATCGGACTGGAACAGGCGCTGGTACTCGGCGAGCGCCGCTTCCACTTCCAGGTTGGTGGGCAGATGCAGGCTGCGCGGATCGAAGCCGAGACGCTCCGCCGCCTTGCGCTTGGCGAAGAGGAAATCCCGCACGCCTTCCTCGGACATGATGCGGGCCGCTTCCTGCGTGAGCAGCCGCCGCAGGTCATCCGTCTGCGGCGATACGCGTCGGTTCATCAGGCACTACGCGTGAGTAGTATGGAAAAAGCCTAGCACACTCCCCGTGACATGCCATGCATGCCACGGAGAGTGAATCCAACTAGAAAATATCGGTGCCGTTAGTCGTCTTCTTTTTATCCGGCGCCTTGGCGGGCAGGTGACCGGTCTCGAAGAACTCGAAGATGGAGTTCGGGTCGTCGGCGCTCACCAAGAGACCCGTGTCGGGGTCGATGCGGGCTTCCTCGATGCCGAAGGGCCGCGGGAAGATGTCCTTGGGGATGATCACGCCGTGCATGGCCGGACCCACGTAGTCCATCCACATGGGCAGGGCCGCGAGCGCGCCCTGCTCGCCGTCGCCGAGGGTCTGGGAAGGCTGGTCGTTGCCCACCCATACCACGGTGACGAGATGGGCGCTAAAGCCGTCGAACCAGGCGTCCGTGTAGTCGTTGGAGGTGCCGGTCTTGCCGGCGATGTCCGGCCGGTTGAGGGACTGCGCCGCCACGCCGGTGCCGCTCTTGATCACTTCCTGCATCAGGCTGGTCATGAGCCACGCGTTCTGGGGGGTGATGGTCTCGGGCGCGCCCGCCGGCAGACCGAGGTCGGGGTTGCCCTTGTCGGCGGTGAGGCCGCAGCTGTCGCAGGCGATCTCCGGGTCCGCCTGGAACAGCACTTTCCCGTCCCCATCCTCCACCTTCTGGATGAAATAGGGCGTCACGAGGTAGCCGCGGTTGGCGAACACCGCATAGCCCCGGGCCATCTCGAGCGGCTCGAGGCTGGCGCTGCCGAGCGCCATGGTGAGGTCGTGGGGCAGCTCGTCGGCGGTGAAGCCGAAGTTCGCGTCGTACTTGATGACGTTGTCGATGCCGAGCTGCTGCAGCACCCGGATGGTGACGAGATTGAGGGAATGGGCGAGCGCGGTGCGCAGGCGCGTGGGACCGCTGAAGTCGCCCTCGAAGTTATGGGGCCGCCAGACGTTGCCGTTCTTGGGATCGTTCACCACCACCGGCAGGTTCGGGACCACCGTGGCGGCGGTGAAACCGTTCTCCAGGGCCGGCGAGTAGATGAAGGGCTTGAAGGAGGAGCCCGGCTGGCGATGGCTCTGCATCACCCGGTTGAACTTGCTGGCGTCGTAGTCGAAACCACCCACCAGGGCCACCACCGCCCCGTCCACGGGGTCGAGGGAGACGAGCGCCCCCTGGGCCGTGGGCACCTGGGCCAAGCTCCAGCCGGCTTCCAGGCGCCGGAGGTACACGATGTCGCCCTTGGCGAGCACGTCGGCCGCGGTCTTGGGTGAGGGGCCCATGCTGTCCACGCTCAGGAACTTGCGGGCCCATTTGATGCCGTTCCAATCCACCTTCACGGGACCCGCTCCCTCGGCGTAGAGCTCGACCGACTGGGCGTCCACCTTCGTGACCACGGAGGGGTACAAGCCGCCCACGTGGTCCCGGTCCTCCAAGACCTTCTCCAAGGCATCCTCGTCGGCGTTGGCGGGCAGGTCCACGTGGGCGATGGGCCCCCGCCAGCCGTGGCGCTGGTCGTATTGCAGCAGCCCCTCGCGCACCGCCTTGGCAGCCAAGGGCTGCAGGCGGCTGTCGATGGTGGTGACCACGGAATAGCCCGCGTTGTAGGCGTCGTCGCCGTACTTGCTCACCATGTAGTTGCGCACCATCTCCGCGAGATAGGGCGCGTCCACTTCCGCGGTGGGCTCGTGGTAGGACGCATCGTCCGGCTCGGCCATGGCCGCGCCGTACTGCTGTTGGTTGATGTAGCCGTTGGCGAGCATGCGCCCCAGCACGTAGCCGCGGCGCGCCAGCGCCCGGTCCGGGTTCACCAGCGGGTTGTCGGTGGAAGGGCCTTTCGGCAGGCCGGCGATCATCGCCGTCTGGGCCAGCGTCAGGTGGTCCACGTCCGTGCCGTAATAGGCCTCGGCGGCGGCGCCGACGCCATAGGCATGCGAGCCGAGATAAATCTTGTTGAGGTAGAGCGCCATGATGTCCTGCTTGGACAGCTGGTGCTCGATGCGGAACGCCAGGAACACCTCACGCATCTTGCGGGTGAAGGTCTTCTCCGGGGTCAGGAAGAAGTTGCGGGCGAGCTGCATGGTGATGGTGCCGCCGCCCTGGGTGCGTTCGCCGGTGGTGGCGTAGTGCACCGCGGCCCGGGCCATGCCTTCCATGTCCACCCCGGGATGCTCCCAGAAGTGCTCGTCCTCGGCGGCCACGAAGGCGTTCACCATGGTCTGGGGGATCTGGGCATAGTCCAGCGGGATGCGGCGTTTCTCGCCGTAGACCGCCAGGAGCCGCCCGTCCCGGGTATAGATGCGCAGGGGCACCTGGAGGTGGATGTCCTTAAGGACATCCACGGAGGGCAGGCCGGGGGCCAGGATGAGATAGGCCACCAGGAGACCCACCAACCCCAAGCCCAAGAGGCCGGAGCAGGCGGCAATCACAACATATAGGGGTTTGGGCAATTTGGGCATGGTCAGATCCGGTCAAAAACGACGAAATCGGGCTCCCCGACCCCCTTTTCCACAGGGGGCAAAAGGGCAAAATATTTATTTGATTTAGTCATTTGTTGATATATATTGAAGCTGTGACTTAAGACATTGGGACGGCCTGTTACAAGGCCGGTTTAAGGGCGTCCAAAGCGTTTCCGAGGTTAAAAGACGTGCTGTTCAAGCCATCGTCGCCCCCGCTTTTGGGCATAGACATCAGCACCTCGTCGGTGAAGCTCATCGAGCTCGCCAAGACCGGTAATTCCTATCGGGTGGAGAGTTTCGCGGCGGAACCCATGCCCTCCAATGCTATCACCGACAAGGTGATCATGGATGTGGACGCGGCCGGCGACGCCCTGCGCAAAGCCGTGAAACGCGCCAGCCCCGGCACCAAGAGCGCGGCCGTGGCCATCAGCGGCCAGGTCATGACCAAGACCATCCAGATGCCCGCCAAGCTGTCCGACAAGGATTTGGGCGAGCAGATCGAACTCCAGGCCGACCAGTACATCTCCCAGCCCATCGAGGAAGTGGCCTTCGACTACGAGATCATGGGCCCCTCCCAGTCGGACCCGGACCTCGTGGACGTGCTGCTCGTGGCCGCGCGCCGCGAGAGCGTCGACAAGCTCTCGAGCGTCCTCGAGCTCGCCGGCCTCACCGCCAAGGTGGTGGACGTGGAGGCCTTCGCCCTCGAGAACGCCTGCAAGCTGCTCACCTACCAGATGGTGGACGAGGGCCTGGATCGCACCATCGCGCTCGTGGACTTCGGCGCGGCCACCACCAACTTCAGCGTGCTCCACGACCGCAAGATCATCTACACCTACAGCAGCGACTTCGGCGGCAAGCAGCTGACCGAGGAGATCATGCGCCACTACGGCCTCACCTACGAGGAGGCCGGCAAGGCGAAGAAGGAAGGCGGCCTGCCCGGCAACTACAAGGTCGAGATCCTCGACCCGTTCGCCGACGACATGGCCCAGACCGTGAACCGCTCGCTGCAGTTCTTCCTCTCCTCCACCAGCGAATACACGCACCTGGACCAGGTCATCGTGTGCGGCGGCTGCGCCGGCGTGCCGGGCGCAGCTGAACGCATCAGCGAGAAGATGGGTACGCCGGCCGTGATCGGCAACCCCTTCGGGCAGATGAAGATGTCCTCGCGCGCCAAGACCCAGATCAACACGAGCGACGCCGCCTCGCTCCTCGTCGCCTGCGGGCTTGCCCTGAGGAGCTTCGACTGACATGGCGCGCATAAACCTACTCCCCTGGCGCGAAGAGAAACGCCGCCTCAGGCAGCGCCAGTTCACCGTGGTGCTCATCGTGGTGGGCGTCGCCAGCGCTTTCGTCTCGGGCCTGATCTATCTCGGTTACGACGGTGCCATCGCCAACCAGAACGCCCGCAACCAGTACCTGAGCGACCAGATCAAGCTCATGGACGACAAGATCGCCCAGATCAAGGACTTGCAGGAAAAGAAGCAGCGTCTCTTGGCGCGCATGCAGATCATCGAGCAGCTGCAAGCGAGCCGCCCGGTCGAGGTGCACCTCTTCGATCAGCTGGTGAAGACCCTGCCCCAGGGCGTGTACCTGACCGCCGTGGCACAGAACAACGACAACCTCACGCTCAGCGGCCAGGCCGAGTCCAGCGCCCGCGTCTCCACCTACCTGCGCAACATCGACAGCTCTCCCTGGATGGGTTCGCCCAACCTCGTGGTGGTGCAGAAAGACGCCAACAAGAACGGCGCCCAGAACTTCACCATCACCGCCAAGGTGGTGGACAAGGCCACCCAGCAGAAGGCGGCTGATGCGGCGGGAGGTGCCCCGTGAAGCTGGACGACCTGAAGAACCTGGACTTCAACAAGATCGTCAACGACCTCAGGTCGCTCGACCCCAAGAACATGGGCAGCTGGCCGCTGCCCATGCGCATCATCGTGCTCGTGGTCCTGTTCGTCGGCATCCAGGTGGGTGGCTATCTGGCGCTGATCTCCGACCAGCGCGACCAGTACGCCCAGCTCCAGGACAAGGAGACCTCGCTCAAGCACGATTTCGAGAACAAGGCGCTCGAGGCCGCCAACATCGACGAATATAAGAAGCAACAAGATGAGATGACGAAAACTTTCGGCACCCTGCTGCGCCAGCTCCCCGCCCAGACCGAGATCCCGAGCCTGCTGCAGGACATCTCCCAGGCAGCCCAGGTGGACGGCCTGAAGCAGGATCTGTTCCGCCCCGGCAGCGAGGCCCCCAAGGACTTCTATGCCGAGAAGCCCATCGACCTGCAGCTCGAGGGCGGCTACCACGAGTTCGGCAAGTTCGTGAGCGACGTGGCGACCCTGCCGCGCATCGTAACGCTGCATAACATCACCATCCGTCCCGCCAACGGCGCCGGCAACGACAACCTGGTCATGACGCTCCAGGCCAAGACCTACCGCTACCTGGAAGACGACCAGCAGACCGCCAAGGGCACCAAAAAAGGAGGCGGCTGATGCGCACCTCCGCCATACGCTTCGTGCTTGGCCTCACGGCCGCCGGCATGCTGCTCGGCCTCGCCGGTTGCGGCGACCGCATCGGCGACCTGCGCGAATACGCCAACGAAGTGAAGGCCCGCAAGGGCGGTCACATCGAGCCGATCCCGCAGCTCAAGCCCTTCGAGACCTATGCCTACAGCGACCAGGACGCGCGTTCGCCGTTCGTGCCCCAGCTCAATACGCTGGCGAACAACAACGTCAACAGGAACGCCTCCACCACCGGTTTGCACCCCGATTTCAACCGCAGCCACGAGTACCTGGAGCAGTTCCCGCTGGACGGCCTGAAGATGGTGGGCACGCTCACCGTGAACGGCGTGCTCTACGGCCTCGTCAGGGACAGCGACAACATCCTGCACCGCGTCAGCGACGGGAACTACATGGGGCAGAACTACGGCAAGATCATCAGCATCGACGATTCAGACATCAAACTGCGGGAAATCGTGCCCGACGGCCAAGGCGGCTGGTCGGAGCGCATCACCACCGTGACGCTAAGCGATTAACCGGGAGTTGGGAGACGGCCATGAACAACATCGACAAACCGCACACTGGTTCCACCGCCGCCCGACGCGGCCTGCTCCTCGCGCTCGTCGCGCTCGGCCTGCTCGCGATGGGCAACGCGCTCGCGGACGACCAGGGGCATAACCAGCTGCAATCCATCGTGGCCCAGAAGCTCGCCGGCGACCGGGTGCAGCTCGCGCTGCAGCTCTCGGCTCCCGCGCCCCAGCCGCTGGCCTTCACCGTCAACCAGCCGGCCCGCATCTCGCTCGACCTCGCCGACACCCGGCTCTCCATGAAGGACCACAAGACCGACGTGCAGGCCGGCATGGTGAACAGCGTGGTGACCGCCGAGTCCGGCGGCCGCACCCGCGTGGTCATCAACCTCACCTCCCTCGTGCCCTACACCACCCGCGCCGACGGCAACACCCTGTACGTGATCGTCGGCGGCAGCGCCGGCGACACCGCCGTGGCCCAGGCCGGCATCACCAACTTCGGGCCGCAGGTGACCGGCACTCCCGCCGCCGCGCCCGTGGTGGCCGCCGCCGTGACACCTGCCGCTCCGGCCCCGGTTCCCGCCGCCCCCGCCGCGAGCCCCGCGGCGCCGGCTGCCAATGGCACCCAGATCGCCAACGTGGATTTCCGCCGCGGCCCTGACGGCTCGGGCCAGATCGTGGTGGACCTGCCCGATCCCTCCATCATCGGCAACGTGCACGACCAGAACGGCAACATCGCGGTGGACTTCGGCAACGCCAAGCTGCCTGAGAACCTGGTGCGGCGCATGGACGTGACCGACTTCGCCACCCCGGTGCAGTACATCGACGCCCAGAACACCCCGACCGGCTCCGAACTCATCATCCATCCCACGGGCCAGTACGAGAAACTCGCCTACCAGAGCGACGACACCTTCTCGGTGGAGTTCAAACCGCTCACCCCGGCCGCCACCGCCGCCCAGGCCACGTCCAAGAAGCAGTACACCGGCCAGAAGATCAGCCTCAACTTCCAGAGCATCGATATCCGTGCCGTGCTCGCGATCCTCGCCGACTCGAGCGGCAAGAACCTCGTGGTCTCGGACAGCGTGAGCGGCAACATCACCCTGCGCCTGCAGGACGTGCCCTGGGACCAGGCGCTGGACATCATCCTGAAGACCAAGGGCCTCGCCACCCGCCAGTTCGGCAACGTGATGATGGTGGGCACCGCGAGCGAGATCGCCAACCAGGAGCAGGCGGAAGCCGCCGCGCAGCAGAGCCTGGAACAGGTGGAGCCCCTGGAGTCCGCCTTCATCCAGGTGAACTACGCCAAGGCCACCGACCTCTCGACCCTGATCAAGGGCACGGGCGCCAACAGCATGCTCAGCAAGCGCGGCAGCCTGTCGGTGGATGACCGCACCAACACCCTGTTGGTGCAGGACACCGCCGAGAACATCGCCAACATCCGCACCATGGTCGACAAGCTCGACGTCGCGGTGAAGCAGGTGCTGATCGAGTCGCGCATCGTGATCGCCAACAACGACTTCAACCGGCAGTTGGGCGCCCAGCTCGGCTACAGCGGTTCGCGCCTCAACAACAACTCGCTGATCACCACCTCCGGCACCCTCAACGGCACCGACACCATCGTCAACAACTTCATCACCAGCAACAACGCGGCCCTGACCGCCATCAACGCCGGCACCACGCCGGTGCCGCTGGTGACCCCGTTCTCCGTGCCGACCCAGGCCGACCGGCTCAACGTGAACCTGCCGGCGCCAGCCGGCGGCGGTTCCATCGCCTTCTCGGTGCTGCACGGCAACTCCCTGATCGACCTCGAGATCTCGGCGCTGCAGTCCGAGGGCCAGGGCGAGATCGTGTCGAGCCCGCGGGTGCTGACCGCCGACCAGAAGCTGGCGCACATCGAGCAGGGCGTGCAGATCCCCTACCAGCAGGCCTCGGCCAGCGGCGCCACCACCACCGCCTTCAAGAACGCGGTGCTGAGCCTGGACGTGACCCCGCAGATCACCCCCGACTCGCGCATCAACATGGAGCTCGAGGTGCATGACGACGCGGTGGGCCAGAACGTGCAGAGCGCCACCGGCGGCGCCGTGCCCACCATCGACACCCGCGACGTGAAGACCACGGTGCTGGTGAACGACGGCGACACCGTGGTGCTGGGCGGCATCTACGAGACCACCGAGAACACCTCGGTGAGCAAGGTGCCGCTCCTGGGCGACCTGCCGCTGCTCGGCTGGCTGTTCCGCAACACCCAGACCACGAACAACAAGGATGAGCTGCTCATCTTCGTGACACCCAAGATCGTCGACCAGACCGCCGCCACCGCCCTGGGACAATAAAGCGACGGGTCTGAAACGGGGATAACCATATGAGAACCAGCATGAACGGGATCATCAAGGGACTGGGCGTGGCGCTGCTGATGGCGACCCTCGCCTCCTGCGGCGGCGGCGGCAGCCTTACAGGCACCACGACCAGCGGCAGCGGCAGCAAAGGCGGCGGTGGCGGCAACAACAACACACCGCCCGGCATCCCGAACTCCATTGACTTCGTCCTCCCGGCTACCACCGCCGGCACAGTAATCGCGCTACAAGGCGCCGGTGCCGTCACCAATGCCCAAGTGACCTTCCAGGTGAACGACGCCAGCAACACCGGCGTGGGCGGGGTGAACGTGACCTTCTCCCTGGTGCCGAGCACTGGTGACGCCACCCTGACCACGACCACCGGTACGACGGCCGCCAACGGCCAGGTATCCACCTTCGTGGTCTCGGGCACTGAGCACTACTCCGTGTCGGTACTGGCCACGGTGAACACGCCTTCTGGTGTCAAGACCGCTCTGTCGAATGCGCTCACCATCACCACCGGCATCCCCACCGAGAACAACTTCGCCATGGCCTCCGCGAACCTCACGGCCGGCAACGCGGCCGATACTCTGGGCATCACCGATGTGATCACGGTGCAGCTATCGGACCGCTTCAACAACCCGGTGTTGAACAACACTGCCGTCGCGTTCGTCGCGAATTCCGGCCAGATCACCGGTCAATGTCTGACGCTGAACGGCAACTGCACCGTGACTTGGACCAGCTCCGGCCTGCCGAATGCCAATGACGGCCTGCACCTGCCGGGGCGGGTGGAAATCCTCGCCTATACGGTCGGTGAAGAGAGCTTCGACGACGCCGATGGTGATGGCGTCTTCGACCATAACGACGTGTTCACGAAGTTCGTGAGCGGCACGACGGTGGATTCCTTCGTCGAACCCACCAATCCTTCCGTCGATGACATCGGAGAGGTCTATCTGGACGGCGCCGAACTTGGCCATTACATTTCTGGAGACTTCTTCCACGATTTCAACGCCGATGGCCTGCGCAACGGGCCGACCGGCAAGTTCTTCGGCTTCGGCTGCAAAGGCACGGCCACCGTATCCTGCGGCGGCCCCAGCATAGAGATCGGCAAGCAGATCTGCGTCGAGCTCTCCACCAGCGGCGCCATCATCGGGGTGACCCCGGGAACCGCCTTCGGCGCAGGCAACACCCTCACGGTGGGCTCGGGTAATTCGGTAACATTCACGGTGAGTGATGCGAATGGCCAGGCGCTGGCCAAAGGTTCGACTGTCAGCTTGGTCCAGTCAGGCGTGAATGGCTTCACGGTCAACACGCCGGTCAACCTGCCGTTCAGCTATCCGGATTCGGGTTGCGGAGCTAATACGCAATCCTTCACGGTCACCATAACCCCTGTGGTACCGGCACCCACGAGCCCTCCCCCGGCCGGACAGCTCCAGTTGCAGGTGGTCACGTCCGGCACCGGCGGCGCGCAGACCAATTCCCCGGTGATCACGCTCTTGCCTTAACACCGCCACGGATCCACTTCCACATCCGGCAGGTGTCACCGCAGAAGCTCTTCCTCATCGGCCCCATGGGGGCCGGCAAGACGGCCATCGGCAGGGAGCTGGCAAGGCTCCTCAAGCTCGACTTCCTGGACGCGGACCAGGAGCTGGAGCGGCGCACCGGGGCCGACATCCCGCTGATCTTCGAGAAGGAAGGCGAGGCGGGCTTCCGCAAGCGGGAGCGGGAGATCATCCAGGAACTCACCCAGCGCCAAGGCCTCGTGCTCGCCACCGGCGGCGGCGCGGTGCTGGACCCGGCGAACCGGCAGGCCCTCTCCCGGGGCTTCGTCATCTACCTCAAAGCCACGGTGGAGGCCCAGGCGGCCCGCACCGGCAAGAACCGTAACCGCCCCCTGCTACAATCCACCGACCCCAAGGCACGCTTGGAAGAGCTTTTCGCGGTGCGGGCGCCGCTCTACGAGGGCCTGGCCCGGCTCACGGTGGACACCGACAGCGGCCAGGTGAAGAAGATCGCCGAACGCATCGTCGAGGCCCTGCAACAGCCTTAAACCGGATCCCCGCACTTCAGATGAAGACGCTCATCGTCCAACTCGCCAAGCGCAGCTACCCGATCCACATCGGCGCCGGCCTGCTCTCCCAGGGAATGCTCATCCGCGAACGCCTGCAGAAGGAGCGGCTCTGCATCGTCACCGACGACCGGGTGGGACCGATCTATCTCGAGAAGCTCAAAGCGAGCCTGAAGCCGCTCATGGTCGAGAGCGTGAGCCTGCCCCACGGCGAGGAGAACAAGGACTGGGAGACGCTCGACCTCATCTTCACGGCGCTCTTGAAGAGCGGCTACGGCCGCGACAGCGCGCTCCTCGCCCTCGGCGGCGGGGTGGTGGGCGACCTCACCGGCTTCGCTGCCGCCTGCTACCAGCGCGGCATCCCCTACGTGCAGGTGCCCACCACCTTGCTCGCCCAGGTGGATTCCTCCGTGGGTGGCAAGACCGCCATCAACCACCGCTACGGCAAGAACATGGTGGGCGCCTTCCACCAGCCGCTGGTGGTGGTGGCCGACACGGCGACGCTCGACACGCTGGACGACCGCCAGCTGGGCGCGGGGCTCGCGGAAGTGATCAAGTACGGCCTCATCAAGGACATCCATTTCTTCGAGTGGCTGGAGGCCAACATCCAGCAGCTCATGGCGCGGGACGAGGAAGCCCTGGACCGGGCCGTGGTGCGTTCCTGCGAGATCAAGGCAGCCATCGTGGCGGCGGACGAGCGCGAGGCGGGCGAGCGCGCCTTGCTGAACCTGGGCCACACCTTCGGCCATGCCATTGAGACTGCCCTCGGTCACGGCGAATGGCTGCACGGCGAGGCCGTGTCGGTGGGTCTCGTGATGGCCGCTGCCCTCTCGGTGCGCCAGGGGAACTTCAAGGCCACGGAATACCGCCGCCTCTGCCGCCTGCTGGAACGCGCCGGGCTGCCCATCACCCCGCCGGAGAACGTGGCCCCCGAGGAGCTGCGCAAGCTCATGGGCCGCGACAAGAAGGTGCGCGACGGCAAGCTGCGGCTGGTGCTGCCCAAGAGCATCGGCCAGGCGGTGATCACGGACCAATTCGACGAGAAGATGCTGGAAGCGACCTTAGAGAACGAGCCTATCTAAGATCTTTATGCGCGGCGTCTCCCCTCTCGCCCCCTACGCCGCCCCTCTCGCTTCGCAATCCTGCTCCGCTCACGGTCCAGGGCAAACATCCCTGTTTGCCCGCTCGCTGCGACAGGGCGCATGCGCCCTGTTATCAAGTCCTTTTAACCGGTTAGGATGGATATGAATTCCCGTTCTCTCGCTCCTTACGCGGCTCGCCCTGAGACTTCACGCGGCCGCGTCCATCAAGAGACCTCGCCCCGTTACCGCACCGAGTTCGATCGGGACCGGGACCGCATCATCCACTCCACCGCCTTCCGGCGGCTCATGTACAAGACCCAGGTGTTCGTCTACGACGAGGGCGACCTCTACCGCACCCGCCTCACCCACTCCATCGAAGTGGCCCAGATCGCCCGCAGCGCGGCCCGCACCCTTAAGCTCAACGAGCCCCTCACGGAAGCCATCGCCTTGGCCCATGACCTGGGCCACACCCCCTTCGGCCACGCGGGCCAGGACGCCCTCAACGCCGCCATGGGGCCTTATGGAGGCTTCGAGCACAACCTCCAGTCCTTACGGGTGGTGGACCTCCTGGAGGAGCGCTACGCCGAGTTCCTGGGGCTCAACCTCACCTACGAGACCCGGGAAGGCATCCTGAAGCACTGCTCCCCCAAGAACGCCCGAGAACTGGGGGAGCTGGGGAAACGCTTCCTGGAGCGCACCCAGCCTTCCCTGGAAGCGCAGCTAGTAGATGTGGCCGACGCCATCGCCTACAACAACCACGACGTGGACGACGGCTTACGCTCGGGCTTGCTGACGGTGGAAGAACTCAAGGAGACCACCCTCTTCCGGGAGCGCTGTGAGGAAGTGGAGCAGCTGTATCCCGATCTGCCTCTGCGCCGGCTCATCCACGAGACCGTGCGCCGTATGGTCAACACCCTTGTCACCGATCTCATGCACGAGAGCCAGAAGTGTATCGACGCAGCCGCACCGGAGAACATCGACGCCGTGCGGGCATTGAAGAAGCCTTTGATCGGATTCAGCGAGCCCGTAGCCGAGAAGAGCGCCGAGCTACAGCGCTTCCTGCATAAGCGGCTCTACGAGCATCCCCGGGTGCGGCAGATGACCGAGAATGCCCGAGAGATGGTGCAGGGGCTCTTTAAGACCTATTTCGAGGATCCCTCGCGGATGACGGCGGAGTATGCGGAACGCGCGAAACAAGAAGAACGAGAGAAAGGAGAACCGGGCCGCGCCCGCATCGTGGCGGACTATATTGCGGGGATGACGGATAGGTATGCCACAAAGGAGTGTCAACGAATCAGCGCCTAGAGGATTCCGCCGGTTCCATCTTCCGTGCTCATTTATGCCCTGCCTGCAGCGTCTCTCTCTGAGCCTTCAAGACCTCGTTCTGGATGCTGTATTCGAGGGTGCCCTGATCATCTGGTAAGGGTTCGCCGCCCCAGGGCAGTTCCGCCTGGTAGTAGCGGCACGCATCGGGTGCATCGGGATAATCGATGACCTCTATCCCCGAATAGCGGTAGGTCTCGCTCTTAAATACCTTGAACTTCTCCGGATCCTCTTTCGGGTCGCAACGCGCCTGCAGGAGCCCTTCTTCCGCTTCGTATTTGAAGACCCCATGTTCGTAAGCATGGGCTCGTTCGTAGTACCGGTATGCGAGCGCGTAGCGATGCAGGTGCACGGCCGCCTCACCCGCTTTATCGAGCCAATACACGTCGTCCACATAGTGCAAGGCAGCGTTGTAGTGTTTCAGGGCAGTCGCCCAATCGTAATTGTTGCAGGAGATGCAGCCGCGCATGCCTTGTTCGACACCCAGAAGGATACGGAAGCGCGGATTGGTGGTCGCGTTAACCTGTTTCCCGGACGCGAAATCCGCCACCTCAGGGTAGGTGCCGAACCAGTGTGGATTGAGGGCATTGATGTATTTGTTGGCTATCTCGAAATCCGCAGGGCGCTGCTTCAAGCCCTGTTCATAATCGCGCTTCACGTCCCCGAGCCCGGCGTCGACCTGGTCCACGTCTATCAACAACACCCAGGCAGGCGCGATCCTGGGATTCAGTTTCAGGGCTTTGTGCAACTCGGCACGCGCGTTGCCTTCGTATATATGTACCTTGTGCCAGGCGGATTTTGGTACATCCCCCGCCCAACCGTTACCGCGCGCATCCCAAGCCATGTCCGACCAGTGCAGGCCGGCGCTGTAATGTGCCCAGGCGCTGTTGGGGCGCGCTTTCAACCAATCGTCCAGCTGAAACTTGTCCACGCCCCGGGTCACATCATTGCCGTCGGCGAAACCAGCGACTTCCGCTTCGACTAGTTCATACGCATGATCCGTCGTCGCAAGGGCCACCACAGCATCGAGTTGCGGATCGAGTTGGTCATACTTCATATCATTCAACTCGCCTTGCAGAAACATGGTATTGGAGATCTTGTTGTCGGCCAGCCTCTCGACCTTCATCAGGAACTGGTCTGCGACGGCACGCTTGGCCGCATCATGGACGGAAAGCGGAGCAGGCAGCCACACTTCCACCGGCGGGGCCGAAGTCAAAGCAGCGGGGATAGGCGGACGGACCGGGGCCTGGTAGACCGGCGCAATGATGCGCGGCTTATGCTTTAGGCGCTTGGCGATGGGGTTATGAATGACTGAATCAAGATATGCCGGGGATTGCGACCCCCACCATGCCAGCGCCGCAGCAACGGCGATCAGAGCTGCCCCGAACCCTAAGATGAACATCCTTGTATTGGTACTCATGCCCCTTTCTCCGAAATATTTTTGATATCGACCGCGCCCAGACTAGCACGCTGAAAGCCATCTCCGAGCGCATGTTAAAATCCGTCATCTCTCCAACCTAATCCCGAGTCCTCTCCATGCCTTCCGCTAACCCCATCCCCCGCCGCGAGCGGCTGATCGTGGCCCTGGACGTGCCGGACGCGAAGAGCGCCCGGGAGTTCGTCGCGCAATTGGACGATTCCGTCTCTTTTTACAAGATCGGCCTGGAGCTCTTCATGGCCGGCGGCTACTTCGAGCTCTTGGAGTGGCTCGCCAACCAGGACAAGCGGGTGTTCGTGGATCTCAAGTTCTTCGACATCCCCGCCACGGTGGCGGCGGCGGTGAAGCAACTCTCGAACCTGGGGGCCACTTTCTGCACCGTGCACGGCAACCAGGGCATCATGGAAGCGGCGGCCCAGGCAAAGGGCAAGCTGAAGGTGCTCGCGGTCACGGCACTCACGAGCCTGGACCGGGGCGACCTGGACGACCTCGGCTTCCAGTGCGACGTGGAGAAGCTGGTGCTCTCCCGCGCCAAGCGCGCGCTGGAGGCGGGCTGCGACGGGGTGGTCTCCTCCGGCATGGAAGCCGCGAAGCTCAGGGAATTCATCGACCACCGGCTCCTGGTAGTGACGCCCGGCATCCGCCCGGTGGAGAACCGGCCGGACGACGACCAGAAGCGCGCGGTGACGGTGGAGCAAGCCTTCCAGAGCGGTGCGGACTACATCGTGGTGGGCCGGCCCATCCGCAAGGCGCAAGACCCGAAGGCGGCGGCGGAAGCGATCCAGCAAAGCATCGCCGCACTCTTTCCTAAGTGAGTACGCCCCTTAAGAACGATCTGCTATTACGCGCGCTCTTGCGCGAGAAGACGCCGCGCACACCGGTGTGGATCATGCGTCAGGCGGGGCGCTATCTCCCTGAATACCGGGAGACCCGCGCCCGAGCCGGGAGCTTCATCGACCTCATGAGCACGCCGGAGCTGGCCTGCGAGGTGACGCTGCAGCCCCTGAACCGCTTCCCGCTGGACGCCGCGATCCTCTTCTCCGACATCCTCACCATCCCCGCCGCCATGGGCCTGGGGCTGCACTTCGTGGAGGGCGAGGGCCCGGCTTTCGAGCGGCCGGTGCGGGACCTGGCTTCCATCTCGAAGCTCGGGGTACCGGACCCGGAGACGGAGCTGCGTTACGTGATGGACGCGGTGCGCTTGATCCGCCAATCCCTCGATGGGCGCGTGCCGCTCATCGGCTTCGCCGGCAGCCCCTGGACGCTCGCCTGCTACATGGTGGAGGGCGGCTCCAGCAAGGATTTCTCCCGCATCAAGTCCATGCTCTACCGGGAGCCCCAGGTGCTGCAGAAGCTGCTGGACACCCTGACCCGGGCGGTGACGCTCTATCTCAACGCCCAGATCGCCGCCGGCGCCCAGGCGGTGATGCTCTTCGACACCTGGGGCGGTACGCTGACCCCGCCCGCCTACAAGGAGTTCTCGCTCCAATACATGAGCGCCATCGTGGCCGGCCTCAGGCGCGAGAGCGAAGGCCGGCGTGTGCCGGTGGTGCTCTTCACCAAGGGCGGGGGCACCTGGCTCGAGGACATGGCCGAGAGCGGCGGCGATGCGCTCGGCATCGACTGGACCCAGGATCTCGCCGACGCGCGGCGCCGAGTGGGCGACAAGGTGGCGCTGCAGGGGAACCTGGACCCCTCCGCCCTCTACGCGCCGCCGGAGACGATCCGGGATCTCGTGTGGAAGACCCTTGCCCAGTATGGCCATGGCAGCGGCCACGTGTTCAACCTGGGGCATGGCATCCACCCGGACATCTCGCCGGATCATGTGGCGGCGATGATCACCGCCGTCCATGATTTAAGCCCCGCCTATCATCAATAACCTGTAGCGGACAGAAAACCGGACACTCACCGGACGCCGTAGCGGACCGGAACTATCTCCCCCGCGTTCCATCCAATTCAGCAACCTCAAGTCACAAGGAGTCCGCCATGGCGAAGACTTCCTTCACCGCATTGTTGCTCGGTCTCTGCATCGTTCCCTTCTCAGTCTCCGCCGCGGACGCGCCCACCGACCCTCTCATGGGGGATTGGTCCGGCGAGATCCACGACAACGGCGAAACCATGCCCTTCGGCATCCGCGCCGCCGAGCAACCGGGCTATCCACCGGCGCTTTACTTCACCTTGAGCGAAGGCAAGATCTTCAAGGACGCGGGCCCCGTGTATTTCACGCTGCAGGACGACGGCTACAAGGCTGACTTCCTCTACTTCCACGTCAAGATGCATCTCAAGCAGGACGAGAAGGCCCTCGACGGCACATTCTCCTTCGACGGCAACGAACTGACCTTCGATCTTGCCCGCGGCAAGTTGGCGGTCGAGAAGCACGACGCCGCGCCAGGCCCTATCGCGAAGCCCGCCTGGACCTTCAAGAGCGGCGGCCCCATCTGGTCCTCGCCCGCGGCGACGGACGGCGCGGTGTACTTCGGCAGCAGCGACGGCACGCTCTACGCCCTGGACGGCAAGGCGGGCTCCCAGCGCTGGCGGTTCAAGACCGGCGGCCCGGTGTTCGGCTCGCCCACCGTGGATGGCGCCGCGCTCTACGTGCTTTCCGACGACGGCCTGCTCTACAAGCTCGACCGCGCGGCGGGCAAGGAGCTGTGGCGCTTCGACACCCACGGCGGCCCGGTGAAACGCGAAGCCTATGACCGGTTGAGCTCCCGGGCGGTGGTGGCGGACGGCACGCTCTATATAGGCAGCGCCAACGGCACCCTCTACGCCCTGGATCCGGAGAACGGCAAGGAGAAGTGGCACTTCGCCACTGGAGGCAAGTTGCGCGGCAGCCCCGCCGTCGCCGGTGGCCGGGTGTTCTTCGGCAGCGACGATGACAACGTCTATACCCTGGACGCCGCGAGTGGCGCGCTGCTGTGGCAGTACGACACCGACAAGCCCATAGTCACCACGCCCCTGGTGTGGAACGGCCTCGTCTATGTGGGCAGCCGCAGCGCCAACCTCTACGCCTTCGACGCCGCCACCGGACGGGTGAGATGGCGCAAGTTCTACTGGGTCTCCTGGGTGGAGTCCTCGCCGCGCATCCGCGACGGGGTGCTCTACGTGGGCTCCTCGGATTACACCAAGCTCTTCGCGGTGGACGCGCTCACGGGCCGGGAGGTCTGGAACTTCGACACCCACGGCGAGGCCTGGCCGGACCCGGCGGTGACGGACAAGCTGGTCTACACCGGCAGCGTGGGCTACTCGGGGATCCCTCGGGAGGCGGGCTTCTACGCCGTGGACCGCGTCACCGGGAAGGAAGTGTGGCGCTACCCCATGCCGGCAGCCGCGGCTCCTGTGGGCAACGGCGTCAACTCCTCGCCGGCGGTAGATGGGGGGCTCGTGTTCTTCGGGGGATTAGATGGGACTTTCTACGCATTCCCCATCAACGGCTGAGGCAGCCGACCACGGATAAAGAAAGGGCGCCTTCGGCGCCCTTTCCATTTGCGGCATCGGTCGGTTATTTCGCTGCCGGCTCAGGAGGCATATCGATCCTTGGATGCGCCGCGTCATAGGCCACGATGTCCGGATCGTTCAGGTGTTCCGCCTTCCACACCATGGCCCGGTGGATGCGATGGTAGCCGCTCGGGTGGTCGTAGAAGAAGATCTCCTCCAGGCTGCCGGGCTCCATCTTGCGGTACTCCGAGAGATGGATGGCCGCCTGGGCGAAACCGTCCGGCTGCCGGGAGGTGTTCAGGCCGAAGATGTCCGCCTCCGCTTCTTGGGTGCGCGTCAGGCTGTTGGTGACGGGCGTGAGCACGAAGAGATACACGGAGAAAAGCGCCACGAGCAGCGGCAGGCCGGCCGGGTCGCCCACGTCGCGTATGCCCCAACCGGCACCCCAGCCGGTGCGCAGCTTCTCGAAGGACCACTTGAGGAAGGCGAACCCTACGATGATGAGCACGCTGAACTCCACGATGCCGTGGAACACGTGGTGGAGCACGTAGTGGCCCATCTCATGCCCCAGCACCGCCTTCACCTCCTCCGGCGAGCCGCGGTTGATGAGGTTGTCATTGAGACTTATTTGGGTTGTGCCGAAGAGCCCGCTCACATGGGCGCTCATGCGCTTGGTCTGCTTGGAGGCATCGAACTCGAATACGTCCGTGGCGGGGATGCCGTTGGCCCGCGCCATGGACAGGATCTGCTGCTTGAGGGGCCCGTCCGCCAGCGGGTAGAACTTGTTGAACACGGGTTCGAGATAGGTGGGCCCGATGGCGATGCTGAACACGATGAACAGGATGCCCACCAGCGCGCCCCAGACCCACCAAGTGCGCGGCGTCTTGCGCACCACGGCGTAGATGACCACGAACGCCACCGTCCCCAGGATCAGATTGACGATCAGCCCCTTCATCTGGTCACCCATGAACGCGCCCATGTCCTGGTTGGACATGCCGTACTGGTGCTCCCGGAAATAGCTCTCGTAGAGCGTCCAGGGCAGGCTCACCACGGTGGTGAAGACGATGTATTCGATGGCATAGAACGCCGTCTGCAGCCATTTGAAGCGCACCAACCTCTCGTTGAAATCCCTGAGCCGCGTCGACAGGCCTGTGCCGAGCAGCAGCCAAGCCACCAGCAGGCCCACCACGAAATCCCAGAGGATCAGCCAGTAGCCACCCTCGAAGTAGGCGTCCGATTTGGCGCGCGCGGCCGGCGACAGGGTGTCCAGCCAGGCCTGGGTGGCGGCGTCGGCGTTGAACTGAGCCGGGGCGCTGGCGGTGACCGTGTTGGCATCCGGCTTGCTTGTATTCTGAGGAGCGGCAGCCGCGTTGATGAGATAGAAGGCGGTGACGGCCGCGACCAGCAACATGCACAGGCGTTTCATGGGCTTCTCCCTATTGTTCTGCCGCAGACAGTATAGGGGCGCCCGGCGCCGCGAAGGATGGCTGGCACCGCCGGGCTGACAAAATTTGTCAGGCCTGGTCAGGATTTGTTTGTTCCGCGTTCATGAACAACCAAGAATGACGAGACACAGGAACCGACCACCATGCATCACCGCATCCAGCTGCTGCTGTTGAGCAGTTCCCGCACCTCCGGCGCGGGCTTCCTGGAGCATGCCGAAAGTCCCATCCACGAGTTCCTGGGCACCCGTGTCGGGCGGGTGCTCTTCATCCCCTATGCGGGGGTGAGCCACGACTACGACGAGATGACCGAGAAGACGGCAGCGGTGTTCGCGCGGCTGGGCTACGCTCTCACCGGCATCCACACGGCGGCGGACCCGGTGGCGGCGGTGCAGGGAGCCGAAGCCGTGGCGGTCTCCGGCGGCAACAGCTTCCGGCTGCTCTCGCTCATGCAGCAGCACCGGCTGCTGGCGCCGCTCCGGGCCCGGGTGCTGGGGGGGATGCCTTATATAGGCTGGAGCGCGGGCAGCAACCTGGCCTGCCCCACCATCCGCACCACCAACGACATGCCCATCGTCTGGCCCGAGGGCTGCGACGCCCTGGGGCTCATCCCCTTCCAGATCAACCCCCATTACACCGAACTCCTGCCGCCGGAGCACCAGGGCGAGACCCGCGACGACCGGCTCAGGGAGTTCATGCAGCTCAACCCCGAGATGCCGGTGCTAGGGCTGCGCGAGGGCAGCGCGCTCAGCGTCGCCGGCGCCGAACTCAAGCTCCTGGGCGGGCTGGATGCGAAGCTCTTCCAGGGTGGCAAGAGCCGCGAGCTCTGCCCGCATGAGTCCCTGCAGTTCCTGATGCAGTGATCCCGCCGCTCACTTCCGGCCGCATGACCTCGTTATAATGCCCGCACGCCGGCCTTGAGAGGCCGGCTTCCAAGCGGACTCTGAAAAAGCCATCCGTGGCTTTTTCAGTCTCGAAAATCGCGGAGTGAATCCGCGATTTTCTCCATTTTCCAGCCGGAGGCGTCTGGAAAATGGCGGTAAATACCTTTACCGCACCTCGCTGGTTCATCCTATCAACGTGTATTCGAAGGAGCATTCCATGGGTCAGGGCGATCGCAAGACGCGCAAAGGCAAGATCTGGCGCGGCAGCTACGGGAACACCCGCAAGCATAAGGCGCGGGTGAAGGCTTCCTCCCCCGCCGGCAAGACCACCGCCAAGAAGAAGAGATAATCGCGACGCCGGAGCCACACGGCTCCGGCGTGGCATATGTCCCTTGGAGATGACTCCAGCCCGAGGACAGGCTAGAGTTTTCCGAGCCGCATCCAGGAGTACTTCATGGACCGCCGAGTCGTCGCTTCCCTCGCTTTCGCCGCCCTGCTCGCCGCCTGCAGCAGCGACCCCTACGCCGACCTGGTGCAGCCGAAGGATGCGGTGACGCTGCCTTCCGGCCTCGCCTACAAGGTGCTCAAGGCCGGCGACGAGAGCGCGCACCCGGCGCTCAGCAACCAGGTGACCGTGAACTACACCCTCTGGCAGCCGCCGGCGCCGAAGTCGGACGCAACCGCCACCGACAACCTGAACATCACGCCCACCTTCAAGAAGCTCGAGAGCACCACCGACGACAAGGGTGTGAGCAGCCCGGCCACCTTCCCCTTGGGCAAGCTCATCAAGGGCTGGCAGCAGATGATCCCGCTCATGAGCCCGGGCGAGCGGGTGCGAGTGTGGATCCCGGCGGACCTGGCCTACGGCGAGCATCCGACCCGCGCGGACCATCCGCCCGCCGGCCCGCTGATCTTCGAGATCGAGCTCGTCGCCATCGGCCAGTGAGCCTGAAGATGCGTCTCGCCCTCACCGCCTCCCTGATCGCCGCCCTGCTGGGCGGCTGCAGCTGGGTGGGCCCGAGCACCGAGGCCCTGCACAAGGACATCGCGGTGCTGGAGGCCGGCTCCGTCGGCAGCTGCCGCCTCATGACCCGCACCGACCTCACGGTAGGCACCAAGCTCGGCAACTTCCAGCGCATGCCCGCGGACATACAGCACGACCTGCAGATGCTCGCCATCAACCAGGCGGCGGCGGCCGGCGACGACACGGTCGCGGCGCTCTCACCCATCGTGGACGGCAAGCAGACCTACGGCCTCTACGTCTGCGGTCCGGGATACGTGGCGGGAACGGCGGCGCCGGCGAGACCCATGCCCTGCGCAATTGCCTGCGGGAAGAAC
>DASSIS010000117.1:0-17981 GCA_035691665.1 Gammaproteobacteria bacterium | reverse complement strand
AACCCCATCAAGCACATAGACCCCATCGGCACGCTGCTCATACCGGGGCTGCTGATAATGCTGCATAGCCCCTTCCTGTTCGGTTGGGCCAAGCCCGTGCCCATCACTCCCCAGAACTTCGCCAAGCCCCGTACCGGCATGGCCTGGGTGGCGGCGGCCGGCCCCGCCTCCAACCTGCTCATGGCGCTCGCCTGGGTGGCCATCGCCTGGGTCGCGGCCGCGCTCTCGCCGCAGCTGCCCTGGATAACGCCGTTCTATTACATGGGGCAGTTCGGGGTGGTGGCGAACGTGGTGCTGGGCGTGCTCAACCTGTTCCCGCTGCCGCCCCTGGACGGCAGCCGTGTGCTCACGGGCATCTTGCCGCCCGAGGGCGCACGTGTGATGTATCGCATCGAGCCCTATGGCCTGTTCATCGTGTTCGCCCTGATGGCGACCGGCATCCTCGGCATGCTGCTCTGGCCCATCATGAACGTGCTCATCAACCTGTTGCTGGCGCCCCTGCCGGCGCTCCCATGAGAGATCGACCTTGAACGCCGCCATCCCCGAGAACCATCGTGTCCTCTCCGGCATGCGCCCCACGGGCCGGCTGCATCTCGGCCATTACCACGGCGTGCTCAAGAACTGGCTGCGCCTGCAGCACGAGTACGAGTGCTTCTTCTTCGTGGCCGATTGGCATGCACTGACCACCGGTTACGAGGACGTGCAGGGCATCGAGGACTCCATCAACGACATGCTGGTGGACTGGTTCGCCGTGGGCATCGACCCCGGCAAGTCCAACATCTTCATCCAGTCCCGCATCCCCGAGCATGCAGAGCTGCATCTACTCCTGTCCATGATCACGCCGCTCGGCTGGCTAGAGCGGGTACCCACCTACAAGGACCAGCAGGAGAAGCTCTCGGACAAGGACCTTACCACCTATGGCTTCCTGGGTTACCCGGTGCTCCAGGCGGCAGACATCCTCATGTACAAGGCCGGCTGGGTGCCGGTGGGCGAGGACCAGGTGCCGCACGTGGAGCTCACGCGCGAGATCGCACGGCGCTTCAACCATGTCTTCGGTCGCGAGCCGGACTTCGAGGCCAAGGCCGAGGCGGCGGTGAAGAAGCTCGGCAAGAAGAACGGCAAGCTCTACGCGGAGCTGCGCAAGCAGTACCAGGAGCAGGGTGACGCGGAAGCGCTCAACACCGCCCACGCCATGGTGGTGGGCAACCAGAACCTGACACTCGGCGACCGCGACCGGCTGCTGGGCTACCTCGAGGGCGGCGGCCGGCAGATACTCAGCGAGCCGCAGCCCCTGCTCACGGAAGCGGCGCGCATGCCGGGCCTGGACGGGCAGAAGATGTCCAAGTCCTACGGCAACACCATCGGCCTGCGGGAAGATCCCAAGTCGGTGGAGGACAAGCTGCGCACCATGCCGACCGACCCGGCACGGGTGCGGCGCAGCGACCCGGGCAATCCCGAGAAGTGCCCGGTGTGGGAGTTCCACAAGATCTATTCCGACCAGGCCACCCGCGACTGGGCCTGGAAGGGCTGCACCACCGCCGGCATCGGCTGTCTGGACTGCAAGAAGCCTGTGATCGACGCGGTGCTGAAGGAGCTGAAACCGATCCGCGAGCGGGCCGCCGAGATCGAGGCCAACCCAGAGATCGTCCGCGCCGCCGTGGCCCAGGGCTGTGAAGCCGCCCGCGCCGTGGCGCGGGATACCATGGAAGAAGTCCGCCAGGCCGTGGGCCTGGCCCACCGGTGACCGCGATGCAGCCGACCCCCGATCAGCCCGAAGCGCCGAAGATCGAAGGCAGCTCCGCCCCCATGCAGGAGGAGATGCCTTTCGCCATCGTGCAGGGCGCACCTTACACCACGCTGCCGCGGGACCTCTACATCCCGCCGGATGCGCTCGAGGTGTTCCTGGAGGCCTTCGAGGGCCCGCTCGACCTCCTGCTGTACCTCATCCGGCGCCAGAACCTGGACATCCTCGACATCCCCATCGCCGAGATCACCCGCCAATACATGGAGTACATCGACCTCATGAAGGAGATGCACCTGGAGCTCGCCGGTGAGTACCTGGTGATGGCCGCCATGCTGGCCGAGATCAAGTCGCGCATGCTGTTGCCGCGCCCGCCCATCGAGGAGGGCGAGGAAGCGGACCCGCGCGCCGAGCTGGTGCGCCGGCTGCAGGAGTACGAGCGCTACAAGCAGGCGGGCGAGGACATCGACGCCATGACGCGGGTCAACCGCGACGTCTATCCGGCCGCGGCCGAGATGCACGACCGCAAGGTGGTGCAGCTCGTGCCGGACGTCACCATGAAGGAGCTGCTGCTGGCCTTCAAGGACGTGCTGCACCGGGCCGACATGTTCACCCATCACCGCGTGGGCCGCGAGCAGCTCTCGGTGCGCCAGCGCATGTCCGACGTGCTGGCGGGGCTGCAGGGCCACGACTTCCGCGAATTCACCACGCTGTTCAAGGCCGAAGAAGGCCGCCTGGGCGTGGTGGTGACCTTCCTGGCGCTGCTGGAGCTCATCAAGCAGGCGCTGATCGAGCTGGTGCAGGCGGAAGCCTTCGCGCAGATACACGTGAAGGCGGCGGTGGGCGTGCACGAGGTGGATTTGGAGAAGATCGAGATCGACGTGGACGGGGAGGAGCCGGCGCATGAAGCCTGAGCAGAAGAAAGAACTGAAGAACATCGTGGAAGGCGCGCTCCTGGCCGCCGGCCGGCCTTTGACCTTGGACGAGATCCTGTCGCTGTTCGCCGACGTGGAGCGCCCCGAGCGGGCCGAGGTGAAGAAGGCCTTGGATGCGCTCCAGGCCGAGTTCGAAGGCCGCGGCATCGAGCTCAAGGAAGTGGCCAGCGGCTACCGCATCCAGGTGCGGCGCGAGCTCGCCCCCTGGATCTCGCGCCTCTGGGAGGAGCGCCCGGCGCGCTACTCGCGCGCGCTGCTCGAGACCCTGGCGCTCGTGGCCTATCGCCAGCCCATCACCCGCGGTGAGATCGAGGACGTGCGCGGCGTGACCGTGAGCACCCACATCATGCGCACCCTGCAGGACCGCAACTGGGTGCGGGTCGTGGGTCACCGCGACGTGCCCGGCCACCCCGAGATGTTCGGCACCACCAAGGAATTCCTGGACTACTTCAGCCTGAAGAGCCTGGATGAGCTCCCGACCCTGGCGCAGCTGCGCGACATCGACAGCATCAACGCCGAGCTCGACTTGGGCGACATGAACGGCATGCCGGCGGCCCCGGCGCCCGTGGCTGCTCCCCGGCTCGCGGACGACGAGGCGGCCGCCATGGATGACGACGCGGAAGCGGGCGTCACCACCCACTGATGGGCACCGACGGCGAAAGCGGTGAGCGTCTGCAGAAGGTATTGGCCGCGGCCGGCCTGGGTTCACGGCGTGAGATAGAAGGCTGGATCAGCGCCGGACGCGTCAGCGTCAACGGCAAACCGGCCAAGCTCGGCGACCGCGTCGGCCCCGAAGACCGGGTGAGCGTCGACGGCAGGCCGGTGAGAGGCCTGGAGCGGGGCGGCGACACCCGCCGCCGCGTCATCCTCTACCACAAACCGGAAGGCGAACTCACCACCCGCAAGGACCCGGAAGGGCGCCCCACGGTGTTCCAGTCCCTGCCGCGATTGCGCGGCAGCCGCTGGGTGTCCGTGGGCCGGCTCGACACCAATACCTCCGGGCTCCTCATCTTCACCAACGACGGCGCGCTCGCCAACAAGCTCATGCATCCCTCGTCGGAGATCGAGCGGGAATACGCCGTGCGGGTGCTCGGTCAGGTGAGCGAGGAGCAGCTCAAGCTGCTGCAGCGCGGCGTGAAGCTGGAGGATGGCATGGCCGCCTTCGACGACATCCGCGAGGCGGGCGGCGAGGGCGCGAACCGGTGGTACCACGTCACCCTCAAGGAAGGCCGCAATCGGGAAGTGCGCCGTCTCTGGGAGGCGGTGGGCCTGACTGTGAGCCGCCTCATCCGGGTGCGCTTCGGGAACCTGGGTCTGCCCCGCAACCTGCCGCGCGGTACCTGGCGCGATGCCACCGAAGAAGAAGTCGGTGAGTTGCTTGCCGCCGCCAAGATGCCGGCGACCGCGCCGCGGCCCAAACCCGGCTTCCGCAAGAAACTCACCCTCAGCAAGCCCCGGCGCAAACCCCGCGCGGGCTGATGCCGCCTGGGCTAGAATCGGGTCCGCCGCATCGGGTGGGGGACATCATGAAGGGCATCGTCGGTCTGTGGATCCTCTTGGGTACCGGCATCGCCTACGCCGATATGCCGGCGCCGACTTCTGCCTCAGCCGCCGTCAGCGTCGTTGTCCCTGCGCCCGCAACCAAGCCGGCCCACAGCTGTGCCGAGATCAAGGCCTTCAAAAGTAAGCTGCACAAGCTCATCGACGCGGCCCTCAAGTATCCCCAGCAGCTCCTGGAGCGGCCCGCCACCGGCGTCACCAGCATCGCCTACGACTACCTGGACGGCCAGGTGGAAGACGTCCACATCACCATGGCGAGCGGCGATGAGATGCTGGACCGGGCGGCGCTTAACGCCGTCAAGAACGCGGACTACGGCAGCGTGACCCGAGGCCTCACCGGCCAGACCCTCCACGACGTGGTGATCATCGTCTACGACAACACGGGGCAGGTGGATCAGGTCGAGCAGGAGAACCGCGCCCGCCACCAGCAGCACCTGGACCATGACCAGGACTGCGGTGCCTGAGCGCTACGGTCACTGGGCGTCGAACTGCTGGCCGGTGATACCCCGGCTGTCGGGGCCCAGGAGATAGAGGTAAGTCCCCACGATGCTCTCCGGGGTGGCGAGCGCTTCACGGTCTTCCGCCGGGAACGCCACGCGGCGCATCTCGGTGCGCACCGGCCCGGGGTTCAGGCTGTTCACCCGCAGGGTCTTGCGGAACTCGGTCTCGTCCGCGAGGGTGGTGGCGAGGGCTTCGATGCCGTACTTCGACACCGAGTAAGCACCCCAGTAGGCCCGCGCCTTGCGGCCCACGCCGCTGGAGGTGAACACCACCGAGGCGTCCTGGGATTTGTACAGCAGCTCGAGGCAGGCGCGGGTGAGCATGAATGGCGCCGTGAGGTTCACCTGCAGCACCTGCTGCCAGACGTGCACCTCGTGGTGTTCGATGGGCGCGCGCTCGCCCAGGATCCCAGCGTTGTGCAGCAGCCCGTCGAGCCGGCCGTATTCCTTGTCGAGAGCCCCCACCAGGTCTTCGTGATCCTTGTAGCGGGCACCCATGAGGTCCATGGGATAGATGGCGGGCGTGGGGCCGCCCGCCGCCAGGATCTCGTCGTAGACGCTCTCCAGCTTCTTCACGGTCTTGCCGAGCAGGATCACCGTGGCGCCGTGGGCCGCCAGGCTCTTGGACACCGCGCGGCCGATGCCGGCGCCGGCGCCGGTGACGAGGATCGCCCGGTCTTTCAGCGAGTCCTTCGGCGGGGCGTAGTCGCGTTTGCTCTGGGCCATGATGGGTGACTATCCGGTGGTGCGCGCACCGCGCCAGGCGGTGAAGAGGGCGTTCAGGGGCTGCAATTCTACGGGCTCGGCCCCGGCTCTGAAACCCCGGGCTTCGAGCTTCGCGACCCGCTTCAGGCCGAGCGCGCTCAAGATGCGCCAGGCGGCGAGGGCGCCGCGCTCCGCCGAGGGCGTGCCCGCGAGCGCTTCATGGCGCATGTCGCGCGCGCGCGCGGTGTATTCCTTCAGTAGCGCGACGATGGCCGCATCGCTCCCGGCCTCGCCGTGCACGTGCCGGTCCACGCCGTGGGCTTGCAGGTCTTGCGCCGCGAAGTACACTCTGCCATGCAGGGCCTCCGCCGTGCCGGCGGTCGTGATGTACGCCAGCCGGTAGCTGTTTCCGAGCAGTCGCGCAGCCAGCAGCGCCTCTTTGGAGTGCGCGCCGCAGACGAGCGCACCCAGCTCGGCGAGGGCGCCGCTGTGGCGGTAGCAATAGCGCTTCACGTCCTCATAGCTCGCGAGCGCGGAGCCCGTGATATCCATGCGCGTGCCGGTGATGAGGTCCAGGAACACCGGCTTGTGGTCGGCGAGCGGCGCGAGGTGGGGCGTCAGGGCCTGGGTGAGGGGATGGCGCGGCTTGCCGGTGTAGAGCGCCTCGATCTCCTGCTGCCACCAGGCGAGTTTCACTTCCGCCACGCCCGGGTCGCGGCATTCCACCGGCACTTCGCGGATCTCGAGGTATAGGGCGAAGAGCGCGGTCAGGGCAGGGCGGTCCGCCGCGAGCGAGAAGATGAGGGCGAGGCGCAGGTCCAGCGGCGCGGCAGCGAGCTTCTGCTCCGCCTGGGCGGAGGGGTTCATTTCTTGCGGTCGTCCGTGAGCCGGGGCGCGGATTCCACGGGGTCGAGTTCGGGCATCTCTTTCTTGGCCTGCACTCCGAGCTCCGTGAAACGGCGCGCCGCCGGCAGCACCTGCCGCTCCAATGAGCCGACGGCGTTGTTGAAGTGCTGCACGCTGTTCTCCAGGGCACCGCCCATGCGCTGCAGGTGCTCGGCGAAGGTGGCGAGGCGCTGGTGCAGGCTCTCGGCGAGCGTGCGGATCTCTTCGGCGTTCTCGGCCAGGGCGATCTGGCGCCAGCCGTAGGCCACGACCTTCAACAGGGCCATCAGGCTCGTGGGCGTGGCGAGCAGCACCTTCTGGCGCAGCGCTTCCTCCTGGAGTTCGTGCTCCTTGTCGAGGGCCGCGGACAGGAACTGGTCGCCGGGGATAAACAGGATCACGAAATCCGGGCTTGTCTTGAACTGGTCCCAATAGCGTTTGCCGGCCAGCTCCTTGATGCGCTCCCGCACCTTGCGAGCGTGCTGCACGAGGTGGGTCTCGCGCTCCTCGGGCGTGCGTGCCTCCATGGCGGCGATGTAGCTGTCCAGCGGGGTCTTGGCGTCCACCACCAGGGTGCGATCCTCGGCCAGGTGCACCACCATGTCGGGGCGCAGCACGCCGTCCTCCCCGGCGTTGTGCACCTGCTCCTCGAAGTCGCAGCGGTCCACCATGCCGGCGAGCTCGGCGAGGCGCCTGAGCGTCATCTCGCCCCAGCGGCCGCGCACCTCGGGGCGGCGCAGGGCGTTCACCAGGTTGCGGGTCTCGGTCTCGAGCTGCTGCTGGCCTTCGGCCATGTGCTTCAAGTGACTCGCGATGCTGCCGAAGGATTCCTTGCGCTCCTTCTCGATCTCACGCAGCTGCACCTCGGTCTTGGTGAGTGCTTCGCTGATGGGCTTCACCAGCTCCGCGAAGGCCTGCTGGCGCTTCTCCAGTTCGCCCTTGGCGTCGGTCTGGTACTTGCCGAGGTTCTCGGTGGCGAGCTGCAGGAGCCGCCTGCTGTTGTTGTCGAGCGCCTCGCCGGCCAGGGCCTTGAAAGCCTTCTCCAGTTCGCCCTGAGCGGCGCCCAGGGCCTCGGCCCTGGCCTTGTAGGCGGCGTAACGCACCGCCGCCACGGCATAGCCCACGGCGATGCCGGCAACCAGTACCACGATGAACAGGACAGCCAGCATGGACGCGCTCATGCGCCGGCCTCCGCGGCGCGCTTGGCCGGCTGCGCCGCAAGCCAGTCCAGGAGTTCCAGCGGATGCTTGATCATGTGCTCCGCCTTCCAGGCGGCGGGGAGCTCGTCTTCGCCGAGGTAACCGTAGAGGGCCACCACGGCGGGCATGCCGGCGGCGTGGGCGGCCTCCACGTCGCGTTGGGCATCGCCCACGTAGGCGCTGTCTTCCGCCGCCACGCCGCAGAGCTTGCAGGCGTGGAGCAGGGGATCCGGGTGGGGTTTGCGGCGCGCCGTGGTGTCGCCGCTCACCACGCAGGCGGCGCGCTCCCGCAGCTTGAAGGCGTCCAGCAGCGGCTCCGTGAGCCAGCCGGGTTTGTTGGTCACGATGCCCCAGACGAAACCCCGGGAGACGAGCGCGTCCAGCAGCTTGTCGGCGCCGTGGAAGAGCCGGGTCTCGTTCGCGAGGCCGGCCTGATAGATGGCGAGGTAGCGGGCCCGCATCTCGGGATAGCGGGTGTCCTGGGGTTCCATGCCGAAGCCGAGCTTGAGCAGGGCCGGCACTCCGTGGGAGACGTGGGGGCGGATGCGGTCGGCGGAGAGCGCCGGGAGGCGATGCTCGGCCCGCAGCGCGTTGAGCGCGGCGCCCATGTCCGGTGCCGTATCCATGAGCGTGCCGTCGAGGTCGAAGAGCACGAGCTTCAGGCTCATGCTTGCGGCTCGCGGCTGAAGTGCATGAAGTAGTTCACGTCTAGGCCCGGGCCCATGCGGTAACGCCGCGTCAGCGGATTGTAGTGCAGTCCGGTGCTGTGTCGGTGCGTGAGGCCGGCGGCCCGTGCCCAGGCGTCGAGCTCCGAGGGCCGGATGAACTTCGCGTACTCGTGGGTGCCGGCGGGGATGAGCCGCAAGAGGTACTCGCCCCCCAGGATCGCGAGCGTGAAGGACTTCGGGTTGCGGTTCAGGGTGGAGAAGACCGCTTGCCCACCCGGACGCAGCAGCGTGGTGCAGGCGCGGATGATGGAGAGCGGGTCCGGCACGTGCTCCAGCATCTCCATGCAGGTGACCGCATCGAAGGCCGCCGGCATCTCGGCGGCGAGCGCCTCGGCGCTCACCAGTCGGTAGTCCACCTGCCGGCCGCTCTCCTTCAAGTGCAGCTTCGCCACCCTGAGAGCGCCCTCCGAGAGGTCTATGCCCGTGACCTTCGCCCCGCGGCCGGCCATGCTCTCCGCCAGGAGGCCGCCGCCGCAGCCGACATCCAGCACGCGCTTGCCCGTGAGCGACACGCGCTGATCGATGTAATCGAGGCGCAGGGGATTGATCTCGTGCAGCGGCCGGAACTCGCCGCCCGGGTCCCACCAGCGGGCCGCGATGGCGTCGAACTTGGCGATCTCACCCGCATCCAGGTTGGTGTGCATCCCTTTAAGCCCTCTGGCGCGCGTCGCCGCGTCCGGCGGCGATGCGTTCGCGCCAGTCCGCCGCCCGCTGCAGGATGGCCTCGCCATCCATCTGAGTGAGCTCCCGATCCTGCAGGAGCCGCTTGCCCGCCACCCACACGTCGCTCACCTGGCGCCGGTCGGCGGCATAGACCAAGGTCGAGATCACGTCGTAGACGGGCTGGGTCTCGGGCGCGGCGAGGTCGACGGCGACGAGGTCTGCCCACTTGCCGGGCGTCAGCGAACCGATGTCCTTCTCGAGGCCGAGCGCCCGGGCGCCGTTCAAGGTCGCCATGCCGAGGGCGGCGGCCGCGGGCAGGGCGGCCGCGTCGCCGGCCACGCCCTTGGCGAGCAGCGCCGCGGTGTGCAGCTCACCCAGCATGTCGAGGTCGTTGTTGCTGGCGGCGCCGTCGGTGCCGAGCGCCACGTTCACGCCGGCCTTGAGCAGCTTCGCCACCGGGCAGAAGCCGCTGGCCAGCTTCAGGTTGGATTCGGGGCAGTGCACCACGCTCACGCCGTTCTGGGCGCAGGCAGCGATCTCCGCGTCCGTGAGCTGGGTCATGTGGGCGCCCATGAGCGCCGGGTTGAAGAACCCGAGCTCCATGAGCCGGGCGATGGGCCGCTTGCCGTGCTGCGCGAGGCTCTGCGCCACCTCGTCGGCGGTCTCGTGCAGATGGGTCTGCATCGGCAGATCCACCTCGTCCGCGAGGGTGCGCAGCTCCTTCAGCCAGCGCTCCGAGACGGTATAGGTGGAGTGGGGCGCGAACATGAAAGAGAGCAGGGGGTCGTTCTTGTGCCGGTCGCGCAGCGCAAGGCCCTTGCGCAGGTATTCTTCCGGGCCCGAGCCCCAGGGGCTCGGGAAGTCGAACAGCACCAGGCCCAGCACCGCGCGCATGCCATGCTGGCGCGCGACCTCGGCCGTGACTTCGGGGAAGAAGTACATGTCTGCGAAACAGGTGGTGCCGGAGCGCAGCATCTCGGCGAGCGCGAGCTCGGCGCCGTCGCGCACGAAATCCGCGTTCACCCAACGGTGCTCGGCGGGCCAGATGTGGTCCTTGAGCCAGGGTCCCAACGGCAGGTCGTCGGCGATGCCGCGCAAGAGCGTCATGGCGGCATGGGTGTGGGCGTTCACGAGACCAGGGATGAGCACGTGCCGCGGCAGCTCCACCGTCTCGGCGGGCGCATAACGGGCACGCGCCTCGGCGTAGGGCAGGAGCGCCACGATGCGGCCGTGGCGCAGCGCCAGCGCGTGCTGTTCCAGCACACGGCCTGCAGGTTCCACGGGGACGATCCAGCGGGCGTAGATCAGCGCGTCAACCGGTTCCATCGCGCGTCCGAAGGTGAAGACAGCGCTAGTCTATAGAAACCCCGCTTCTGCGTCGCTCGCCGCGCGTGCGAGGGAGCTCGCGCACGTCATGTTGCTGGCAAGACACGCGCGGTGACGCCTCTGCACATGACTACGACGGTCTCGGAATGCGTCTCATAATGGCATAGGGCGATGAGCGATATCGCGACCCCACCAGCCCCCGAAAACCTGGGCAAATAAAGCACCGGAAGTGTTTGAATGGGCTCAATAAATCGGCTGTTTGTGGTACCATGAATCCTTTGAGTCTTCCGCCTTCGGCGGCTTCAAAAAACCCTTAGAAATCCAGCTCTTGCATGGCCGAATTTGCCCGCGAACTCGCCCTCGTAAACCTCGAAGAGGAGATGAAGCAGTCCTACCTGGATTACGCCATGAGCGTGATCGTGGGCCGGGCGCTTCCCGACGTCCGGGACGGCCTGAAGCCGGTGCACCGGCGCGTGCTCTACGCCATGAAGGAGCTCGGCAACGACTACAACAAGGCCTACAAGAAGTCGGCCCGCGTGGTCGGCGACGTCATCGGTAAGTACCATCCCCACGGCGACGTGGCGGTGTACGACACCATCGTGCGCATGGCCCAGCCCTTCTCCATGCGCTACGTGCTGGTGGACGGGCAGGGCAACTTCGGCTCCGTGGACGGCGACGCCCCGGCGGCCATGCGTTACACCGAAGTGCGCATGGCGAAGATCGCCCACGAGATGCTGGCGGACATCGACAAGGAGACCGTCGATTTCACGCCCAACTACGACGAGTCCGAGACCGAGCCCTCGGTCCTGCCCGCCAAGCTCCCCAACCTGCTGGTCAACGGCTCCTCCGGCATCGCCGTGGGCATGGCCACCAACATCCCGCCGCACAACCTCAAGGAGACCATCGGCGCCTGCGTGGCGCTGATCGACGACCCCTCCCTGAGCATCCAGGACCTGATGAAGCACCTGCCGGGCCCGGATTTCCCCACTGGCGGCATCATCAACGGCGCCCGCGGCATCCACGAGGCCTACTTCACCGGCCGCGGCCGCATCTTCGTGCGCGCCAAGTGCCACGTGGAGGGCAAGGAAGGCGCCAAGCAGTCCATCGTGGTGACGGAACTGCCGTACATGGTGAACAAGGCGCGCCTCCTGGAGCGCATCGCCGAGCTCGTGAAGGACAAGAAGCTCGACGGCATCACCGAGCTGCGCGACGAGTCCGACAAGGACGGCATGCGCATGGTGATCGAGCTGCGCCGCGGCGAGAACACCGACGTGCTGATCAACAACCTCTACCAGCACACCGCGATGCAGACCGTGTTCGGCATCAACATGGTGGCGCTGGTGGACAGCCAGCCGAAGCTCCTCAACCTCAAGGAGCTGCTGGAAGCCTTCCTGCGCCACCGCCGCGAAGTGGTGACGCGCCGCACCATCTTCGACCTGCGCAAGGCCCGCGAACGCGCCCACGTGCTGGAAGGCCTGGCCATCGCGCTCGCCAACATCAACGAGATGATCGAGCTCATCAAGCGCTCGCCCAGCCCCGCGGAAGCCAAGACCGGCCTCATGGGCCGCGACTGGGCGCCGGGCGTGGTCACGGACATGCTTAAGCGCAGCGGCGCCGACGTCTCGCGCCCCGAGGGCCTGGCCGCCGAGTTCGGCCTCGTGAAGGGCAAGTACCGGCTCTCGGAGGCCCAGGCCCAGGCGATACTGGACCTGCGCCTGCACCGGCTCACGGGCCTGGAGCAGGACAAGATCGTCAACGAGTACAAGGAACTACTGGATCTCATCGGCGAATTGCGCGCCATCCTGGCGGATCCTGACAAGCTGCTCAAGGTGATCCGCGGCGAGCTCGCGCTGCTGCGCGAGGAATACGGCGACGAGCGCCGCACCGAGATCGTCTCGGACCAGGAAGACCTCACCATGGAGGACCTGATCTCCGAGGAAGAGGTGGTGGTGACCCTGTCCCACGCCGGCTACGCCAAGTCACAGCCCGTGTCCGCCTACCGCGCCCAGCGCCGCGGCGGCCGCGGCAAGGCGGCGACTGCGGTGAAGGACGAGGATTTCGTGGACAACCTGTTCGTGGCCAACACCCACGATACGGTGCTGTGCTTCTCCAGCATCGGCAAGGTCTACTGGCTCAAGGTCTACCAGTTCCCGCAGGCCGGCCGCGGCGCCCGCGGCAAGCCCATCGTCAACCTCTTGCCGCTGGCCGAGGGCGAGCGCATCACCGCCGCCATGCCGGTCACGGATTATCCCCAGGACAAGTTCGTCTTCATGGCCACCGCCGACGGCACCGTGAAGAAGACCTCGCTCGACAACTTCTCGCGCCCCCGCAACAGCGGCATCATCGCGCTCGAGCTCAACGCGGGCGACGAGCTCGTGGGGATCGCCATCACCGACGGCAAGCGCGACGTGATGCTGTTCGCCTCCGACGGCAAATCCATCCGCTTCAAGGAAGCGGACGTGCGTCCCATGGGCCGCAACGCCGCGGGCGTGCGCGGCATCCAGCTGGCCAAGGGCAAGAAAGTGATCGACCTGCTCATCGTGGCCGAGGGCGACGTGCTCACCGCCACCGAGCACGGCTACGGCAAGCGTACCCCGCCGGCCGACTACCCGGTGCAGGGCCGCGGCGGCCAGGGCGTGATCTCCATCCAGACCACCGAGCGCAACGGCCAGGTGGTGGGCGCCATCCAGGTGGCCGCCGACGCCGAGGTCATGCTGATCAGCGACGCCGGCACCCTGGTGCGCACCCCGGCCGCCGACATCTCGATGGTGGGGCGCAACACCCAGGGCGTGCGGCTCATCCGCCTCGCGGACGGCGAGAAGCTCGTGGGCATAGACCGGATCGAAGGCGAAGCAGGGGATGAGAACGGTGGTGGCTGAGAAAGCGAAGACCTTGGTGGAAGGGCGCGGCTACAACTTCGGCGCGGGACCGGCGATGCTCCCGACCGAGGTGATGCTGGAGCTGCGCGAGGAGCTGCTCGACTATCGCGGCACCCGGCAGTCGGTCATGGAGATGGGCCACCGCACCGCCATGTTCGAGCCCATCGCTGCCGACACCGAAGCCACCCTGCGCGCGCTCATGGGCATCTCCGCCGACTACGCGGTGCTGTTCCTGCAGGGCGGGGCCGCCACCCAGTTCGGCATGGTGCCCGTGAACCTGGCGCCGGCCCCCGGCGGCAAGGCCGACTACGTGGTCACCGGCCACTGGTCGAACCGTGCCTGGCAGGAAGGCCAGAAGCTCACCCAGGCGGAGCTCGCCGTGGACGCCAAGGCCTCCGGCTACACCGACATCCCGCCGGTCTCCTCCTGGAAGATCCGCAAGGACGCCGCCTACCTGCATTACACCGTGAACGAGACCATCGGCGGCGTCGAGTTCGCCGCGGTGCCCCAGGTGGAGGTGCCGCTGGCGGCAGACATGACCTCCATGATCCTGTCGCGGCCGGTGGACGTGAGCCGCTTCGCGCTCATCTACGCCGCGGCCCAGAAGAACCTCGGCATCGCCGGCCTCACGGTGGTGATCGTGCGTCGCGACGCCTTGCGTGCGCCGGCTACCGGCATCCCCACCATGCTCGACTACCGCGCCCATATCGAACAGCACTCCATGCTCAACACGCCCTCGGTCTATCCCTGGTACGTGTGCGGCAAGATGCTGCATTGGATCAAGCGCGAGGGCGGCGCCGCGGCCATGGAGCGTCGCAACCAGCACAAGGCCGGGCTCCTCTACAAGCGGGTGGACAAGACCGGCTTCTACGTGAACAAGATCGCCAAACCCGTGCGCTCCATCATGAACGTGCCCTTCAACTGCGCCGACAAGGCGCTGGAACCGATGTTCTTGGAGGAAGCCGAGGCCGCGGGCCTGCTCAACCTCAAGGGCCATCGCTTCGCCGGCGGCATGCGCGCCAGCCTCTACAACGCAATGCCGGAAGAGGGCGTGCAGGCGCTGGTGGACTTCATGGACGACTTCGAACGCCGCCATGGCTGAGTTCGACCCGCTCGCGTTCGCCGCGCCGGGGATCCCGGGCCTGCGCCCCTACGAGCCCGGCAAGCCCATCAGCGAGCTTGAGCGTGAGCTCGGCATCACCGGCATCATCAAGCTCGCCTCCAACGAGAACCCCCTCGGCACCTCGCCCAAGGCCCTGGCCGCCATGCGCCAGGCCCTGGACGAGACCGCGCTCTACCCCGACGGCAACGCCTACGGCCTGAAGCGCGCCATCGCCGACCACCACGGCATCGAGCTCTCCCACATCCTCGTCGGCACCGGCTCCGACCACATCCTGGAGTTGGTGGCGCGGGTGTTCTTAGGTCCGGACCGCTCCGCCGTGATCTCCCGTTACGGCTTCTCGGTCTACAACATCGTGACCCAGGCATCGGGCGCCGCCCAGCTCATCGCCGCGGCCAATCCGCCGGAACATCCGACCCAGCCCTATGGCCACAACCTGGACAACATGGCCGCGCTCTTGCGCGCCGACACCCGGGTGGTGTTCATTGCCAACCCCAACAACCCCACCGGCACCTGGATAGACGGCGCGGCCCTCGAGGCTTTCCTCAAGCGCGTGCCCCGGGACTGCCTGGTGCTGGTGGACGAAGCCTATTGGGAATACGCCACGGATCTCGAGCCGGGCTACCCGGACATGACGAAGCTCTTGCCCAGGTTCCCGAACCTCATCGTGATGCGCACCTTCTCCAAGGCCTATGGCCTGGCCGGCGCGCGCGTGGGCTATGCCCTAGCGCACCCCAAGCTCGTGGAGCTGCTCAACCGGGCGCGGCTCGCCTTCAACCCCGGTAGCCTCGGGCAGACCGCGGCCGCCGCCGCCCTCGGCGATCGGGAGCACATCCAGCGGACGCTCGAGCTCAATCACGTCGAGCTCAAGCGCCTCGATGCGGGCCTGAAGGCGCTCGGCCTCAAGACTATCCCCTCCATCTGCAACTTCGTCACCGCCGACATGGGTCGTCCGGCCTTGCCGGTGTTCCAGGCCCTGCTCAAGGAGGGCGTGATCGTGCGCCCCTTGGGGGCCTACGGCCTGCCGGACCATCTGCGCATCACCGCCGGCCTCGCGGAGCAGAACACGCGTCTCCTGCGCGCCCTGGAGAAGGTCCTCAAGGCCTGAAGCCATGTTTGCCAAGGCGCCATCCTCCGCTGCGGAACTGCAATACAGTGTCGAACCCGGGGGCGTGCTCAAGGGAAACCTGCGGGTGCCGGGCGACAAATCCATCTCCCACCGCGCGCTGCTCCTGGGCGCCATCGCCGAAGGCGAGACCCGCATCGGCGGCTTCCTGGCCGGCGAGGATTGCCTCGCGACCCTCGCTGCCATCCGTGCCCTGGGGGTGCAGGTGGAGGGCTCCGGCGACGGCCGCCTCAAGGTGCAGGGCCGCGGTCTCCTGGGCCTCGCTGCGCCGCAGGCGCCCCTCGACCTCGGCAACTCCGGCACCGCCATCCGCATCCTCATGGGCCTCATGGCGGGCCAGGCCTTCGCGTCCACCCTGACCGGCGACCGCTCCCTGCAGAAGCGCCCCATGCAGCGGGTCATCGATCCGCTCACCGCCATGGGCGCGCGCATCGAGAGCCGTGAAGGCGGCCGCGCGCCGCTCACCGTGCACGGCGTCCATCCGCTCAGGCCCCTGCGCTACGTCCTGCCCATGGCCAGCGGCCAGTTGAAATCCGCGCTGCTGCTCGCCGGCCTCTACGCCGGCGGCTACAGCTGGGTGAAGGAGCCGGGGCCGAGCCGCGACCACACCGAGCGCATGCTGAGCGCCTTCGGCCACGGCTGCCTGAAGGAGAACGGCTGGATCGGCATCCACGGCGGCGGTGCGCTGCTCGCCACCCAGGTGGAAGTGCCGGCGGACCTATCCTCGGCGGCGTTCTTCCTCGCCGCCGCCGCCGTGACGCCCGGCAGCCGCGTGCTGCTGGAGAACGTGGGCGTGAACCCCACCCGCGACGGCATCCTCCGGCTCCTGAAGCGCATGGGTGCCGAGATCCGGCTCCTGAACCCGCGCCAGCTGGGCGCGGAGCCGGTGGCGGACATCGAAGTGGAGGGCACGCGCCTGCAGGGCATCGACATCGGCCCCGGGGAAGTGGTGCTGGCCATCGACGAGATCCCGGCCCTGCTCATCGCGGCGGCCGCGGCGCGCGGCACCACCCGCGTGCGCGGCGCCGGCGAGCTCAGGGTGAAGGAGAGCGACCGGCTGCAGGCCATGCAGGACGGCCTCGCGACCCTCGGCGTGCCGGTGGAGTCGAGCGCCGATGGCATCCAGGTCACGGGCGTGGACCGCTTCCAGGGCGGCGAGATCCAGAGCCACGGCGACCACCGCATCGCCATGGCCTTCGCCATGGCGGCGCTGAAGGCCAAGGCGCCGATCCTGATACGCGACTGCCGCAACGTGGACACCTCCTTCCCCGGTTTCGTGTCCCTGGCGGCCCAGGCGGGCCTCGGCATCACCGCCCGCGAAGGGGCAGCGGCATGACGCTGGCGCCGGCCATCGCCCCCGTCATTGCGATAGACGGGCCGAGCGGCTCCGGCAAGGGCACCATCAGCCGCCGGGTGGCGGAGCAACTCGGCTGGCATCTCCTGGACAGCGGTGCCCTGTACCGGATCCTGGCCCTGGTGGCTGAGGAGGCGGGTGCCGGCGGCGACGAAGCCCAACTCGAGCGCCTCGCCTGGGGGCTCAAGGTGCAATTCGGCCAGGACGGAAAGGGCGGCGAGCGCATCCTCCTGGCGGGCAGAGACGTGACCCTGGCGGTGCGGGCCGAGGAGACCGGCGAGCGGGCCTCCCGGCTCGCGGTCATCCCCGGGGCCCGGGCGGGACTGGCGGGTTTGCAGCGGAGTTTCCGCCGGGCGCCGGGTCTCGTGGCCGACGGCCGGGACATGGGCACGGTCATCTTCCCGGAGGCCCGGCTCAAGATCTTCCTCACCGCGAGTGCCCGTGAAAGGGCCGAAAGACGTTATAACCAGTTGAAAGAGAAAGGATTAACTGCTAACCTTGACGCCCTTTTTCGTGACATAAGTGCCCGGGACGAGCGGGATCAGAGCCGTTCCCTGTCCCCCCTCCGGCCTGCGGCTGACGCCGTCCGGGTGGATACCACCGGCATCGGCATCGAGGCGGTGGTGGTACGAGTCATGGGACTGGCCCGGGAGCGCTTCGGCTCAAGCCCGGGGGCTTAGAAGAACCCGGCTCGCGGCAGGACGCCACGGGCCTTTTGTAACAACCCGACGGGTCCGAAGGATTCGGGCCGCGGCGATCCAACCACAGGTGCCCCCTTGACGGGGGTGTTAGGCAACTCCCAATGACCGAATCATTCGCAGAACTTTTCGAAGAGAGCATCAAGCAACAGAAGATGCAGTCCGGGTCGATCCTCACGGCCCGAGTAGTCGAGATCCGGCCCGATGTCGTCATCGTCAACGCCGGCCTCAAGTCAGAAGGGGTCATCCCCGCTGAACAGTTTTACAACGAGCAGGGCGAACTCGAAGTCGCCGTCGGCGACGACGTCGAAGTCGCGCTCGACGCGTTCGAGGACGGCTTCGGCGAGACGCGCCTGTCGCGCGAGAAGGCCAAGCGTGCCCGCTCCTGGACCCGTCTCGAGGATTCCTTCAACAAGGGCGAGATCGTCAAGGGCTTCATCACCGGCAAGGTGAAGGGCGGCTTCACGGTCGAGGTGGACGGCGTGCGCGCCTTCCTGCCCGGTTCGCTGGTGGACGTGCGCCCGGTGCGCGATCCGGTCTACCTCGAAGGCAAGGAACTGGA
>DASSIS010000116.1:0-54295 GCA_035691665.1 Gammaproteobacteria bacterium | reverse complement strand
CACCTGGCTCTACCCGGCCAACGAGTGGCAGGCGGCCCTGGCGTTCGCAGTCGCGGGCGTGGTGGCGCTGCCTCTCGCACACCTGCTGCGGCACCGCCTCCAGGGCGGCAAAGAAGACCCGCTGGCCGACATGGACAAGGGCGGCGTCGTAACGATCGCGGAAGAGCACGGCGACAGCCTCAGGGTGAAATACCGCGACTCCCTCTGGGAGGCGGTCTGGGAGGGCGCCGGCCGCCCGCACATCGGTCAGCGGGCCGAGGTCACGGCCCGGGACGGCGCCAAGCTACGGATCAAGCCCATCAACTGAAGCGATCCGGACGGATCTCGACACACAATACAGGAGCGTATCCATGGGGTTCTCGATATCGGCGGTCATCGGTCTACTGATCCTCTTCTGGGCGGCGGTCACGCTGCTGCGATCGGTGCGCATCGTGCCTCAGCAGCAGTCCTGGGTCATCGAACGTCTGGGCCGCTTCCATACGGTGCTGACCTCAGGTATGCAGATCATCATGCCGCTCATGGACCGGGTAGCCTACAAGTTCGACATGCGCGAGATCCCCATGGACGTGCCTGAGCAGGTGTGCATCACCAAGGACAACACACGCCTGTCGGTGGACGGCGTGCTCTACTACCAGATCACCAACGCCCAGAACGCCGCTTACGGCACCAACGACGTGATCGCCGCCGTGGTGCAGCTGGTGCAGACCACCATGCGCGCCGAGGTGGGCAAGCTCGCACTGGACGAATGCCTCTCCCAGCGCGACACCCTCAATAAGGGTGTGGTGGACGTGCTCACCCAGGCGGCGGTGGGTTGGGGCGTGAAAGTGTTGCGCTACGAGATACGCAACCTGACGCCGCCGGATGAGATCCAGAAGGCCATGGAGCTGCAGCTCACCGCCGAGCGCCAGAAGCGCGCCGCCATCGCCAAGTCCGAGGGCGACCGCCAGCAGGCCATCAACCAGTCTGAGGGCCAGAAACAGAGCCAGATCAACAACGCCGACGGCGAACGCCAGGCGGCCATCCTGCGCGCCGAAGGCCAGGCCCAGGCCATCTCCACGGTAGCGACCGCCACCGCCAACGCCATCAACACCATCGCCAAGGCGGCGGCGGGCGACGGCGGTATGGATGCCTTGCACTACCAGCTCGCTCAGCAGTGGGTGGACCAGTGGGGCGAGATCGCCAAGAGCTCGACGGTGACGGTGGTGCCCGCCAACATGGGCGACCTCTCCGCCATGGTGGGCACGCTCATGTCCCAGACAAGCAACGCGCGCCCGGCTAAGGGCTGATGCCGCCGCATACCGCTGCGGTCATCGGCGGCGGCCCCGCCGGCCTCATGGCGGCGGAGACCTTGGCCCAGGGTGGGGTCGAGGTGGATGTCTACGACGCCATGCCCTCGGTGGGACGCAAGTTCCTGCAGGCGGGCGTCGGCGGCCTCAACCTGACCCATGCCGAGCCCGAGACTGCTTTCCTGTCCCGTTATGGCGAGCGCCGCGAGGCGCTCGCCGCTTATCTCGCCCGCTTCGGTGCCGAAGCGCTGCGCACCTGGGCCAAGGAGCTCGGCGTCGAGACTTTCGTGGGCAGTTCCGGCCGAGTGTTCCCGCGCGAGATGAAAGCCGCCCCGCTGCTGCGTGCCTGGTTGAAGCGCCTGCGCGCCTCGGGCGTGACGCTGCACGGGCGACATCGCTGGCAGGGCTGGGATGCGGAAGGCCGGCTGGTGTTCACCACGCCAGACGGCGCGCGCGCGGTCGAGGCGGATGTCACCGTATTGGCCTTGGGCGGCGGCAGTTGGTCGCGCCTGGGTTCCGACGGTACCTGGATGGAGCTGCTGGGGGCGCGCGGCGTGAAGCTTGCGCCGCTCAAGCCCGCCAACTGCGGGTTCGATGTAGCCTGGAGTGGGCATTTCCGTCAGCGCCATGCCGGGCAGCCCGTGAAGCCTGTCAGTGCCTGGCTCGAAGACGGCACACCGCAGCAGGGTGAGTTCATCGTCACGGAGCAGGGCATCGAAGGCGGTCTCGTCTATGCCTTGTCGGCGCCGCTGCGGGATGCCATCGGCGCCCGGGGCAGCGTCACGCTCTATCTCGACCTCGCACCCAACCGCGACGCACTGCGCCTCAACGAAGACCTCTCCAAGCCCCGTGGTTCCCAGTCCATGAGCAATCATCTACGCAAGCAGGCGGGCATCGAAGGGGTCAAGGCTGGGCTGCTCCGTGAAGTGCTCGGGATCGAGCTGCCCGAGGCCGCGAAGCTCGCCGCTGCCATCAAGGAACTGCCTCTGGCGCTCACCGCGGCGCGCCCCTTGGACGAAGCTATCAGCACCGCCGGCGGCGTGAGTTTCGAGGCCCTGGATGCGACCCTGATGCTGCGAGAGATCCCCGGGGTCTTCTGCGCCGGCGAGATGCTGGACTGGGAGGCGCCTACCGGCGGTTACCTGCTCACCGCCTGTTTCGCCACCGGCCAGGCTGCCGGCACCGGTGCCGCTGCCTGGCTCGGCAACCGGCCATGAAGATATGGGTGGATGCGGACGCCTGTCCCAAGGTCATCAAGGAGATCCTGTTCCGGGCGGCGAAACGTGCCTCGGTGCAGCTGACGCTGGTGGCCAACCAGTCCTTGCGCACGCCGGCATCGCAGCACATCAAGTCTTTGCAAGTCTCATCGGGTTTCGACGTGGCGGACAACGAGATCGTGAAACAGGTGGAGGCCGGTGACCTGGTGATCACAGCGGACATCCCGTTGGCGGCCCAGGTGGTCGACAAGGGCGCTCATGCGCTCAACCCAAGGGGCGAGCTCTACACGCCTGACAACATCAAGGCGCGCCTGAGCCTGAGAGATTTCATGGCTACGCTGCGGGACAGTGGGGTCAACACCGGCGGTCCGGCGCCCATTAGCCAGGCTGATCGCCAGGCGTTCGCCAATAACCTGGATCGGCTGCTGGCGAAGCGCGGCGACTGAAACGCCTCAAGGCTTCACCCGCCGCACCGCGACCGTGTCCTGTACCCCTTCCACCGACAGGTAATAGGCGCTGATCAGGCCCTTCTTGATGGTGACCTTGGGATGCTCGATGGCGCCCACGTCGAGCACCGAGTCGTCCACCTGTTGCCATACCTGGCCGTTGTCGAGCGTGAAGGTGGTGCTCCCGCCCCAACCCCGGAAGCTTCCCACCAGATGCGCGACGACGGTGGTGTCTGCCAGTGCGGCACCGGGCGCGGTCGCCGCGGGGCTGGCGGCCGGCATGCAGGTACCCGCATGGTTGCGCTGGTAATCCGCGATCCAGACATCGAGGGCCTTGATCTGGGCATCGCTCAGGTGGTCGAGGCCCGTGGCGCGGAAGTCGGCTACCGACATGCTCTTGAGCACGTCGAAATCCGGGGTGGTATCCGCGAGCACCGCACGGGCAGGAAAGAGGGCGCAGCACGTCAAGAGCAGCGTCTGGGTTAGAATTTTCATGGTCGTTCCTTGGGTTTTGCCGGTTACAACGCCGGCGGCTCAGGGCGCACAGGCACCAGGCTACTGACATTCTATATCCATGCCCGTGTCATCCCCATGACACATGCACGCGCTCATCAACCGGAGACAGCCATGCAGATTTCCATGTACCAGGCTTCGGCCGTGTCCTTCGTCAACGTCCTCACCAACCTGCTCGCGGTGCTCAAGAAGGGCGAGGCCCATGCCCTCGCCAAGAAGTTCGACCCGGCGGTGTTGGTGAACGGCCGGCTCGCACCCGACATGTTCCCCCTGGCTCGTCAGATCCAGATCGCCTCGGACCAATCCAAGGGTTGTGTCTCGCGCCTTGCCGGCCTCGAGCCGCCGAAGTACGAGGACAACGAGCAGACCTTCGCCGAGCTCTATGCCCGGATCGAGAAGACTATCGCCTACATCCAAAGCATCAAGCCGGCACAGGTCGACGGCTCCGAAGACCGCAAGATCGAATTGCAGCAACGCACCGGCGTGCGCCACTTCCAGGGCCTGGGCTACCTGTTCGACTACGTCTATCCGAACTTCTACTTCCACGTGACCACCGCCTACGCCATCCTGCGCCACAACGGCGTGGAAGTCGGCAAGGGCGACTTCATGGGCAACCCGGAAGGCGTGAAACGCTCCTGAGCGTCGCTGTAGCGGGGCCGGGCATCGAGCCGGCCCCGCAAGCTTTTTGACGGGAACTGCGACATAATCTTGTGACCGGCGGGTCTGCCCGCAACTGCCGCATTCAACCAGGCGTTTGGGGCGATGTGAGCGTGCCTGACCTGCATCCAAATCGTCGAGGATATCTACGGCTAGGAGATGCGCTCCGCATCCTGCTGCCGGCCCTGCTCATCTGCTTCTGTACTCCGCGCATCCATGCCGCCGAAGGCACGTCCACCTTCCCTCCGGGTTCCAATCTGCGCTTCCGCCGTATCGGTATCGAGGACGGCCTGTCCCAGAGTTCCGTGCAGGGCATGGTGCAGGACGCCCAGGGGTATATGTGGCTGGGAACCCAGGACGGCCTGCAACGCTACGACGGCTACAACTTCATCACCTACCGCCACGACCCCGCGAACCCGGGATCCCTGGCGGACAACAACGTCCATGCCCTCGCGATCGGCGACCACGCCCTCTGGATCGGCACCCTGGGTTCGGGCCTCGATCGCCTGGAATTCGGCGGCGAACGCTTCATCCATTTCCAGCACGCGACGGGCAAGCCCGCGAGCCTCGCCGATGACAACGTAAACGCCTTGTGCATCGACCGCAGTGGACGCCTATGGGTGGGTACCGCTCAAGGTCTCGACCGGATGGAGCCGGACGGCAGCTTCACTCATTTCCGAGTGCCTTCCGCACGCCCCAATGCCAATGACGTACTGGCGATCTACGCGGGACGGGGGGGGCGTCTGTGGGTAGGGACGTCCCAAGGCCTCTATTACCTGGATCCGCGGGCCCAGGCCTTGCAAGCCTATGTGCCCGAGGACGCATCCGAAGCCGTGCAGGCGGTGTTCATGAAAGCGCCGGTACAGGCGATCCTGGAGACCGCCGACCGGCATCTCTACGTGGGCAGCGACCGTGGGCTGGTGCTGCTGGATGCCGCCGGCAGGGTGCAGGTCTACTACCGGCATGCGGCCGCGGTGCCGGACCCCATCCCTGATGACAACGTGCAGGCACTGCTGGACGATCCCGAGGGTAATGTTTGGGTGGGCACTTATACGGCCGGCCTCGGCCGCTATGATCCGGAGACTGGCCACTTCAGCAGCTACCGACACGACGATGCGGACGTGGGGAGCCTCAGCGACGATGTAGTGGAGAGCCTGTATCGGGACCGCACCGGCCTGCTTTGGATCGGCACCAAGACCGGCGGCGCCGACATCTATAACCCCGAGACCCGGGCTTTCGGTTATTACCGGCATCGCCAGGGGGACGCCAACAGCTTGGCCGGAAACATAGTGTGGTCCATGAGCGAGGACGCCGCGGGCGGGCTATGGGTCGGCAGTGACCAGGGTTTGACGCACCTCGATCCGGCGCGACGACGTTACACGCAGTACGAGTTGGGCGACCGGCCGGTCACCCAGCGCGAGGATTCCCTGGTGACCATGGTCTACACCGACCGCCAGGGCGGGATCTGGGCGGGGGCGGACTATGGTCTGTACCGCTACGCGCCGGGACGCAAGGCCTTCGTGCATTACGATCTGCTGCGTCCGGGCGGCGATCCGAACGGCGACGTGGTGGAGTCTCTCTTCGAGGACAGCGACAACCGCTTCTGGGTGCCCACGGCCGCCGGCCTCGTGCTCTTCGACCGGAAGACCGGCGCGGTCCGCCGCTTCGACCACGATCCGGCCCGCGCCGACAGCCTGCCGGACGGCAAGGTGCTGCAGGTATGCGAAACCCCGGGCAAGGTGCTGTGGGTGGCCACGTCCAACGGCCTCGGGCGTTTCGACGGGGTGCACGACCATTTCACCGTCTATCGCACTGACCTCAGCGACGACACCTCCATCAGCGATAGCGACGTCATCGCCTGCTACACGGACGCGAGCGGCGACCTATGGCTGGGCACGGGCAGCGGCCTCAACCGCATGGACGTGGACACCGGCAAGTTCAAGCGCTACTCCGTGGCCGATGGCCTGCCCAATAACGACATCTACACCGTGCTCGGCGACGCCACCGGCGGCATCTGGGTGAGCACGGACTACGGTCTCTCGCGGCTCGACCCCACCGCTGGCAGCTTCCGCAACTATGGCGTGAGCGACGGTCTGCAGAGCACCGAGTTCAACGGTGGCTCTGCCTATGCGGCTCCGGATGGCGAGCTGTTCTTCGGCGGTATCAATGGCATGAATTCCTTCCATCCCGATCGCTTGCTGCATGGGGAGAATGCGCCCAAGGTCGGGATCACGCGTTTCACGGCGCTCGGTGCGGAGCAGCCCTTGCTGCGAGAGGACCAACCGGTGACGGACGTGCAGCTGGAATACCGCCAGAACATCCTGAGCTTCGAGTTCGCGGTGTTCGACTACGTGGCGCCATCCATGAACAGCTTCACCTACAAGCTGGAAGGTTTCGATAGTGTCTGGCATACCGTGCACGGCAGGCACATCGCCACCTATACCAACCTGGATCCCGGCGAATACAGCCTGCACGTGCGCGGCGCCGACAACGACGGGGTCTGGACCACCGCGGACAGCGTGCTGCACATCACGGTGTTGCCGCCGCCATGGCGTACCTGGTGGGCCTACCTCCTGTACGCTGCCACCATCTTCGTGCTGACCATGCTCGGTTCCACGCTGTTCAAGCGGTCCATCAAGCGCGAACACGACCTGGAGAACGAGCACCAGAAGCGGCAGTGGGCCGAAGCGCTCCACAACCTTATCCAGTCCGTGACCTCGTTGCGTGACGAACGCGCCATCGGCGAACAGCTCATCGACGCCCTCACCAGCTTCGTCCGTTATGAGCGCGCCTTGTTCTACGTGGATCGGGATCTCTATCTCTCGCTCATCGCCTCCCGCGGCATCACCGCCGAGGAACGGGATTACTTCGAGCAATGGCCGGCGCAGCACGGTGGCGTCATCACCCGCCTGCGCATGGGCAAACAGCCGCGGCTGCTCTCGCCGGAGGACGCGGCCACGCTGGTGCCGGGAGGCGAGGGGCAGGCCCAGGGCCACTACCTGGCGGTACCCATGCTCTCCAACAACGGCGGCTTCAGGCTGCTGATCGTGGGGCAGCCGGCGCGACCCATCGCCAAGCAGGAGGTGGACATCGCCGCCGCCATGGCGAAGCAGGTGAGCGTGGCGCTCGACAACGCCCAACTCATCAAGGAGCTGGAGAACCTGGCCACCACCGACGGCTTGACCCGGCTCTACAACCGCCGCCATTTCGTAGAACGGGCCGAGACCGAGTTCGAACGCAGCCAGCGCTACCGGCGCGAGCTCTCGGTGCTGCTCATGGACGCGGACCACTTCAAGGCCATCAACGACAGCTATGGCCACGAGATGGGCGACCGGGTGCTGCGCATCCTGGCCGGCACCTGCCGGGCGAGCCTGCGGCAGCTGGACGTGATCGGCCGCTACGGCGGCGAGGAGTTCGTGGTGCTCCTGCCCGAGACCTCGGCAGCGCTGGCCCATGAGACCGCCGAGCGCCTGCGGGAGGCGGTCGAGAAGCTGCGGATACCGGGCCAGCCCGAGGACATACGCATCACCGTGAGCATCGGCGCGGCCACCGCCGGACCCACCACCGAGAGCGTGGCGGCCCTGATCAACGAGGCAGATCGCGCCTTGTACGCGGCCAAGCGCGGCGGCCGCAACCGGGTAGCGAGCGCGACCCAAGACAAGCAAAGAGCCTGAGCCAGAGGAACAAGGGGATCATATGAAGCGGACCGGCGGCGTGCCGCGGCGGCACAAGCTCTTCCTGGGCCTAGTGCTGCTGCTCCTGGGGCTCTGCATCTGGCCGGGGTACCTGCCGGCGGCGCGCATCGAGCCCTATCTCTTCGGACTCCCCTTCGGGCTCGCCTGGATCGTGCTCTGTCTGTTGGCGGTGTTCGCCGTGCTGCTGCTGACGTTCCGCGCCGACATGCGGGCGGCGGGGAAGGGGAAGGACGGCAGCCATGCCGATTGAGTTCATCCCCTGCCTCGTCTATCTCGGCATCGCCTTGCTGCTCGGCATGGTGCCGGGCCTGTCCGTCGCCAAGAGCGTGTCGGGGTATGTGGCCGGCGGCCGCACCTTAAGCACGGTGCTGCTGTACTTCGTGCTGGGAGCCGCGGTGTTCTCCTCCTTCGCCTTCCTGGGCGGTCCGGGCTGGGCGTATTCCCGGGGTGCAGCCGCGTTCTACATCCTGGTCTACGGCATGTTCGGCATGATCCCGTTCTACTTCCTGGGGCCGAGAGCACGCCGTCTCGGCGTACGCCTCGGTTTCTTCACCCAGGCAGAGATCGTGGGTCACCGCTTCGACAGCCGGACACTGCAGGTGACGGTGGCCCTGCTCAGCTTCGTGGCCTTGGTGCCATACCTCACCTTGCAGATCAAGGGTGTGGGCTTCATCCTCGCGGTGGCGAGCCGCGGTGCCTTGCCGGAGTGGCAGGGCGCCTTGCTGGCGTATGGCATCGTGACGTTCTACGTGCTCTACAGCGGCATGATGGGCGTGAGTTGGACCAGCGTGTTCATGGGGCTGGCCATGATGACCATCGGTTGGATATTCGGGCTCTACCTGCCCTGGAAGTTCTATGGTGGCGTGCAGGCCATGTTCCAGGCCATCGCAGCGAGCCCGCACGGCGTCATGCTGGTGCCGCCCGGCCTCACCGGCAGCGGCGCCCCCTGGGATTGGTGGGGTTACAGCTCCGCGATCCTCATCTCGGTGCTGGGTTTCTGCTGCTGGCCGCACTTCTTCATGCGCAGCATGGCGGCCAAGGACGACCGCAGCATCAAGCTCATGGTGGTGCTCTATCCCACCATGCAGATCTTCATGGTGCCGATCCTGATCATCGGTTTCAGCGCCGTGCTGCGCTTCGCGGACGTGAAGGAGGCGGACACGATCCTGCCCTTCATGCTGCAGCACGCCGGGCTCTCGCCCTGGCTGGTGGGGCTCGCTTCCGCCGGGACGCTGGCCGCGTCCATGCACACCGGTGACGCCATCATGCACGCCGCCGGCACCGTGGGCGTGCGCGATGTGCTGATGCCGTTCTGGCCCCGACCCATGAGTGACAGGCTGGAACGCGCCCTCATCCGCGTCCTAGTGCTGTTGGTGGCCGCCACGGCCTATTATTTCGCGGTGGCTTCTCACATCTCGCTGGTGGCACTGCTGTTGGGTTCCTACGGCGGCGTGGCGCAGATCTTCCCCACGCTCATCGCCACCTTCTATTGGAAGCGGGCCACGGCCGCCGGCGCCATGGCTGGGCTGTTGGCGGGCATCGCCGTGAACATGGTGTTCCTGCTGGAGCCGGCCTGGCGACCGCTGCCGCTTCACGAAGGCATCTATGGCCTCGCGGCCAACGTGCTGATGCTGGTGGGGGTGAGCCTGTGGACGAAGCCGGTGGCGCAAGCCCGGTTGCAGGAATATTCGGAACCGGGATGGGATTGAGGCTTACTTAGGCGGGGCGAGCGCCGCCATGTACTTCTCCACGTCGCCCGTGGACATGGGCTTGGAGAAGAAGTAACCCTGGCCCTTGCGGCAACCGAGCGCGCGCAGCAGCTCCACCTGGCGCGTGTTCTCGATACCTTCCGCCACCACGTCCATGCCGAGGTCCGCGGCCAGCACCGTGATGGTGCGCACGATGGCGCGATCGGCCCGGGCGCGCTCGATGCCGGTGATGAAGGAGCGGTCGATCTTGAGGGTGTCGATCTTGAAGCGGCGCAGGGCGGAGAGCGACGAATAGCCGGTGCCGAAGTCGTCCATCTGCAGGTTCACGCCCACGGACTTGAGCCGCGCGATGGTCTCGATGGCCAGGTCCGGGTTATCCATGAACACCGTCTCGGTGATCTCCAGGCACAGGTTCTTGGCCTTGAGCCCCGTGATGTCCAGCACCCGCGCCACGCGCTGCGGCAGCACCCAGTGGGCGAACTGGCGGTTGGCGATGTTCACGCTGATGGTGAGCTCCTCGCCCATATGCTTGAACTTCTTCTTCCACTTCACGAATTGGGCGCAGGCGGTCTCCATCACCCACCAGCCCATGGGGATGATGAGTCCGGTCTCCTCAGCGACAGCCAGGAACTTCTCCGGGCCAAGCAGGCCCTGGGTGGGGTGGTCCCAGCGGATCAGCGCCTCGAAGCCGGACAGCTTGTTGGCAGAGAGGTCCATGACTGGCTGGTAGTGAACGCGGAACTCGCCGCGTTGCAGGGCGAGCCTGAGTTCCGTCTCCAGGCGCAGGTTGGCCTTGGCGCTCTCGTGCATGGCGTCGTCGAACACCACGTAGCCGGCCTTGCCGGCCGCCTTGGCGCGGTACATGGCGGTATCCGCATCGCGCAGGATCTCGTCGGGATGGTTGTAATGGGCGGCACTCATCACGATGCCGATGCTGGCGTTGGTGAACACGTCGTGTCCGTCCACGGTGATGGCGCGGGCCAGCTCCTCGTGCACCCGGTCCGCCACGGCGGTGGCGTCGTCCAGGCCCGTGACGTTCTCCACCAGGATGGTGAACTCGTCGCCGCCGTAGCGGGCGATGAGGTCCGCGGGGCGCAGGCAGGCGCGCAGGCGCCGTCCGATGGCCACCAGCACACGGTCGCCGAAGGAATGGCCTAGGCTGTCGTTGATGAGCTTGAAGCGGTCTAGGTCGAGGAACAGCACCGCGAAGCGGTCGCTGCTGCGCTTGCCCACGTTCTCGAGCGTCTGCTGCACCTTCTCCATGAAGAAGCTGCGGTTGGGAAGGTCGGTGAGTGCGTCGTGATAAGCGCCGCGTACCAGCTCCTGCTCGGACTGCTTCTGCAGGGTCACATCGCGCACCGTGCCCGTCACCGCGGTCTTGCCACGGTAGGGGATGTGGGCGATGGTGATGGCGGCTGTCACTCGCTTCTTGCCGCCTTTGTGCATGAGGCGCAGCTCGTGCAACTCGTGGCCGGCAGGCAGGGCGTGGCTCTCCACGAATACCTTGCTAGCCGCCTGGTCCTCGGGCGCCAGTAGCGCGGTGAAGGTGAGGCCGGTCATCTCGTCGGGCTTATAGCCGAGCATCGCGGCGAGCGCGCGATTGACGTACACCAGGCTCCCGCCTTCGCTCAGGAACACCCCATCCTGGCTCATGTCCACGAGCGTGCGGTATTTCTCCTCGGACTGGGCCAGGCCTTCCTCCGCCTGCTTGCGGCGGGTGATGTCCTGCAGCGTGCCCTCGTAATACTCGACCTTGCCTTCCTTGCTGCGTACCAACCGCGCGTTATCACTGACCCAGATGGACGTGCCGTCGCGGCGCACCAGCTGGAATTCCTGATCGGTGTAGTGGCCCTCGCGCTCCAGCATCTGCAGCAGCTCCACGCGGCGTTCGGGCCGCAGGTAGGTGCTCTGCGAGACGTTGGGGGCTTCCGCCAGCAGGTCCTCCGGCGAGTTGTAGCCCATGATGCGAGCCAGGGAGTTGTTGGCGCGGATGATGCGGCCGTCGGGCGTCGACTGGTAGATGCCCTCGACCGCGTTCTGGAAGATGCTGGTGTACTTGCGCTCCACGTCCTGCAGCGCGTCTCCCTGCTGGAGGCTGCTGCGCTGGTCGTGGTATACGGCGAGCACCGCGTTGCGCCCGTCGTGCACCAAGCGGCGGGCGTGTACCTGCACCGGGAGCTGAGCGCCGTCCTTGGTGCGCAGGCTGGTCTCGAAGACGGCCGAACCGGAGACGAGCAGTCTTTCGCCGGCCTCACGCAGCTTCTCCGCTTCGGTCAGGGAAGAAGGTGTGACCTCCAGGAGTTCGTCGCGACCGTAACCGAGCATCACGCAGGCGGCGTCGTTCACTTCGGTGAAGGGGCCCGCCACGCGGCCGGCGTCGTCGATGGGATACACCACCACGGCGTCGGCGCCGGTGTTGAATAGGGTGCGATAACTGATGTCGCGCTGGTGCAGGGCCTCGAGCGCGGTACGGTAGTCGGTGACATCCAAGACCGCGGTGAGCGCGTGGGCCCGGCCTTCGATCTCGATCATCTCGGCGGAGGCGAGCCCGCGGCGTTTCTCGCCGGAGCGCGCCAGGAGGTGCACTTCGCGGTTGGCTAGCCGGCCGCTGAGCTTGAGCTCCTGCAGCAACTCCTCGCGTTCCTCCTGGTATTCCCAGATGCCGAGCTCCAGGGCTGTGCGGCCGATGATCTCGGCCGGGCTGTAGCCCAGCATGCGCTCCACGGCAGCGTTCACGTCCGTGAACTTGCCGGTCTCGAGGTCGGAGATAGCGATGATGCCTGGAGCCGCGCGGAAGGCGGTGGCGAACTTGGCGGCAGCCAATCGCTGCACATCGTCGAGACGGCGGCGGCGCAGCTCACCGGCGCAGCGCGCCGCGAGCACCCGCAACGCGTCGAAGAGCTCGTCGCTGGCCTGGAAGGGCTGGCGTGACATGATGCCGAGGTGTCCCACCGCCTGGTTGTCGAGTCCGGGGATGGCCACGGCGCAGTAAGCGTTCACGCCATGCTTGCGCAGCCAGCGGTCCTCGGGATAGGCGGTAGCGGCGTCGCTCTCCACCCAGAGCCGGCCGTCGGCCAGCACCCGCTCGGCGGGCGAACCCGCCACTTCGAACTCGCCCGTGCCGCCGGCGCTGTGGTTCACGTGCCAGCCGGCCACGAGCTTCAGGCGGTGTGGGTTGTCGGGGAGGCGCTGGGTGACGAAGGCGTATTCGGCATCGAGGGTCACGGCCAGGCTGCGCACCAGATGCCGGAAGAAATCCTGGCCGACGAAGCCCGCCGTCTGCTCCATGAGACTGAACAGCACGTCCGCGGGCGCGGTGTGTATGGCGCTTTCCGGCTTCATATCCCTAGCAGGCTACCTTCACGGACCAGAACCCCAATGGCGAATCGCCCCCGCCGGCCTTCTCAAGGGCCAGGTCGAGAGCGTACCGAAAGTACAATGATGCTTAAATATCCGGCTCTAAGTCAATGAAAAACCACGAGATAGGCCTTAAATTCCCATAGCCTACCACTGGCCGTTGAAGCTGAAGGGGTAGCGACCGGTGCTGTCAGGGCGTCCCAGGTTGGCGAGGAGGTTGCGGGTGGAGGCATCGCCCGGGTCGTGGGCGGCCAGGGTGCCGGTGAGCTTATAGGCGCCCGTGGGCCCTAAGCTCAATTCTGCGTGCAGGCTCAAGGGGGAGGTCAGGTCATCGGCGGTGGCGTGCACCCCGTCGCCGGCGTCCGCCAGCAACAGGCGGAAGCTTCCTAGGGCATAGCTCGTGGGCCATTTTAAGACGGCTTCCGAGAGGTCCACTTCGCCCGAGGCGCCCGCGAGGCGTCCGCCCTTGAAACTGAGCTGCGCGACTTGCAGGTTCAGCTTGCCTTCCAGGCTGTGGGCCGGCAGTGGCGACCAGGGGTCCAGCGCCGCCACGGGTAGCTGCCCGCTCAAGCTCCGCAGGTACACGGTGCCGAAGCGCGAGTCGACGCGCCCCGTGAGGTCGCTGCTGTCGTCGTGCAGCCGCACGCGATAACCCAGGGTGAAAGTGAAGGGGGCGAGCCAATCGAAACGCCATTCGACGGCACCCAAGGGTCGGCCCGCGTAACGCAGTTGCTGCGCCGCACCCGAGAGCACGCTGCCGGAGACCCCGCTCAGCTGCACGGCCGGGAAATGTTTGACGGTCCAGCCCACCACGTAGTCTGCGGGCAGGGTCGCCAGCAGGAAGATCAGGTAGGCCGCTGCACCGAGGAGCCAGCCCCGGAGGGTGCCGAACTTCATGAGCCGGGTGCCACCAGGGTGAGGCTCGCATCCACGGCGCCGGGGCCGCTGCCGCGCTGGGCGGTGAGTTCCCGCGCGGTGACGCCATAGCGCTGTTGCAGGTCGCCGAGCCAGCGCACCAGGTTGTCGAAGGCGACGCCCTGCATCTGCACGCGCACCGAACCGTCGTTGCCGGTCTGCACCTGCTTCAGGGCCGCGCCGAAACCGGCCTGACCAGCGCTCGTGTCCACCACCGCGAGCAGTGACTGGCCCGCCGGCAGACCGCCGGATTGCTGGCCGCGCAAGGACTGGATCTGGGCCGCCGCCGGCTGCATCCAAGCGACGAGCCCTTGTTGCTCCTGGATGTGGGTCTGTAGGGCCTGCTTGCCGGAGAAGAAGGGATGCAGGATGGCGAGATAGACGAGTATCACGCCGAGCGCGATACCACCCAGCAGCAGGATGCGCCGGTCGCGTTCCGGCAGCGCCTGGTACCAGCTCTGCAGTTCGTCGAGGCGGTTCATGACGCGCCTCCACTCAGGGCGATACGGCCCGTGACCTGGCTGCCGGCAGCGCTGACGGAATCGAGTGTCACGGTGAGGCCGGTCTGTTTGCTCAAGGCAGTCTTGAGTGCGTCCAGGCCGCCGATGTCGCTCGCCTGCAGCTGGGCCTCGAGCGTGCCGCTGCGGTAATCCACCGCGATGACCTGTATGGAGGGATTGGCGGCCATGGCGCCACCCAAGTCGCTCAGCAGTGAGAGCAGCGAGCCGGCGTTGCCGCCGCCCTGCAGCTGCGTGAGCAGGGATTGCATCCGTGACCTCTCAGCGCCGGCCACCTGACGGCTGCCGGGCATGGCTTGGTCGAAGAGCTGCGCGACCTGGGTATCGAGAGCTCCGGCCTCGCGCTTCAACCTGACATAGCTCACGCCTTGCTGCACCAAGCCGAGCACCAGGCAGACGGTGAGCAGCACGATAGCTACGCGCCAGATGCGCCAGTGTTCCTGGAAGCCGGTCCGGATCTGGAACGCGCCCTGCAGCAGGTTCAGACCGCGCTGCCTGCGCAGGCTGGCGGCGAGCAGGGGGAGCAGGCCTTCTTGCAGGGTGTGTTGGTTGACTTCGGCGCCCATGAGGGCGGCGGCGAAACCGGCGGCGTCATCCGCCTCGCCAGCATGCAGCGCGACCTGCAGGGGCGGTGCGTCGCCTTCCCGTTCGGCGAGGCGACGGCGCAACACGTCCATCGCCAGCTCCCGTTCCGTGGTGAAACCGCTGCCGTCCGCGAAGCGCACCACGGCGTAGCCCGCGTCCAGGGCCACCACGACGCCATCCGCCGGCGGCGGGAGCGCAGTGACGTCGGCCATGAGCTGCACCGGTTCCAGGCCCGCCTCAGTCATCTCACCCAGCCAACGACGCATGCGGTCCTGTTCGGTGACCGCCACCAACGGCTTGTCCGCGTCGCGCAGTTCGGCGGAGAAGTGCAGGGTCTCCACGTCGGCGGCGAGCTTGTCTTCCAATATGAAGGGTGCGGCCTGCTGCACCTTCTGCAGATTGCGGCTGGGGATCTCGGCAGGGAATACCAGCACCTGTTCGCCGGGCACGAAGGCGGTGAGCTTGCGTCCCTTGGCTTGGGCAGCGGCATCAGCGAGCGCCCCCTGCTGCACATGCCCGATGCGGTTGCCGAGCGCATCCACCAGCAGCCAGTGGAAGGGCCCGGGGACGCGTGGCATCTGCAGGAAGATGGATTCGGCCATGCTAGAGGGTCCCGAAGGTGCGGCGTATGGAGGTGACGTTGGTGCCGCTGCTTTGCAGCAGACTGTACATGGTCACATGGGTGCTGCCAATCTCCGCCGTCACGGTCAGCAGGAAGTAACTGCTGGTGAACACCGGCTGCACGCCAGTGCTGGGTATCTTGATGATGCCGCTGAACTGCGACTGGGTGATCCCCTGGGTGCCGCGTTCACCCACCACCTGCTGGGCCTGATCCTCGGTGATCCCCTGGGCCAGGGTCGAGATCAGCAGGCCGGGGGCGGTATTCACATTGAGCCAGCCGGCGGCATTGCCGCCCTGCGCCGGCGCGATGCTCACCGGGATGGCGCATATATAAGGCGCGAGCGCCGCATACACCTCGGGGGTCACGCCCTTGACCAGCTGCAGTTCGCTGACGCTGGTCATGGGTGCGTCCGCGGTGAGATAGGGCGGCTGCAGGCGGGTGTAGAAATCATCCTTCGCGCCGAACTGGCTCGCGGGGACTGTGCCCGCGTTCACCCAATCCGAGACGGCGTAGGCGATGTTGGGGTCCAGGTTGAGGGCGGTGAGCAGTCGTTGGAACTGGCCGAAGTATCCTTGTGTCGATTGGCCGCCCTGCCCCTGGAGGAGGTCCAGGTTGAAGCGACCCTGCATGTCTTCGATGTGCCCGATGATCTGGCCGCCTTCCACCGGCAGGGGTGGCAGTTGTGCCGCCCAATCCTGGCCGAGGTTGATGTCGTGCTGAGTGTTCTTGGGGTCGGTGATGTCACGTCGCAGGATCTGCTCGGCCCAGGCCTCCGCGCCCAGGGCGTATTCCATGGCTTGGTCGCCCTGGATGAGGGTCGCGGTGCGGCGCGTGTCCAGGCTGCCTTGCCAGTGCATGGCGGCGGCGATGGTGGCGGCGATGGCCATGATCACCAAGGCCGTGATGAGCGCCACGCCGCGTTGGTCCGATGCAGGATGTAGCTGCTTCTTCATTGCTGCATTCCCGCCACTTCCACGATGCGTGTTACGGTGCCCCAATCCTTGAGGGTGAGGGTGATGCTCACGGCTTCCGGCAGCACGCCGCCGCCGGCCGCCACCTGGACATGGGTGATCGCCGGTGGCGCACCGTTCGCGGCAGTCTCGGGCCACGTGTCCTGGAACTGGCCGGTGGAGTCGGCGTACATGATCTTGACCGCGGTCACGTCCGGCAGCAGCACCTGTTTCACTGGCACCGCGGCGACCGAGACGTCGAGCTCTGGCCAGAAGGAGCGCATGAGCTTGCCGTCCTCCAGGCTGTATGCCACCCGCTCCTGGGTGCTGCGCGTGAGGCCGAGTGGGTTGCTCCAGCCGCCGCGAGTGAGCACGATGGGCGGCACGTTGTCGGGGTTGGCCAGGAGCGGTCCACTGGAGGACCCGAGGTCGTTGCGCACCGGACGTGGCGCCAGCTGTGCGAAGTCGCGGCTCATGATGCTCATGGCGAGTTGCACCTGCCGCAGACGCTTCATCACGTCCTCGTTGCGGGTGCGCTGCTGCACCACGCTGTCGAGACCGGCGTAGGCCATGGTGCCCATGATGGCGAAGATGAGCATGGCCACCAAGATCTCGACCAGGGTGAAGCCTGAGGCACGGCGTCTCATGGCGGCGCAGCTCCCGTCGACTGGTCGGTGCCCATGAAACCCGTGACGCTCTGCACCACGTCGTCGGGCTTGTCGGCGTTGGCTACGTCCACGTCGATGCGCAGCAGGTTCGGATCGGCGGTGGGGCTGATCTTGGCGGTCCAATGCCACTTCTGGTCGCCCATGTCGGCATCGCCGTTGAGCGAGTTGTCGCCCGGGGCGGCGTGGGCGAGCCGCAGGGTGGTGAGTTCATTGAGCGCCACCCAGTCGGCGAAGGTGCGGTCACGCAGCCCGCTGCCGAGGCGCGTACTGCTGCCTGCGGCACCGATGACCGCCACCAGGCTCAAGGCCAGGATCGCCAGCGCCACCAGCACTTCGATGAGCGTGAAGCCCTGATGCCGCGCGGTCACGGAGACGGCTTCCCTTCGTCCGGGGTGACGAGCTGGATGCCGTCCGCGAGGGTACCTTTAACGGTGTAGGCGCCGCCCTTGTCTGCGCCGCTCACCGTGAGGGTGAAGGGCTGCAGCTCACCACTGGAGAGGAATAGCAATTGGGGTTTGACGCTCTCGGTCTGCCCCGAAGCCGGCGCGCTGGCGGTACCAGAGGCCGGCGCGGCATCCGTCACCGTGGCCGGCGGCGGCGCCAGGGTCACGGGCGCCCCGTCCAGATCCAGGGTGAGGGTCACATCGTCACCGAGCTCGTGCCGGCCGAACAGGCTGTCGTCCTGGGCGACGGTCCAGCTGTGACCGTCGTATATATAGAACGCGTAGGCGTGGGGTTCGACCAAGAGGCCGTATTGCTGGCTCTGCATCACCGCTTGCTCGGCCGCGAGGCCGGTTAGGTCGGCGAGCTGCGTCGCGGCCTGCTTGGCTGGCGGATCCCGGACCAGGGAGCCGAGCGAGATGAGCGCCACGGTGGTGACGATGCCGATGATGACCAGCACCACCAGCAGTTCGAGGAGGGTGAAGCCGTAGGTGCGCCGCAAGCTCGCGTCCTCGGGGCCCAGGAGGTCAGTGGCCGGAGTTGCCGCCGCTCGACTGGCTGCCGTTCTCGTCCAGGTTCCAGTTGCCGATATCGGCGTTGATGCCGTCGCCGCCGGGCTGCCCGTCGGCTCCCAGGGACCAGATGTCCACTCCCGAGCCGTGCGTGCCCGGGTTCAGGTACTGGTAGGGGTGGCCCCAGGGGTCCATCGGCAGGCGGTCCAGGTACTGTTTCCAGTGAGCTGGGGCGGGGTTGGCACTGGGCTTCTCCACCAGGGCGTCCAGACCCTGGTCGGTGGTGGGATAGGTGTAGTTGTCGAGCCGGTAGAGCTCCAGGGCGGACTGGATCGCCTGGATGTCCTGCTTGGCCTTCACCACGCGCGCCTGGTCCGGTTTGTCGAAGATCTTGGGGATGATGATGGCGCCCAGGATGCTGATGATGACCACCACCACCATCACTTCGATGAGGGTGAAACCGGCGTGTCGTCTCTTATTCGTTTGCATGGCGGGTTTGGCTGCTAAGATTACCGAGATGCGCTTCCAGCGCTTAATGCCATCATAACATCAACGCTCCCATGCGCTCTCCGCCGACATCATCCGTCGCCCAGATGACGGGACTGTTGCGCCGCCATTGGCCGGTGCTGGCGCTGATACTGCCTTGTCTGCTGCTGGCCCTAGGCGGTGACGCTTGGCGTTTGCCTCTGCGTTACGACCGGATTGCCATCCTCCAAGGGGAATGGTGGCGGCTCCTCACCGGCAACTTCGTGCACATGGGCGCGGGGCATCTCGCCGAGGACATGGCCGGCTGCCTACTGCTTTGGCTCCTGTTCGCCGATGTGCTGCCCGGCTGGCGCACACCGGTGGTAGTGCTGGCCGGCAGTCTGGCGGTGGGCATCGGGCTTCTGGCGGGTGACCCGGGTGTGGAGTGGTACGTGGGCATCTCCGGGGCCCTCGACACCCTCTGGGCGGCGGGTTCTTTGGCCCTGATCCGCAGGAGGGACCGCTTCGGCTGGGTACTGGCGGTGTTCCTGCTGCTCAAGCTAGCCTATGAGCAACTCTTCGGTGCCTTGCCGTTCTCCACCACCACCAGCGGTGGGCCGGTGATCGTGGATGCCCATCTCTACGGCGCTTTCGCCGGAGCCCTCATCGGCTTTGGCGGCGGGCTGCCATGGCGCCGTATAATGCGCGGCTTTGCGCCGACTGGAGTCGACCCATGAGTTTCGCCGCCGTGTTCCCCGGCCAGGGGTCCCAATCCGTGGGGATGCTCGCGTCCCTGGCTGAAGCGCATCCCGAGGTGCAGCGCACCTTCGCCGAGGCTTCCGAAGCGCTCGGTTACGACCTCTGGGCGCTGGCCCAGCAGGGGCCGGAAGAGAAACTCAATGCCACCGAGCGCACCCAGCCCGCGCTGCTGGCCGCCGGCGTGGCGGCCTGGCGGGTGTGGAAGGCGGCGGGTGGATCCGATCCCGTCGCCATGGCCGGTCACAGCCTCGGCGAATACACCGCGCTCGTCTGCGCCGGCGCCCTCGAGTTCAAGGCGGCGGTGAAGCTCGTGGAGTTCCGCGGCCAGGCCATGCAGCTGGCGGTGCCGGCGGGGCAGGGTGCCATGGCGGCGATCCTCGGTCTCGACGACGATCAGGTGCGCGCCGCCTGCGCCGAAGCGGCGCAGGGCGAGGTGGTGGAAGCGGTGAACTACAACTCCCCGGGTCAGGTGGTGATCGCCGGCAACAAGGCCGCGGTGGAGCGGGCGAGTGAAGCCTGTAAGGCGCGCGGCGCGAAGCGTGCGCTGCCACTGCCGGTGAGCGCGCCCTCGCACTGCGCGCTGATGCTGCCGGCGGCGGAGAAACTCGCCGCGCGACTAGCCGAGATGCAGGTGAAGATGCCCGCGATCCCGGTGATCCAGAACGTGGATGTGCAGAGCCACACCGATGCTACCGCCATCCGCGCCGCGCTCAAGGCGCAGCTGCACAACCCGGTGCGCTGGGTGGAATCCGCGCAGAAGCTCGCGGCGCTCGGCGGCACGAAGCAGCTGGAGTTCGGCCCGGGCAAGGTGCTGGCCGGCCTCGCCAAGCGCATCGACAAGGCCATCGCAGCCTACCCCGTATACGATTCCACCACGCTGCAGGCCGCCCTGGCCGCGGCAGGAGCCTGACTATGCTGAACCAGGACATCGCCCTCGTCACCGGCGCCACTCGCGGCATCGGCAAGGCCATCGCCGAGGCGCTCGGCAAGGCCGGCGCCACCGTGGTGGGCACCGCCACCAAGCCTGAAGGCGCGGAGCAGATCAGCGCATATCTCAAGGCCGCCGGCATCCGCGGCCGAGGCGTGGTGCTGGATGTGGGCAACCCCGTCCAGGTGGATGAGACCGTGAAAGCCATCGCCACGGAGTTCGGCGACCCAGGCATCCTCGTGAACAACGCCGGCATCACCCGCGATACCTTGCTCTTGCGCATGAAGGAAGAAGACTGGTCAGCGGTGATCGACACCGACCTCACATCCGTGTTCCGCCTCTCCAAGGCCTGCCTGCGCGGCATGATGAAAGCGCGCCGCGGGCGCATCGTGAACATCGCCTCGGTGGTGGGTTCCATGGGCAACGCCGGCCAGGCGAACTACTGCGCCGCCAAGGCCGGCATCATGGGCTTCACCCGCTCGCTGGCCCGCGAGGTGGGTTCACGCAACATCACCGTGAACACGGTGGCACCGGGTTTCATCGATACTGACATGACCCGCGCTCTCACCGAGGAACAGCGCGCCGTGATGATGCAGCAGATCCCCCTGGAGCGGCTCGGCGCGCCGGAGGACATCGCCCAGACGGTGCTGTTCCTGGCCTCGCCGGGGGCGGGCTACATCACGGGCGAGACGCTGCACGTCAACGGCGGCATGTTCATGGTCTGAAAACGGCCGTCGGAAGGCCGTCTTGGCGGCTCCCCGACGGGCTTAGACCCGGTATTAACCGGGGGCCGGCATGCAAGTGGCGCGGCGGGGGGCTTTTCTCTACAATACCGCCCCCAGTTTGGCCGGCCACGCCGAAACCGAACTGTTTTGTCACACTGGGAGGTCCCAACAGCCATGAGTAGCATCGAAGAACGCGTCAAGAAGATCGTCGTGGAGCAACTGGGCGTGAAGGAAGATCAGGTCACCCCGCAGGCCTCCTTCGTGGACGATCTGGGTGCGGATTCGCTGGACACCGTGGAGCTGGTCATGGCGCTCGAGGAAGAGTTCGAGTGCGAGATCCCCGACGAAGAGGCTGAGAAGATCACCACCGTCGGTCAGGCTATCAGCTACATCAAGGAACACCTCCCCAACGCCTGAGCGGCGAGGTCCCATGCACAAGCGCCGTTGTCATCGCGAGGTGGCAACGGCATTGTCATTTATGCGAGATACGCTGGAAATCCGCCCCAGCCGCGGAGCCCATGAACGGCGCGGCCCGTGGGCGCGTTCAGGCGTTTACCGGCTTCCCGTATACTGTTTCCTAACGGTCTGAAGAGGGATACAACGGTGTCTAAGCGGCGTGTGGTCGTGACAGGTATGGGCATCATCTCCCCCGTGGGTAACAGCCTGGAGGAGGCCTGGGCCAACATCCTCGCCGGCAAGAGCGGGGTGGGTCCTATCACCCATTTTGACGCCACGAACTATCCGACCCGTATCGCCGCCGAGGTCAAGAACTTCGACGTCACCCAGTACATCACCCCCAAAGACGTCAAGAAGATGGACCCGTTCGTGCATTACGGCATTGCGGCGTCCGTACAGGCTATCAAGGACTCCGGGTTGCAGGTGACTCCGGAGAACGCCCCGCGCATCGGCGCGGCGGTGGGCGCCGGTATCGGCGGCCTCACTAACATCGAGAAGGCCCACGCCAGCATCATCGAGAACGGCACCCCCAAGCGCGTGTCGCCGTTCTTCGTGCCCTCGAGCATCATCAACATGATCTCCGGCAACCTCTCCATCATGTACGGCTTCAAGGGGCCGAACATCGCGGTGGTGACCGCCTGTACCACCGCCAACCACAACATCGGCGTGGCCATGCGCTTCATCCAGTACGGCGACGCGGATGTGATGATCGCCGGCGGCGCCGAGATGGCCACCACGCCGTTGGGTGTGGGCGGCTTCTGTGCGGCACGCGCGCTCTCAGAGCGCAACGACGCGCCGGAGAAGGCTAGCCGCCCCTGGGACAAGGACCGCGACGGCTTCGTGCTCGGCGAGGGCGCCGGTGTGCTGGTGCTGGAGGAGTACGAGCATGCCAAGCAGCGCGGGGCAAAGATCTACGCCGAGCTTACCGGCTTCGGTATGAGCGGCGATGCCCATCACATGACCTCGCCACCGGACGACGGCGAGGGTGCGCGCCAATGCATGATCCATGCTCTGGCCGATGCCAGCATCAAACCGGAGCAGGTGGATTACATCAACGCTCATGGAACATCGACCCCGCCGGGTGACAAGGGTGAAAGTGCCGCTATCAAACGCGCGTTCGGCGAACACGCCAAGAAGCTGGCCGTGAGCTCCACCAAGTCCATGACCGGGCACCTTTTGGGCGCAGCCGGCGGCGTGGAGGCGGTGTTCAGCATCCTGGCGCTGCGCGACCAGGTGGCGCCACCCACCATCAACCTCGACAACCCCGATCCGGAATGCGATCTCGACTATGTGCCCAACAAGGCGCGCAAGATGAAGATCGACGTGGTGCTGTCAAACTCCTTCGGGTTCGGCGGCACCAACGGTACCCTGGTGTTCAAGCGCCTGAGCTGAAGACGCGAGGACGTGGTCTAGCGCGCGCCCACATGGCGCTCCCGAGCATCCGGCCCTTCCCCTACGACGCGGACCTGTCCGGCGCCTGTCGCGGCGAGCTGCGCCGGTTCCCGTTCTTGCTCGAGAGCGCCGCCCGCAGCGGCGCTCAAGGCCGGTGCGACCTGCTGTTCGTCCGCGACGACACGGAAGCGCTGGTGCTGCAGGCAGACGGTTCCCTCACCGGTCCCCATGCGTACGATGCCGGCGGCGATTTCTTCACGGCCTTGGATGCCTGGTGGCGGGCGGAACATTCCAAGGCCTCGTCGGCTCGCGAGCGTTCAGGGCTGCCCTTTACGGGCGGTTGGTTCCTGTTCCTGGGTTACGAGCTGGCAGGGCAGGTGGAACCGGGCCTCAAGCTGCCGCGGGGCGGGGATCTGCCTATCGCCTTCGCCGCACGCACACCGGCGGCGGTGGTGCGCGATCACGGCACCGTTAGTGCTGTCTTCGTGAGCGAACCTGGGGTTGACCCGGCTGTCTACGATCGCTTGAAGTCGCTGACTGCAGCGCGACCGTATGATGCCGGCACCGCGGTGCTGGCGACAGCGTTGCAGGAGGAGGCGCCGGAGCGCTATCTTGCCCAGGTAGAGAGAGCGCGGCGCTACGTGCAGGACGGCGACATCTTCCAGGCCAACCTCTCGCGGCTCTGGTCGGCGGAGCTCGCGCCCGGCCCGGATGCCGTGACCCTCTATCGACGGCTGCGCCATGCCAACCCGGCGCCCTTCGCAGGGCTCGTGTTGCACGAGGGCGCGGCGATCATCAGCTCCTCCCCAGAGCGGCTGGTGCGGGTGGCAGGGGAGCGGGTGGATACCCGCCCCATCGCCGGTACCCGGCCCCGGAGCCCGAACCCGGAAAGGGATGCGGCCCTGATACGGGAGCTGATCGAACACCCCAAGGAACGGGCCGAGCACGTGATGCTGTTGGACATGGAGCGCAACGACCTGGGGCGCATCGCGGCCACGGGCAGCGTACGGGTCGACGAGCTCATGGTGGTGGAGTCCTACGCCCACGTTCACCATATCGTCTCCAACGTGGAAGCCCGGCTGAAGCCCGGTACCACGCCCGGCAGCGTGATCCGCGCTGTGTTCCCGGGCGGCACCATCACCGGCTGCCCCAAGGTGCGCTGCATGGAGATCATCGCAGAGCTGGAGCAGGCGCCGCGCGAAGCTTATACCGGCGCCATGGGTTATCTCGACCTCAACGGCGATATGGATCTCAACATCCTGATCCGCACCTTGAAGCAGAAGGGCAGGAGGCTGGAGTTCCGGGCCGGGGCCGGCATCGTCGCCGATTCCATACCCGAGAACGAGCTGCAGGAGACCCGGGCCAAGGCACGGGGGCTCGCCCGGGCCCTGGGGGCGGATGCATGACGCCGCAGTGCTGGATAGACGGCATACCGACCGAGACCTTGCCGGCGACGGATCGGGGTCTGCAATACGGCGACGGTCTGTTCGAGACGCTGGCGCTGCGTGGCGGGCGCATCGCCCTCTTGGATTACCACTTGGATCGGCTCAAGGAAGGTTGCGAGCGCTTGGCCATGGCTATGCCCGGCCGTGATCTCCTGCAAAGGGAGCTCATCACGGCAGCCGCGGGACAAAGGAATGCCGCGCTGAAACTGATGCTCACCCGGGGTTCCGGCGGGCGCGGGTATCGTCCGCCGACTGAGGCGAAGCCGCGACGCATCCTGTTACTCCATCCCTGGCCCGATTACCCCGCTGAATGGGCTGAACAGGGGATACGCCTGCGCCTTTGCCGTACCCGGCTCGCCCACCAGCCGCAGCTCGCCGGCATCAAACATCTCAATCGCCTGGAGCAGGTCCTGGCCCGTGCTGAATGGAACGAAGCGGATGGCTTCCAGGAAGGTCTGATGCTCGACCTGGATGGCGCAGTGGTTGAAGGTACAATGAGCAATGTGTTCGCATCACCGCGGGAGGGCGTGTTGATCACACCGGATCTGAGCCGTTGTGGCGTGGCCGGCGTGATGCGCCGCCATCTCCTGGGATCGGCTCGCAGCGCGGGCATCGACGTGCAGGTCAGGGCCTTGGGCCTCCCGGAGCTCCAGGACTGCCTGGAGATCTTCCTCAGCAACTCCCTCATGGGCGTATGGCCCGTGGCCGAGTTCGAAGGCCGGCGGTACACGGTGGGACCCATGGGCCGCCTGGCACGGTCCTGGGCAGAAGCGGCATGAAACGCCCTACCTTCATCGCGGTATGTCTGGCCGTGGCCGCGTTCCTGGCGGGCGGTTATCTGTACTGGCGCTGGTGTGTGGAACCGCTGCCCCTCGGTGCTCAGGCGGTGGACGTCGAGATCGAGCCCGGGGAATCCCTGCGTCATGTGGCCGCAGACTTCGAGGAGAAGGGCATCGTGCAGCATGCCTGGGACCTTGTGGCTTACGGGCGCCTGCACGAAGCCTCGACCGCCATGCGCGCCGGCGAATACCGACTGGAGCCGGGCACCACGGTAGCCGGTCTCCTAGCACTCTTGCGTAGCGGCAAGGTGGTGATGCATTCCCTTACCATCGTGGAAGGCTGGAATCTGAAGGAGACGCTCGCCGCGGTCGCGGCGGACCCCAACCTGAAACACACGCTCCAAGGTGTGAACGGCAAGGCCCTCGCCGAGCGGCTGGGGCTCGATACCTCCAGTACCGAAGGTGCGCTGTTGCCGGACACCTATCAGTTCCCCAAGGGCACGAGCGATGTGGCCTTCCTGCGGCGTGCCGTGATGGTCGGGCAGCAGGGTTTGCTTGCGGCCTGGCATGATCGGGCCGAAGGGCTGCCCTACAAATCATCCTATGAGGCCCTCATCATGGCCTCCATCGTGGAGAAGGAGACCGCGCAACCCACCGAGCGCGGGCTCATCGCCGGAGTATTCGTGCGGCGGCTCGAGAAGGGCATGAAGCTGCAGACGGACCCCACGGTGATCTACGGTCTGGGCGATGCCTACGACGGCGACATCACCTACAAGGACCTGCGCACCGACACGCCGTACAACACCTATACCCGCTACGGCCTGCCGCCGACCCCCATCTGCATGCCGAGCCGTGCGTCGATCGAAGCTGCCCTGCATCCGACGCCCGGCAAGGCCCTTTATTTCGTGGCCAAGGGCGATGGCACCCATGAGTTCTCCGACACCCTGGTGGAGCAGAATGCCGCGGTGCAGAAATACCAGATCAAACACAAGAAGACATGAAGAAGAGATCCGCACGCGGGCGCTTCATCACCCTCGAGGGCCTCGAGGGTGTGGGCAAGTCCACGCACGTGAAATTCGTGAGTGACTGGCTGCGCGATCATGGTCTCACGGTGGTGGTGACACGCGAGCCGGGCGGTACGCCGGGCGCGGATGAGGTGCGCAACACCTTGCTCAAGGTTCGCGGCGAGAGCTTCGATCCCATGGCCGAGCTGCTGCTGATGTTTGCCGCCCGTGCACTGCACGTGGAGAGCGTCATCCGCCCGGCTCTCGCGGCAGGCGAATGGGTGCTGTGCGATCGCTTCACCGATGCGAGCTATGCCTACCAGGGTGGCGGGCGGGGGATCCCGACGGCACGCATCGCATCCTTGGAACGCATGGTGCTGAAGGGCCTGAAACCCGATCTCACGTTGCTCTTGGATGCGGATGTGGAGACTGGCATGGAGCGGGTGCGTAACCGAGGCAGCCTGGACCGCTTCGAGCAGGAACAGGCCGCCTTCTTTCGGAGGGTACGCAAGGTCTATCTCGCCCGCGCCAAGCGCGCCCCCCGTCGCATCAAACGCGTGGACGCGGCCCAGAGCATACCTGCCGTGCAGGCGGACATCGCCAAGCTGCTCGAGGCAGGGTTGAAGCGATGGAGGTGAACCCGCAGCCTAAGCTCGCCGACGTGCCGCTGCCTTGGCAGCAGGAGGCTTGGCGCGCGCTCGCGGGTTTGCTCGCGGACAACCGGCTGCCTCATGCCTTGCTGGTCACGGGTGAAGCGGGGCTCGGCAAGTCGCTCTTCGCCACGGCTCTGGCAAGGTTAGCCTTGTGCCGGAGCCCGGCGGGCGATACCGCGTGCGGGCATTGTGCTTCTTGCGGACAGTTCTCCGCCGGCACCCATCCGGATTACATCAGGCTCACGGTGGAGGAGGAGAAATCCTCCATCGGCGTGGAGCAGGTGCGGGGGCTCATCGGCGACCTGCAGCTCAAGAGCGGACACGGCGGCCGCAAGCTGGCGCTCATCGAACCGGCGGAGGCCATGAGCGTGGCTGCCGCCAACAGTCTGCTCAAGACCCTGGAAGAACCGCCGGCGGACACCCTGTTGTTGTTGGTGACGGCGAGTCCGGGGCGGCTGCCTGCCACGGTACGCAGCCGCTGCCAGACCCTGTCCCTGGCGGCACCTGCGCAGGAACGGGCCCTCGCCTGGCTCAACGCGCGGTTGCTGCGCGAGGACTGGCCCGTCCTGCTCGGGTTCTGCGGCGGAGCACCCTTGGCGGCGCTGGCCCTGGCCGCCACCGGAATCGAGGAGCGTCGCAAGAGCTTTTTCGCCGCCCTCATGCGTCTGCGAGCCGGCCAGGCCAATCCGGTGATGCTGGCGAGCCACCCCAAGGACGCCTATCCGGAGTTGCTCAAGCTCCTGTGGAGCTTCGTCTCCGACCTGATCCTCATCCGCAGTGCAGGTACCACGGCTCCGTTGGTGAATCGTGATCAGCTGCCGCTATTGCAAAAGGCAGCCGAGGGCATACACTTGCGTAGCCTCTACGCCTACCTGGATCGCATCCAGGCCGCGTTGCAGGCGATGGAGACGCCCATCAACCGCGAGCTGGCTTTCACGGTGCTGCTCGCGGATTGGGCGAATGGGCTGGAAGAACTACAGAATTCGCCTCTGGCCGCGCATACAGCATGGGGTTGGACATGAGTGCACCGCGTCAACAAGGCATCCTTAACCTGGCCATCAAGGACAAGAGCGCGCTGTACAGCGCCTACATGCCTTTCGTGAAGAACGGCGGACTGTTCATCCCCACCAGCAAGCCCTACCAGCTGGGCGACGAGGTCTTCATCCTGCTACAGCTCATGGAGTCCCCCGAGCGCCTGCCCGTGGCCGCCAAGGTCATCTGGGTGACACCGCGCGGTGCCCAGGGCAAGCGTGCCGCCGGCATCGGCGTGCAGTTCAGCGATCAGGACGCTGGCAACACCCAGAAGAAGATCGAAAGCTATCTCGGCGGCGCCCTGCAGGCAGACCGTCCCACCCACACCATGTAGCATGGTCCACGGGGACGAACAGTCCGGGCACACGGGTCCGGAGGCGCGTGTGCACCACATCGCCGAACGTGCCGGACGGCATGCGCAGATGGGTGAGCATTCGGCAGCTCTCGCTCTTTACACTGAACTCCTGGGCATAGACCCCAAGCATCCCGAAGCCATCAACTTCGTGGCCATCACGATCCTGCAAGCGGGCGATGTGCGGCGCAGCATCGCGTTGCTGGAGCAGGGGGTCGTGGCGCACCCCACTGATGCCATGCTGCAGAAGAACCTGGGACTCGCTTACCGTGCCGCAGGCGCCGGAGAGGCCGCGCTCGCCGCCTTCGGTCGTGCCATCCAACTCAAGCCCGACTTCGTGGTGGCTTATCTCAACCGCGGTGCCTTGCTCATGGAGCTCCGGCGGGACGAAGAAGCCATAGGCACCTATCTGCAAGCCTTCGAGGCCGCCGATAGCACCGGTCTCTTCCTCAACCCGGCTTCGATCCCGCCTGGGGTGCGCACGATGGCGGAGAAGGGCATGGCGCTGCTGCGCGAAGCACGCCTGGCGGTCTTCCACGCCGCGCTGGCACCCGTGGAACGCGAGCACGGGAGTGCTGCGCTCACGCGGGTGTGGCGTTGCCTGCATGCCTATCTTGGTATGGAGGCTCGTGTGGAGCTCCCAAAGCTCCAACATCCGACCTTCATGAGCTTTCCCGGTCTCACCGGTCGCGCCTGGTTCAGCCGGGAGGATTTCCCGTGGATGGCGGAGCTGGAGCGGCATACCCCGGCTATCCGTGAGGAGTTGCTGGCCGTGTTGGGATCGGACGTAGGGTTCCGGCCCTTCATCCAGGTGCCGAAGGCCCATCCCGGCGCGGCCTATTGGAGTGCGCTCAACGATTCACCCAGTTGGAACGCGTTCTTCTTCTATCGGGACGGCGAACGCTACGTGGACAACCATGGGCGCTGCCCGGCGACCTCGGCTGCCCTGGATGCGGTACCGCTGATCCGCATCGGTGAGCATTCACCGGAGACCTTCTTCTCAGTGTTGAAGCCTGGCGCCCATATCCCGCCCCATACCGGTGTGGTGAACATCCGGCTGGTATGCCATCTGCCGCTGGTGATGCCGCCGGATTGTCGCATCCGGGTGGGCAGCGAGATCCGCGGCTGGGAGGAAGGCAAGTGCATCGTGTTCGACGATACCTTCGAGCATGAAGCCTGGAACAAAAGCGATCAGACGAGGGTGGTGCTGATCTTCGACGTCTGGAACCCGGAGCTGACGGCTGCAGAGCGTGACGGCATGCGTGTGGCCATCGAAGCCCTGGGCCGCTTCAGTCGCAGCCACGGCGGTAAGGCGACATCTTTGGCATAAAAAAGCCGCATGCAGCGGCTTTTTCATCTCTGCGCAGCGGATGGCTCAGCCGGCAGATGTCCCGCCCTTGAGCACGTACACGTCGAAGCCGCGCTCGCTAAGAATATATGCGCCCGCGGAACTGCGACGGCCGGTGTCGCAATACACCATGTACTTCTTCTTCGGATCCAGGGTGTCGAGCTTCAGGCGGATGAAGTAGAGCGGGATATTGATGGCGCCGTCCTGGTGCTGGTTCTCGAACTCGCTGGGCAGACGCACATCCAACCACTGGCCGCCGCCGGCGACGAGCTTCTTGGCCTCATCCATGCCGAGCCATTTCTGGCTGGGTTCGTTGAGGAGCTTCTTGAAGTCGTCCTTGGCGAGACGCACCAGGGAGCCGTCGGTGAGCATGGTAATGGTGGCGTTGCGCTTGGCGTCAGAGATCAGCGCCTCTTCGCCGAAACCGTCTCCGGTGGCGAGCTCGGCCAGCTTGATACCAGCCTTGTTGGTGGGGGTCTCACGCGTGACCACGCATTTGCCGGAGGTCACGATGTAGAAGTAGTCGCCTTCATCACCCTGTTTGATGATGACGTCGCCGGCCTTACGGCTGATGTTCTCCATGCGCATCAGCACGGCCTGGATGTTGGCGGGTGGGATGCGGTGGAAGGCCTTGGTCTGGAGTATGGTGGTCATCCAGTCATCGGCAGGGGCTTCCTCCTGGGCCTGCAGCTCTCCCACTTCGAAGGCGCCGGTCTGATCCCAGGTGAGCATGATGTCCAGCAGGTCGCTGTCCACGGAGAAATACTCGGCATTACTCTTGGCCCGGGCCGAGAGGTGACGCGGGATCTGCGGCGCCAGGGGATGGCGTGCCTCTTCGCTGCCGCCGGTCACCACGCGCACCACCTTGTCGCCGGAGCGCAACTCGACCTCGCCCTTCACCAAGTACACAGCACGCTTGTCGCCGTCACCCTGGCGGAATATATACCGACCGGCCTCGATGTCCTGCACCTGGCTCTTGCTCGCGAGGTCGGACTGGTTCTCCGGCTTGAGGCCGCTTAAGGGTGAGAACTGCTTGATGAGTTCGCGATCCAGGGGTCGGGGTGCCATGCGTCTTTCAGCCTTTGCGCAACTTGTTGTTCTCCGGGAGAAACCCGTCTCCCGGTCCGCCGGGAGGGTGAAATTCTAGCATACCCCCTATGACGCCTGGCCGGGCTGCCGGGCCGGGAATCAGCTTGCCTGCCGGGCCACGGGCATCGGTCGGCGGTTGGCCCCGACACGCACGTAGGTGAGCTGCGCCGTGGCCACTTTCACCGTGGTCTCCCGCTCACCGTCGTTGCGCTGGGAGAAGACTGTCACGTCCACGGTGATGGAGGTGTTGCCCACCCGGGAGACGTCGGTGTAGAAGCTCACCACGTCGCCCACGTACACCGGGCTCACGAACACGAATTCGTTGACCGCCACGGTGACCACCCGGCCACCGGCCCGGCGGAAGGCGATGATGGCGCCGGCTATGTCGGCGTGCGACATGATCCAGCCGCCGAAGATGTCACCCAGCCCGTTGGTGTCCTTGGGCATGGCGAGGGTCCGGACTTCGGATTCCCGGTCCTTGGGCATGGTATCGAACTTCATGCTTTGGGTTCCCTGAGCGCCGCCGCGCCCCAACCGGCGTCCGGCTTGAAGCGGTCGCCGTGCATTTTCGCCATGTCCTGGAGCCGGGCCTGGAGGCGATCGGCGCCGGTGGCGCGGATGTAGTTGATGGGTCCGCCGCGGAAGGGTGCGAAGCCGGTGCCGAATATAACGCCCGCATCCAGCAGGTCCGTATCGGCCACGACGCCTTCCCGCAGCACCGCCACCGCCTCGTTGAGCATGGGCAGGATGAGCCGGTCCTGCAGGTCCTGGCTGGCCCCCCTGGCCCTGGACCGGTCCTTCACCGGCTTGCCGTCCTTATATTTATAGAAACCTTCGCCGGTCTTGCGGCCGAGCTTCTTGGCTTCCACGAGCTTCACCAGGCTGTCGGGGATCTTCTTGTTGAACTCCTTGGCGAAGACCTTGGCCACGGACAGGCTCACGTCCAGGCCCACGGTGTCGGCGAGCTCCGCCGGACCCATGGGCATGCCGTAATCCAGCGCCGCCTGGTCGATGGCTTCCAGGGCCACGCCGTCGTCGGCTGCCAGCATGGCTTCCATCATGTAGGGCATGAGGATGCGGTTCACCAGGAAGCCGGGCGCGCTCTTCACCGGTACCGCGAGCTTGTCGATGTGTCGGCAGAAGGCCAGCGCCTTGGCCACCACTTCCTTGGGCGTGTCGTCGGCGTGGATGACCTCCACCAGCGGCATCTTGGCCACGGGGTTGAAGAAATGCAGGCCCACGAGCCGGGTCGGCTGCTTGAGCACCGTGCGCAGGGTCTCGAGGCGGATGCTCGAGGTGTTCGTGGCCAACACCTCGCCGGGACCCATGACGGCGTCGAGGCGTTTGTAGAGCTCCTGCTTGGCATTCACGTCCTCGAAGATGGCTTCGATGGCCACATCGGCGTCCTTGGCGCCGTCGCCGGCCACGTCCATCTTGAGGCGGCCGGAGGCGTTCTGCACGTCGGCGCCTTTGAGCTTCTTCTCGAAGAGCTTCTGGGCACGCGCCAGGGCCGGCTGGATGTATTTCTCCTCACGGTCCTGGAGGGTCACGGTATAGCCGCGTAGCGCACACCAGGCGGCGATGTCGCCACCCATGGTGCCGGCGCCCACCACATGTACGTGCTTCAGATCGAGATCGGATTTCCTGCCCAAGGACTTCAGGCGATCGGTGAGCAGGAAGACCCGCACCAGGTTACGCGCGGTATCGTTGAGCATAAGCGTCGCGATGGAGTGGGCTTCCTGCACATACATCTCATCGCTGCCGGCGTAACGCTGCCACAGGTCGATGATGGCGTAGGGTGCCGGATAATGCTCGCGCCGCACCTTCGCAGCCACTTGTTTCACCAGCACGCCGGCAATCAAGGGCCGGACAGGGGCGAAGGCCAACAGCTTCTGCAGGAAGGGCGCTTGGCGCTTGGGGCGACCTGCTAGCACCAGACGTTTGGCGGTCTCGCGCGCGTCCGCTTCTTTCACCAGGGCGTCCACCAGGCCGATGGCGCGGGCCTCACGGCCGCGCACGCTGCGCCCGGTCAGCATGAAGCTCATGGCGGGCAGCACACCCACGAGGCGTGTCGAACGCACCGTGCCGCCGAAGCCCGGGTGGATGCCGAGCTTCACTTCCGGCAGGCCCAGGTTCAACTTGTCGTCATCCACTGCCACGCGGTAGCGGGCAGCGAGGGAGAGCTCCATGCCGCCGCCCAGGCAGAATCCCTGGATGATGACGGCGGTGGGGAAGGGGAGCTTCTCGAGCTGCTCCAGCACCAACTGGCCGCCGCGGATGAGCTTGAAAGCGTCATCCGAGGTCTTGAGGCCGGTGAATTCCTTGATATCGGCGCCGGCGATGAACCCGGATTTCTTGCCGGAATAGATCACGATGCCCTTGGGTTTGGCCTTCTCTACCTCCGCCAGCCGCTCGCCCAACTCTTGCATGATGTGGCCCGAGAGCACATTGGTGCTGGCGTCGGCCTTGTCGAAGCACAGCCAGGCGATGCCGTCCCCGTCCTGTTCAATGCGCCAGTTCTTCTGGTTGGGATTCTCGGCCATAGGGTGCTCCGTTGGATCATCATATATAGTTGAGGGGCGATACAGCCATCATAGGAACGGGCGGGGAAGGTCGCAAGGCTGGGTGCCGGGTTTTCATTCCGTGGCGGGTTTGCCGGGGTTGAGCCCCTCGAAGCGGGTCCCGGCGGGCACTCTCAAGAGCCGCGTCCGGATCTCCTGATCCACCCGCGTCATATCCTGGTAGCGGGCATCGTCGGCCCCGGTCTGGGTGCCGTTCAGGGTGCGCTGGATGAAGTTGCGGGCGCCACGCTGCTTCAGGCGGGAGGCTTTCTCGTAGACGTCGAACCAGTCCCCGTCCGCCCGGTCCCCGAAGCGGCGGGCGGCATATTCCCGCAACACGGCCATGCGCACCTCGTTGGCAGCGATGTAGGTGCTCGCTTCCTCGTCGCTCTGCAGCATGTCGCTGCTCTGGGCGCGCAACCGTTGCCGGACTTCCGGAGGCAGTTGCAGGATCTCCAGGTTGAGCAGGCGCCTGTCCACGCTGTCCATGAGTTCGCGTCGCAACATCAATAAAGGGGACTTGTCGGCCTTGAGCATTGCCTCGAACTCCAGCAGGTTGCTGTGTACCGAGCTGCGCACGGCTTCATTGAGGTGTTCGAGCAGCCCCAGCCGCCGGGCACGTTCCTTGTCGCCGAGTGGCCCGAATTCCATCCAGGACAGCCAGGCCTGCTCCATGTGCACGAAGCGGGACAGCAGGCGCCGGCCCAGCTTGCGCGCCTGCAGCAAGAGGGGAGCCGCTGCTGCTACCAGCATCAGGTAGCCGGTGAAGGCCTGCCAGCTCATTCAATGCGTCCTCCGTACTTCGAAATCACAGACCAGGGGCAGGTGGTCGGAATAGCGCACTTGGGGCAGCTCGAAGCGCGTCACTTCGATACCAGGGCCGTAGAGGATGAAATCCAGCTGCCGGCTGGGGCGATTGCTCGGCCAGGAAGGCAGGTTGCCGGCATTGGCGCTGGTCAGGCCCGCGGTCTCCTGGAAATGCCGGATCTCATGGTCACCGTGGAGGGTGTTGAAGTCCCCGGCCACGACCACCGGTTTGTGGGAGTCCTTGATCAGGGAGAGGAGATGGTGCATCTGATGGTGCCTATGGCTGTGCCGGAGCGAGAGATGCACGAGGAACAGGCGCACCCGCTCCAATTCCAGTTCCATGATAAGCCGCTTGATGCCCAGGTCAAAATAATGGCAGCGCTGTATCGCCTCCGGGTATCGGGTTAGGAAGGCATTGCCCTGCTTGCGCACGATAGGCAGCCGCTGGTTGAGCGATCGCAGGCCGTACTTGTTCTGATAACCCGGCGCGTGACCCAGGGCATGGGCGATGGCTTCCGCCTGGTTGACGGCAGAGGCGCGTACCGAACCCAGATCCACTTCCACCAGGCCGGCGATGTCGGGGGACTGGGAGCGGATGAAATCGGTGATGCGCGCCAGGTTGCGGCTGGTGTTGCGCAAGTAGCCGGCACCCGGCACCGGAAGATGGAACCTCGCACCTGCGCCCGTGGCGTAGCGGATGTTGTAGAGCAGCAGTCGCAAGCGCGTACAGGAGGTTAGAATCTGTCCAACACTATACCAGTCCGTCCCCGTTCCATGGCGATACGCGCCAAAACCACACCAAAAGCGCAGCGCACAGGCCGTCTCCGGGTCTACACGGAGGGGGACCGTCTGTACGCGGCCATGCTGGCGACGATCCGCACGGCGCGGCACAGTATCAAGCTCGAGAGCTATATCTTCGCGGACGACGAGGTCGGCCGGCGTTTCATCGCCGCACTCGGTGAGCGGGCCGTCCAGGGCGTCACGGTGCAGGTGCACCTGGATGCCGCCGGCTCCTTCTTCTGGGGGCCGCGGGCGGTACAGAAGGCCTTGGTGCAGGCAGGGGTCCAGTTCCATTGGTTCCATCGCTGGAGCTGGCGGGCTCCGCTGCGTTACAACCGGCGCAATCACCGGAAGCTCCTGGTGGTGGACGGGAAGACGGGGTTCTTCGGCGGCTTCAACATCCACCGGGAGAATTCCCGCCGGCTCTATGGGGAGGCGCGTTGGCGCGACACCCACCTGGAAGTGGTCGGCACCATGGCAAGGGATCTGGAAGCTTTGTTCGATGCTTTCTGGCAGCGCCGACAGCGTCAGAGCCCCGTGACCATCAGCTCCGGGGGCAACGAGCTCATCACCAACTATTCCCGTCGCGGCCGGCAGTTCCTGCATAGCCTGTTCACGGCCCGCTTTGCCACAGCCAGGAAGAGCATCCACCTCACCACCCCGTATCTCGTGCCGGACTACCGTACCCGGCGCGGCCTGATGCGCGCCGCCCAACGGGGAGTGGATGTGCGCTTGCTGGTGCCAAGCAAGAGCAACGAGTGGCTGGCCCAGTGGGCGGCGTATGCAGCCTATGCCAACCTATTGGCGGCGGGGGTGCATATCCATGAATACCTGCCACGCATGCTACATGCGAAGACCTTGGTGGTAGACAGGGATTGGAGCAGCGTGGGCACCGCCAACCTGGATTACCGCAGCTTCTTCCTGAACTACGAACTTAACCTGGCGAGCCAGGATCTGCCTCTGGCGCGGACCCTGGAACGGCAGTTCCGGCAGGATCTCAAGGAATCGGAGCAGGTGAAACCGCGGCGTTGGGCGCGTCGTTCCTGGTGGCTCCGGCTGCTGGAGGTCATCGCCTGGGCGGGCCGACATTGGCTATGAACTCTAAACCGTCGCGCAGCGCGCTCGTCATCGGTGGTGGCCTTATTGGCGTCACCACCGCCTGGTATCTGGCGGAACGTGGCGTGGCGGTCACGCTGCTGGAGCGGCGCGAGGCTGCGGCATTGGAGACCAGCTATGCCAACGGCGGGCTCGTGACGCCTAGCCAATCCGATCCCTGGAACGGACCGGGCACGCTGGCCCATCTGATCAGGTGGCTCGGGCGCGAGGACTCGCCCTTGCTGCTACGCCTGCGCGCCCTTCCCGGGATGTGGCGCTGGGGGCTCAGGTTCCTGCTGGCTTCGCGCGCCGCACCCTGGTGGCGTGCCACGGAAGCGAACCTCAGGCTCGGTCTCTACAGCGCCGACTGCCTCACGTCGCTTCGGGAGCAGTTGCGGCTCGAATACGACTCCCTGAACGCCGGCACGCTCAAGGTATTCAGGGATGGATCCGCTTTCGAGCGCTCCGTGGCGCTCGCTGAGGCGCTATCGCCCCAAGGGCTAAGTTATCGCGCCTTGAGTCCGGCGGAGGCGGCGCGGCTCGAGCCGTTGCTGGAGCCGGTGCAGGGCCAGCTCGCTGGCGCGATCCATTATCCGAAAGACGCGAGCGGTGACGCGCAGGCATTCACCCGGCAGCTCGAGCGAAAGGCGCGCGCAGCAGGCGTCGAGTTCCGCTACGGCATCGAAGTGACAGGCCTGCGAGGCGATTTCAAGCGCATCGGGGCCGCCGTCACCCGTGACGGCGAGCTGCAAGCGGAGAGCTATGTGTTGGCCGCCGGAAACGCCTCGCCTGCGCTGCTGGCCTCCGCCGGATTCACGCTGCCGATGTACCCGGTGAAGGGCTATTCCATCACCGTGACGGCGGCGAAGTGGGCGCGGCCTCTCGGCGTGCCGCTGGTGGACTTCGAGCAGAAGACCGTGCTCACACCCATGGGGGCGCGCCTGCGCATCGCCGGTACAGCGGAGTTCAACGGTTTCGATACGTCCTTGAACCCGCGACGCGGCGCCAGCATCCTGAGACGCGCCCTGGCCCTGGTGCCGGCGCTCGCGGCCCAGGTGGATGCCACCCAGGTGGAGCATTGGGCAGGCTTGAGACCCATGACCGCCGACGGCCCGCCGGTGTTGGGTGCCACACCTCTCGAGAACCTCTTCCTCAACACCGGTCATGGCCCCCTGGGCTGGACCCTGGCGGCCGGTTCCGGTCGCGTGGTGGCTGACCTCGTGACAGGGCGAAGACCTGAGATCGATCTTAAGGGGCTCGACTACGGGCGTTACGCACGCTGAGCGCAGTCCTGAACTCAGTCCAGAAATACCTTGTGTGCGAAGCAATTGCAGGTGGCCTGAGGTGCCGAGCGCAGGCTTAGCGCGGTGTAAACTCAGTCTCGGGTTTACCGGCGGGGACCGGCACAGGGATGGGGTAGGGACCACGGCTCCGATGGGGAGCTGCCCCGGAGGGCTGGATCGAAGGTCTTACATATTCACGCAAGGTTGCGTACTTCCCGTGCCGGCAGTTCAGGGCAGCTGCAGGGGCGGGCATGGCGAAAGAAGCTTTCAATCCGAACGACACCACCACGTTCATACGCAATGCGCTCGAGAAGGAGCGCAAATCCAAAGCCGACTTCACCAGCGAGCTGAAACAAGCGGCGCGCTTGCACGCGCGCGCCCGCGGCTGCCTCAATCTGGTGTTCCGCGATTGCTATGCCGGGCGGACGCTCGACGTGGATCCGCTCAAGGACATGGTCTCCGACATCCACCACGCCATGGCCGAGAGCCCGAACTCGCTGCTGCTCGTCACCAACCTGCAGATACCCCAGGAACACGATGCCTGCCACAGCTTCAACACCGCCGTGCTCGCCATGCATCTCGGTCAACATCTCGGCGTGAACCGCGGTGAGCTCATGGCGCTCGGCCTCGGCGGCATCCTCCACGATCTCGGCAAGACCCGTATCCCGCCGCTGATGCTCGTCAAGACCGCGAAGCTCACCGACGAAGAGCGCGCCGTGGTGCGCAAGCACGCCGACGACGGCTACGCTGCCTTGCAAGCCACCGGGCAACTCACCAGCAACGTGCTCGACATCGTGCGCTACCACCACGAACGGACGGACGGTAACGGGTATCCCCTCGGGCTGGAAGGTGCCAGCGTGCCGGAGCTGGCGCGCATGGTAGCCTTGGTGGATGCCTACGACAGCCTCACCGGCGGTTACGGTTACCGCCAACCCATGACCCCCACCGCGGCATTGCAGCTGCTGCACAACGACTCCGGGGAAGAGTACGGCAGCGAGTTGGTGGAAGAGCTCATCCGCTGTCTCGGCATCTATCCCATCGGCAGCCTGGTGACGCTGAACTCCGGGGCCTATGTGATGGTGATCGCCTCCAATCCGAGCGCGCGCTTGAAACCGAAGGTGCTGCAGGTGTGCGACGAGGAGGGCAAGTTCGAGAAGCCCCGCCCCCTGTTTGATCTCTCCCGCTACAGCGAAGAGGAGATCAGCTCCCAGTGGGGTATCAATGAGCTGGCGGACCCCATCGACCTCGATATAGACCTGCCGCAGATCGTGGTGGAAGAGACCCTGCACTGAAATCTGTCCTCCATCCGTCGCGTGACGGACGGATTTCACCCTTTACCCTCAAGCACTTGCCCGCGCCGCGCCTGCCGTGGCATTGGGCTTAAGCGTCCGCTTAGGTAGAATTGGCTAGAAATCCGTCCCGGTAGGCGCCTTAAGGTCCGCTCGACTGCGGCACCAGCGCCTCCGTCCTCAGGCCGAAATAAGGGATTTAAGGAACATGCGGCGCAAGGTGAACGTAAGCGAGCTCGCTATCGGCATGTACGTGACCGAGCTGGACAAGCCCTGGGAGCAGAGCTCTTTCCTGTTCCAGGGTTTCGAGATAGAGACCGATGAGGACCTGGCCAAGCTCAAGGAAGAGTGCCGGACCGTCGTGATCGAGGAGACCGAGGCTTCCAAGGCCGCCGTGGCCAAGGCCGCCGCCGCCCGGCCTGCGGCGCCCGTGGTCAGCACCACCATCACCAGCCGTTCCGCCCCAGATACCAGTCCCCTCAAGAATGAGATCAAGGAGGTCGTCCAGGCCCAGAGCGCCGCCAAGACCAATCTCACGCGCGTCATGGAGGACGTGCGCATGGGTAAGAGCCTGGACACCAAGGACACCAAGACCGCGGTGACCCAGATGGTGAGCGCCATCAGCGCCAGTCCGAACTCCATGCTTTGGCTCGCGAACCTGCAGCAGCGCCACGAGCGCACCGCCAGCCACTGCCTCAACACCTCCATCCTGAGCATCGCCTTCGGCAAGCACATCGGCCTCTCCGACGTGGACCTCAACATGCTAGGGCAGGGTGCCATGCTGCACGACATCGGCAAGGTGCGCGTGCCCCCCCAGATCCTGGACAAGGCAGGACCGCTGACGGAGGAGGAGCGCCAGCTGGTGCGCAAGCATCCGGTGGACGGCGAAGCGGTGCTCAAGCTCACCCGCCAGCTGCCGGACAAGGTGCTGGAGATCGTGCGCGGGCATCACGAGCGACTGGACGGCAAGGGCTATCCCGACGGGCTCGCCGGCGACTCGGTGCCGCTCGGCGCCCGGATCGTGGGTCTCGTGGATACCTACGAGAGCTTGACCAGCGATTCCCCGTACCGGCCGGCGAGCACCGCGGCCGATGCGTTACGGGTCTTGCGCACCGAGGGCGCGGAAGCCTACGGCAAGGACCTGGTGCAGGAATTCATCCGTTGCCTGGGTATCTATCCCATCGGCAGCCTGGTGGAATGCAACAATGGCGCCCTGGCGGTGGTGGTGTCCTCCACACCCGCCTCGCGCCTCAAGCCTGTGATCATGGTGGTGCGCGACGAGCGCGGCAAGGAGACCCGCCCGCGCATGCTGCTGAGCCTCGCTACCATGAACGATGAACTCGTGACCCGCTGGGGCATCAAGGGCAACGCCGACCCGCGCAAGCACCAGCTCGACCTGCCGGGCATCATCGCGGAAGAAGCCGGGATCTGAACGGCCGCGGAGGGCCGCGGCGCTAGTCGCCCGGTGGCCCGAAAGGCAGCAACATGGGCACGCGGCGCCGGTACGCGGCGTAGGCCTCGTCGCCCAGCTCTTGGCTCAGCCAGCGTTCCTCGAGCCGCGCCTTCATCCACAGGCCGTCGACGATGAGCAGCATGCCGGCGATGCCGAACACGGTGCCCTTGGCCGCGGCAGTGGCCACGACCGCCAACAGGATGCCGGTGTAGATCGGGTGCCGTACGAGTCCATAAGGGCCAGTCTCCACCAGTCGATGCTCTGCCTTCCGGGTGATGGTGCCGGACCATAGGCGCCCGATATGCAGGCGCGCCCACCAGGCGAAAGCGAAACCCGCCAGTTCGAACGCGACGCAGATCCAGGCGGAGAAGGCATCGACATGCCAGAGCCTGAGCATCTCTTCGTAGCTGTGCGCCGGGATCAGGAAAAGCAGCGCCCCGAACAGCAGCACCACGTGGTAACCGAGTTCAGCGTCGAGTCCTGGGCGTCGCAGGCTGCGGCTGCTCCAGAAGGCGGCGATCAGCCAGGAGAGCGCCCACGCGATCCAGATCCAGTCGATGAACATCCCGGGTTGCATGCGACCTCCGGTGTCGCCATGAGAAAAGGTCGCAAACGATACCTGCGGCCTCGCCGCACAGTCCAGAGAAAAACCCTTACATTGCCGTACGTTAATGCTCCCGCTGCCTGGAGTTGCCACCCAGTAGAGGCCGCTCCGTTCGCTCCCGGTCATCGGGGTTTCCGGATACCAAGTCCCCTTGTGCCAGGACGGTGAACTTCCCTTGGCCTTGGCTGTCGCACTTCTTTGTCGGACATGGAGGATGGGATGCTGCGTTTCGCCTGCCTTGCCCTGGGAACTTTGGTCGTCGCCGCGGCGGTCGCCGAGCCCATTGCGGCGCCGGAGATATTCATGCCCGGCAGCCTTTCGGGGCCCGCCAGCGAGGACTGCCTGAGTCTCACCCCGGACGGCAGCACGGCCGTCTACGACATCTCCAGCGGCAAGAACGTCTTCATGGTGCAGTCGCACCGGGTGAACGGAACCTGGTCGAAACCCGAGATCCTCCCGTACTCCGGCGCCTGGAAGGACCACGATCCCGCCTTGTCACCCGACGGCAGCTTCCTGGTGTTCGCCTCCAACCGGCCGCTGGCGCCGGGGAACCCGCCCCAGGGCAACTGGGGCACGCTTTGGAAAGTCGCACGCATGACGGACGGGAAGTGGGGGACGCCCCAGCTCCTGCCGCCCACGGTGAACTTCAGCACCCGGACCTATGCGCCCAGCATCGCCGCCGACGGCAGCCTCTATTTCATCGCTCCCAACCCCGCCGGCATCATGCACATCTTCCGCTCCCAGTACCGCGACGGTAGTTACGAGAAAGCGGTGGAGCAGGCAGTGGGGGATCCACGTGCCCATGAGAAGGATCCCGGCATCGCGCCGGACGAGTCTTTCGTGGTCTTCGACTCCAATGACCTCACCAAGAAGGACGATCCGGACCGGTTGTTCATCGCCTTCCGGGACGGAGACCATTGGGGCAAGGCCATCGACCTAGGGAACCTGGTGAACCAGGACAACAACCCTTGGGGCTCCCACATCAGCACCGACGGCAAGACGCTCTACTACACCAGCGACCGAACCCAAGCGGTGTCCTACCCGCGCGACCCAGCCCAGGCGGAGGCTGATCTCGGGCGCTTGCTGGCCTGGGACAACGGCGAGAGCAACATCTGGGCCTTGTCGCTCGCCCCTTGGATACAGGAACACGGAGACCGGAAACCATGAAGCAGCTACCGATATTCTTGGGTTCGCTACTCATCTCGGCAGGTGCGCTCGCCGCAGAACCGACAATATTCGCACCGGGGGTGATTTCGGGGCCCGCCAACGAGGCCTCGCCGGTGTTCACCCCCGACGGCGACAGGGTGTATTTCACCCGCAGTAACAGCTCGGACAACGCAATCTTGGTGTCCTATCGCCAGGGCGATGGCTGGTCGCAGCCTGTGATCGCACCGTTTTCCGGGCAGTGGCGTGATCTGGAGGCGGCCATGGCCCCAGATGGCTCTTACCTGATTTTCGCTTCCAGCCGGCCCGTGCCCGAGACTGGCAAGCAGCCGGACGGGTTCTGGGGCGGTACCGTGCATGTCGGCCGGGGAGGGAACCTGTGGCGGGTGGACAGGACTGGGGCTGGCTGGACCGACCCCAGGCACCTGTCCGATGTAGTGAACCGCAACGGCTCGACGTTCGGCCCCTCGATAACCGCAAACGGTGATCTCTATTTCACCGATGTCTTCGGCGACAGCAAGCGCTCCCATCTGTTCTATGCCGAGTACAAGGACGGGAACTACCAACCGCCCCAGCCCATGCCTTTCACCGATGACCGCTGGAGCGATGTGGACGAGACGGTTTCGGCGGACGGCTCCTTCATGGTGTTCTCCTCGACCCGTCCGCCGACACCCCCGCAGCAGATGGACCTGTTCATCGCGTTCCGAAAGGACGGCAAATGGGGAGAGCCGCTACATCTGCCCGATTCCGTCAACCGGCTAGGGGGCATCATCGAGGCGCGCCTAGGCCCGGATGACCATACTCTGTATTTCACCAGCAGCTATGAGGTACCGGTGAGCTATCCCAAAGATGGGGCTGTCGCGGCCCAGAGCCTCAAGGACATGGGTGTCTGGAACAACGGCTCCAACAACATCTGGCAGGTGGATCTCGGCCCTTGGCTATCGAGCCTCAAGCCCTAAAGGTGCCCGATACTGGGATTTGAGTGGGGGGCTCTGCCACCGCCGGGGTTGATGGATACTGATCACCACCGCAGAGCCAGGCATATTAATAATGCGCATAATGTATATTATGGTAATTAAGATACGGGTCTAGGTATGGGCACCTAGCCCAGGCCAAAAGCTGCAGCCAGTACCCCCACTACGGCCCATTTGCTTGCCATCGGCGCCAGGGACGCCTAGTCAATTAGCTTCACATATATATCTAGCTAAAACAGCTGTATACAGCAGATATCTATAAATTACATCTACTACCGCACAATCCCCTGCGATCTCTAAGTCACCAGGGCTTGCTTAGGTCAGGGCATGTGCGCTCCCTCCGTTAACCGGCAAGGCGATGCATGTTGACCACAACATATTGGGCCCATTTTGTTGTTCCACATAGTTAATCCATAATTAAGAAAAATCTATTAACTACATGATATGAAAACATTTATTGTTTAAACCTAAAACGAGCAGGGTAAAGATTTCAGGATTAGGGGTGGGGTAGGCATGGCATTGGTACAGGCATGCGACAGAGGGTGATCATCGCCATCTTGCCACCCGCGATAACCATCCGCGTGTGTGGACAGACTGCAAGGGCGGGGCACCACGTGAACCTTCCCTTGCCCAGAACTCACCTCTCCTTCGCGCCCTCTCCGTCCATCGGAAGCAGGGTGCGATGCTTCGCAAGCGTAAGGATAAACAGCGCTGCTACCCTGCCCCGTGCGCTGCGCAAAAACCGTGCAAGCCTCTGATTCCTCAATGACTTGGCGCTACAGACAGGCCTGGATGGGTGCATTAGAATCCACGTTCCAGGGGACGCTGCGTAAGCCGGCATCAATGTCACAAGAAAAACGTACATTCGACCGCATCGAGACGGAGCACTCGGTCCGCATACTCGGTGAGGACGGCAGCAGTTTCCCGGCCATCGCCGCCAACATCTCCTTAGGTGGGCTGCAGATCCTCTGCGACCGGCCCACCATGGAACGGATCACCCCCTATGGGACCGAAACCAAGTCGGACCACGCGGTGGCGATCCGGGTGAAGGTGATTTTGCCGGACATGCCCGAGAGCCAGAACAAGCTGGGGCTCTTCGGCCAGGTGGTGGCGGTGCGCCCGGGTGGCCAGGACGAATACCGCATCGGAGTCCGCTTCACGGATTACGAGCCCGGGAGCTACAACGCCCTGGAACACTATCTGGACACGCATCTGTAAAATCAGCACCGGGCGGATCGGTCCTGTCAGGGGGACCGCGCCGCACCGTCACGAGGGGAACGCCGCCTTATAAGCCGTCCCGTCCGTGGTGAACACGACCGGGCCTTCCGGCCCGCTACCCGCCTGACTTATGTGAGATGGCCGCCCTCGCCCGGCGGTGGAAATGCCAACATTGGAGCGCCCATGACCTTCTCTCTCGGCAAATGGACTGCAACGGCGGCAATCGCTGCCCTCGCCCTCAGCGCCTGCGACAAAGCTCCGGCCCCCGCCGCACCGTCCGAGACGACCGCGCCGGCACCGGTGGCGGCTTCCATAGCCAAGCCGGTGCAGTCCTATGCCGCCTTGCACATCAAGGACTACGCCCACGTCACCTTGAGCGCGGACTTGAGCGGCTACAGCGCCGACGACAAGCAGATGCTCGCCAAGCTCATCGCCGCCGCCAAGCTCATGGACGACATCTACTGGCAGCAGACCTACGGCGACAAGGCGGCCCTGCTCTCGGGGATACGGGACCCGGACACCCGCGAGTTCACCGAGATCAACTACGGCCCCTGGGACCGGCTCAACGGCGATCGGCCGTTCGTGGCGGGCATCGGCAGCAAGCCGGCGGGCGCCAACTTCTATCCTGCCGACATGGGCAAAGATGAGTTCGACAAGGCCAGGCTGCCGGGCAAGGACGGCCTCTACACCCTGCTGCGCCGCGACGCCAAGGGCGCGCTCACGGTGATCCCCTACCACGTGGCCTACGCGACGGAACTGCAGCAGGCTTCGGACCTGCTCGACCAGGCTTCGGCCCTGGCCGCGGACCCGGGTCTCAAGAAATACCTGGCGCTGCGCGCCCAGTCGCTGCTCACGGACCAGTACCAGGAGAGCGACCTCGCCTGGATGGACATGAAAGACAACAAGGTGGACCTGATCATCGGGCCCATCGAGACCTATGAGGACGCACTGTTCGGCTACAAGGCCTCCTACGAGTGCTTCGTGCTGCTGAAGGACATGGAATGGTCCAAGCGCCTGGCCCATTACGCCCAGTTCCTGCCCCAGCTGCAGAAGGACCTGCCGGTGCTGGCGCGCTACAAGCGCGAGAAGCCGGGCACGGCCTCGGACCTTGGCGCCTACAACGCCATCTATTACGCCGGCGACGCCAACGCCGGCGCCAAGACCATCGCCGACAACCTGCCCAATGACGAACAGGTGCAGCTGCAGAAAGGCACGCGCCGGCTGCAGATGGAGAACGTGATTCACGCCAAGTTCGACAAGATCATGCTGTCCGTCGCCCAGGAGCTCATCGCTCCTGACCAGCTGAAGCACGTGACCTTCGATGCCTTCTTCCAGAACACTATGTTCCATGAGGTCTCCCACGGCCTCGGCATCAAGAACACGGTGAACCGCAAGGGTACGGTGCGCCTGGCGCTCAAGGACTACGCCTCAAGCTTCGAGGAAGGGAAGGCCGACGTGCTCGGCATCTATCTCCTGGAATGGCTGGCGGACCACGGCCAGCTGGACAAATCCAAGCTCATGGACAACTACGTGACCTTCCTGGCGGGCATCTTCCGCTCGGTGCGCTTCGGCGCCAGCGATGCCCATGGCAAGGCCAACATGGTGCGCTTCAACTTCTTCAGCAGCATGGGCGCCTTCACCCGCGACCCGGCCACGGGCAAGTACAGCGTGGATCCGGAGAAGATGCGTGCCGCGGTGCAGGCGCTCTCGGCGAAGCTGCTCACGGTGCAGGGCAACGGCGACTACGCCGCCGCCAAGAAACTCACCGACGAGCAGGGTGTGATTGGCCCGCAGCTCAAGGCCGACCTGGATCGCCTCAGCAAGGACAACATCCCGGTGGATATCGTGTTCGATCAGGGGCTGGACGTACTAGGTCTCAACCCCCAAGCGGCGCCGGCGCCCAGCACCGGGAAATGAGACTGCCGACTATCTGATCGGGGTATCGATGACGATGGCGAGCGTCCCCGCGCTCGCCCTGCTCCATTCCCCCTGGCCTACGAAGTCGCCCGGTTGCTCCTCGGGGGTGCCGCGCCTGGAGATGCGCGCCACCACGTGCAGCTGGGCATGGCCCGAGATGCTCTGCCCCGGGATGGGGGCATCCTGGTCCGAGAGCGCGACATCCAGCGGCAATGCGCCCGCCTGGAATCGCCGCACCGCTAGCGGCGGTCCGCCCGCAGCTCCTTCCGGCAACACGAACACGAACAGCGTCTCGTCAGGGCGTACTTGGCGTCGCAAGGCAGGAGCCATGGTTACGTGCAGACGGAGCACGGTGTCGCTGCCGGCCGCTACTGCCGGTGCAACATCCACGGAACCACCTGCCTGCACGATGTATTTGCTGATGACGGCGCGATACTGCGCCGGCGGATCCTGCGCCAGCAGCGCCTGCCAGCGCTGCACCGCGAGCGGCTTGTCGCCGCGCTCGTAGGCGCCGAGACCGCCGTACCAGAGTGCCTGGGCGTTCTTCGGATCAATCTGCAGCGTCTTCTCGAACAACGGCAGCGCCTTATCCATGAAATCGGCTGGGTTGGCGAGGGTGAGCGCCTCGGCGTAGCCCGAGAGCACGTCGGGCTGGCTGTCGCCGGCGAGCTTGTAGGCGTGACCGTAGGCATCCACTGCGTCGGGGTAGCGCTGCATGATCACGTAGGCATGGCCGAGCATCTCCCAGCCCTGCAGGTCGTCGCCGCCGGTGCTGTGCAGCTTGGCGGAGAGGTCCGCCACCATCTGTTCCACCGCCGGCACGCTCGCCTGCTCCACGCCCAGGGCGCCGCTGCGCCAACTGCCGTAGTAGTCGTAGAGCAAGGCAGCCGCTACGGTGACGAAGACGGCCGCCAGCAGCGCTGCTTGGCGGCGACGGCCGGAAGCCCTGCTCGGCACGCTTGCGGGCCGGGCGCGTTCGACTTCGAGGTCGCGTAGCGCCGCCTGGTAATCCGGTTCGGCCAGGAGGCCGGTGGCGAGGTCCCGCTGCAACTCGGCGAGCTGCAGTGCGTGGGTGGCAGCGGCAGGATCGGGCTGAGTCGCACTCTCTTTTGTACCGCGCCAGAGCGGGATGGCCACGGCCGCCACGGCGGCGACCAGCATCAGCAGGCAGATGGCGGCGAAGATCATGGCGCGCCCTGGTCGGCATCCGCCGCCGCGCGCCGGCGCAACACCTGGATCACCACCCCGAGACCGATGGCAAGGAACAGGAAGGGTCCACCCCACAAGAGCCAGGTGTTGGCCTGCACCGGCGGCTTGTAGAGCACGAAATCGCCGTAGCGGGCCACCATGTAGGCCCGGATCTCCGCGTCGCTCTTGCCGGCGGCCAGCATGCCGTGGATCTGACGGCGGAAGTCCGCGGCGAGGTCGGCATCGGAATCCGCCACCGTCTCGTTCTGGCAGACCAGGCAACGGAAGTCATGGGTCAGCTCCTCGTAGCGGGTCTCCAGCACCGGGTCCTGGAACGGCGCTTCGCTGTCGATGGCGAGCGCCGGCGTGAGGAACAACACCGCCGTGTAGAGGATGAGCAGCTGTCTCATGGCCGCTCTGCCTCCAGCGCCCGTATGCGCGGCATGAGGTCATCGCGGATGATCGACCCGCTCAAGGGTCCGATGTATTTGTGACGGATCACACCCTGCTTGTCCACCAGGAAGGTCTCGGGCGCCCCGTACACGCCCCAGTCGATGCCCACGTCGCCGCTCGCATCGTAGGCGATCACGGTATAAGGATCCCCCTGCTTCGCCAGCATGTCCTCCGCGGCGGAGCGTTCATCTTTGTAGTCCAGGCCGTAGATCGGCAGCACATGCTCCGCCGCGAACTGCATCAGCGCCGGATGCTCGTCACGGCAGGCTACGCACCAGCTGCCCCAGACGTTGAGCAGGTACACCTGGCCCTGGAACGTCGCTTGGGTGAAAGTCTGTTTGGGATCCTTGAGTCCGGGCAGGCTGAAAGCCGGCGCCGGCTTGTCGATGAGCGGCGAAGCCACGATGGTCGGGTTGATGAACAGGCCTTTGGCGAAAAGCCCGATGAGCGCCAGCAACACCACTGCCGGCAAGGCGAACTTGAGATAGCGCCCCATGCTCAGGCTTCCTCGTCGGCAGCAGCGCCGGTGGGTGCGGTGGTCTCACCGTCACGGGCCACGTCATACGTACCTGCCTCGGCGCGCTTGCGGTAACGGCGGTCGGAGGCGGCCAGGATCCCGCCCAACATCATGAAGATGCCACCGAGCCAGATGAAGCGCACCAGGGGCTTGTATTCGATGCGCACGCTCCAGCTGCCGTTGTCCAAGGGATTGCCGAGGGCGACGTAGAGATCGCGGAACAGACCGGGATGGATGGCGGCTTCGGTGGTGACGGTAGTGGTGAAGCGGCGCTTCTGGGCCAACATCACGCCCACGGAGTCGCCGCCGCGGCTCACCACGAAGCTCCCCTGCTCTGCCTGGTAATTGGGACCATCCACGGTGCTGACGCCCTGGAAATCGAACTTGTAGCCGCCCACCACGGCGCTGTTGCCGGGAGCGAGCACGAGGTCCTGCTCTACGCCCAAGAGGCTCGTGACGGTGATGCCGAGCACGAGACAACCAGCACCGAGATGGGCGAGGCTCATACCCCACACGGCCCGTGGCAGGGACACATGGCGGCCTCGCGCGCGCTGCCGCAAGCGGCTCAAGGGCTCGATGAAGGCGGATACCGCCGCCCAGGCCGCGAGGGCCACGCCGGCGGTGAGCAGCACGCCGCGCTCGGCGCCGGCGGCGACTACGCCCACGATGCCCGCCAACACGGCGATCACCGCCGCCACCTTCAGGATGCGCGCCGTGGCGGCGGGGTCGCCATGCTTCCAGCGCGTGTATGGCCCGATGCCGATGAGCACCAGGAACGGCAGCATGACCGGGATGAACACGCTGTTGAAGTAAGGCGGGCCCACCGAGAGCTGACCCAGGCCGAAGGCATCCATCACCAGGGGGTAGAGGGTGCCGAGCAGCACCGAGGCGGCCGCCACCACCAGGAAGATGTTGTTGAGCAGCAGCAGGCTCTCGCGCGAGAACGGCTGGAAACCCCCGCCGCGGGTGAGGGTCGGCGCGCGCCAGGCATAGAGCGTGAGCGCCGCGCCCACGAACAGGCCCAGCATGGCGAGGATGAAGATGCCCCGCTTCGGATCGCTGGCGAAGGAATGCACGGAGATGAGCACGCCGGAACGCACCAGGAAGGTGCCGAGCAAGCTCAGGGAGAAAGCCGCGATGGCGAGCAAGGCGGTCCAGCTCTTGAAGGCGCCGCGCTTCTCGGTGACCGCCAGGGAATGCACCAGGGCCGTGCCCACGAGCCAGGGCATGAAGGAAGCGTTCTCGACGGGATCCCAGAACCACCATCCGCCCCAGCCGAGCTCGTAATAGGACCACCAGCTTCCCAAGGTGATGCCGAAGCTCAGGAACAGCCAGGCGGTGAGGGTCCAGGGTCGGGACCAACGGGCCCACACCGAATCCATGCGCCCGCCCAGGAGCGCCGCCACCGCGAAGGCGAAGGCCACGGAGAAGCCCACGTAGCCCGTGTACAGCATGGGCGGGTGGATGGCCATGGCCGGGTCCTGCAGGATCGGATTGAGGTCCCTGCCCTGCTCCGCAGGCGGCAGCAGCCGGGTGAAGGGGTCCGAGGTGGTGAGCATGAACAGCAGGAAGCCCAGGCTGATGAAGCCCATCACCGCGAGGACGCGGCTCGTGAACTCCAGCGGCAGGGGCCGGCTAAAGCGCACCACCGCCAGGGTCCAGAGACCCAGTACCGCGACCCAGAGCAGGAGCGAACCCTCGTGGGCACCCCACACGGCGGTGAAGCGATAAGGCCAGGGCAGGAGCACGTTGGAATTCTCCGTCACGTAGGCCACGGAGAAATCGTTGCTGAGGAAGGCGTAGGCGAGGCAGCCGAAGGCCAATAGCACGAAGCCCGATTGGGCCACGGCGGTGGGCCGCACCACGGACATCCACACGAGGTCGCGGCGCTGGGCGCCCACCAGGCCGAAGAAGGCCTGGGTGGTCGCGAGGCACAGCGCCAGGATGAGGGCGAGATGGCCGAACTCAGGGATCATGTATGGCTCACGCGAGGAGGCCGGCTGGCGGCATCCTCTGCATCACGGCTTCTGCAGGTCACCGCGCAGGTAGGCTACCACCGCCTTGAGATCCGCCTCCGGCAGATGCCAGGCCGGCATGTCCATGTGGATGTCCGGGTACTTCTTCTTCGCGCCGGAGCGCCCGTTCTGGATGGTGTTCTCGATGTCGGCGATGCTGCTCTTGATCACGAAGGGGTCCCCTTTGAGCGCCGGGGCCATGCCCGCGGTGCCCTGTCCCTTGTTCCCGTGGCAGGCGGCGCAGGTGCTCTCGAACACCGTCTTGCCATCGGCAGCGGAGGCCGCGGGGCTCAGGGCCAAGGCCGCGACCAATGAAACCATGTAGCCGATGTGACGCGTATTCATGTCCGTCTCCGTATGCGTGGATGGCGATTATATCCGCTGCTCGGCGCTCAATGGGGTGCCGGCTGACTCGCTGCCTGCTGGGCCTCGGCCTTCTTGATGGCGGCCGCCACTTCCGGCGGCATGTATTTCTCGTCGTGCTTCGCCAGGACTTCGTCGGCGGTGAACTGCCCGTCAGGCGCGAGCGCACCGTGCACCACGATGCCTTGGCCCTCGCGGAACAGGTCCGGCAGGATGCCGGTGTACGTGATGGGCACGGAATGCTGCATGTCCGTGAGGGTGAAGCGCACCGTCATGCTGCCGGGCGTGCGCTGCACGCTGCCGGCGACCACGAGCCCACCCATGCGGAATGCCTGGCCGGGTTTGGCCGCGCCCGCTGCCACCTGGCTCGGGGTGTAGTAATAGAGGATGTTCTTGTTGAAGGCCTTGAGCGCCAGCGCTGCGGCCACGGCCACGCCGATGAGCACCAGGATCACGGCAGTCAGGCGCCGGTAGCGGGGTGTCATGGGTGCTCTCCCCTGCTCCCGCGCTCCTTGAGCTCCGCGAGCCGACGCTTCAGGCGCAAACCGGGGAGGAGTGCGTTCACCAGCAACACCACGGCGGCGACGCCGTAGGCGGGCCACACGTAGGCGGCATAGCCGCCCATGGTGAGGAATTCATGCAGCGACTTCATGCATCCTCCAGTAGTTCCCGCACCCAGGCCGCGCTGCTCTCCCGCTCCAGCACTTCGAGCTGGATGCGCTTCAGCAGGCAGGCGGCGAAGAAAGCAGTGAAACCGGTGATCATGACGAGCAGCGGCACCAGCATGCTGGTGGCGATGTCCGAGCCCGCCCCTACGAACACCGTCGAGCCCTGGTGCAACGAGTTCCACCACACCACCGAATAATGGATCACGGGCACATCCACGAGCCCCACCAACGCCAGCACCGCCGCCGCCTTCTCGCCGCTACGCGGATCCTCGAAGGCGCGGCTCAGGGCGATGAATCCGAAGTACTGGAACAGCAGGATGAGCTCGGAGGTGAGGCGCGCGTCCCAAGCCCAGTAGGCGCCCCACATGGGCTTGCCCCAGAGTGAACCGGTGACGAGCGCTAAAAAGGTGAAGGAGGCACCGAGGGGCGCGACGGCTGCGGCCACCGCGTGGGCCATCTTCATGCGCCACACGAGACCGATGCCCGCCGAGACAGCTAACAGAGTGTACCCCAGCATGGAGAGGTAGGCGCTCGGCACATGTATATAGAGGATGCGGAAGCCATCGCCTTGCTGGTAGTCGGGCGGCGCGTACCAGAGTCCGCCGTAGAGGCCGGCAGCGATGCAGGCGAGCGACAGCCAGCCGAACCAGGGCGCGAGCCGGCCCGCCAGCCTGAAGAAGTACGGCGGCGAAGCCAGGCGATGGAACCAGGTCCAGCTGATGTTCATCAAGACTCCAGGCTGATACGCAGGGCGCCGGCGATGGCGAAAGGCGCGAGCACGAGGCCGAGCACCAGCATCGCAGCGAGCAGATAGAGCGCACCCGCGGGATCTTCGCCGCGCGCCGCCTGGGCAGCGGACTGGGCGCCGAAGATGAGCACCGGTACCGCGAGCGGCAGCACCAGCACCAACAGCAGCATGCCGCTCTGCTTCAGGCTTACCGTGAGGGCGGCGCCGATGGCGCCGAGCAGGCTCAAGGTCAGGGTACCGAGCAGGAGGCCGAAAGCCAACTCGGGCATGGCAGCGGCGGGATATTGCAGCAGCATCGCCATGAGCGGCGAGAGCAGCACCAGCGGCAGACCCGCGCCCAGCCAATGGGTGAAGGTGCGCGCGAGCGCCTGCCATTCCAGCGGCAAAGGGGCGAGCGCGAGCTGCTCCAGGCTGCCGTCCTCGTAGTCGCTCCGGAACAGGCTCTCCTGGCCGAGCAGACCCGCCAGCAGAGCCGCCGCCCATACGACCCCGGGTGCGATCTCCCGCAGGAGCTCCGGACGCGGCGAGAGTCCCAGGGGGAAGAGCGCCGTCACCAGGATGAAGAACATGATGGGCGTCATGAGCTCGCCCCAGCGCCGGTAGGCGATGGTCAGATCGCGGCGGATGAGTGCGTGGAGCGCGTTCATGCCGCTGTTCCCAGGTCCAGAGTCCGCAGCCCCGTACCCAGACCGGGCAAGGGCTGATGGGTGGCGAGCACCGCCACCCCCCCTTCCTTCAGGTGCCGGTCCAGGACCGAGGATACGAGCTCCGTGCCGGCGGCATCGAGGCTGCTCAAGGGTTCATCCAGGAGCCAAAGTCCCGCTTTCGCAGCTAGCAGCCGGGCAAGACCTGCCCTGCGCTTCTGCCCCATGGAGAGCCGTCCGCAGGGCCGGTCAATGGCGTCCTTGAGGCCGACCCGGGTCAGAGCCTCGTCGGCTGTTATTTCTGAAGAGATTGCTGCAATAGATTGATAAAAAAGGTAATTCTCTCTAGGACTAAGATGGGATTTGAGGCCGTTCTGGTGCCCGAGGTAGAGCAAGGCGCTGCGGTACAGGACGCTGTGCTGGATAGGCTCGCCATGCCAGCGCAGTTCCCCTTCGTCGAGCCGGCCGAGGCCCGCCAGTACCCTGAGCAGGCTGGTCTTGCCGGAGCCGTTCGCGCCTTGGATCTGCAGCGCTTCCCCCGCCTGCAGGGCGAAGTTCAAGGCCCGGCAGAGGCTGCGGCCTCCACGCCAGAGGCTCAAACCCTGTGCTGAGAGTTGCGGGATCATCGCTTATGGTGCCCGGGGCCGGACTCGAACCGGCACGGCCGTTGCCGGCCAAAGGATTTTAAGTCCCTTGCGTCTACCAATTTCGCCACCCAGGCATGCGCGATGACGCACTATGCCGTAAAACCACGAGGTGCTGGCGCCGATGGCCTGAGAGCGGGGAAATGGAGGCTAGGGTCGGAATTGAACCGGCGTACACGGCTTTGCAGGCCGCTGCATGACCACTCTGCCACCTAGCCACACCCAAAAAGAGTCGAAAACCCCCGAAATCTAGCATGTTTAGCGGCTTATTTCAGGCTTCGTCGCCGAACGTGGCGGCAGGCGACCGGTTTTCAGATCCTCCACAAGCAAAAACCTCGGCCTCTCGGCCGAGGTTTCAAACTGGAGCGGGAAACGAGGCTCGAACTCGCGACCTCAACCTTGGCAAGGTTGCGCTCTACCAACTGAGCTATTCCCGCATGCAGACCGGCTATTTTAGGGCCCCGCCCGGGGGTGTCAAGCCGAACCACCCTATTCCGCGTTTCAGGCGTCGCGGCTCAGGTCCGGCCAGGCCGCCAAGAGGTACAGGGTCATGGACCAGAGGGTGAGACCGGCGGCCACGAACAGCATCAGCACTCCGATCTCGTAGATCGGCGCCCCCCACAAGGGGTACTGGAACAGCATCAGCCCGATGGCGAGCATCTGCACCGTGGTCTTCACCTTGGCCACGAAGGACACCGCGATGTGCTTGCCCACGCCGAGCTCCGCCATCCATTCGCGCAGCGCCGAGATGGTGATCTCGCGGCCGATGATGATGATCACGGAGATGGTGAGCCAGAGCCGTGGGTCGTAGGACAGGAGCAGCACCAGCGCGGTGGTGACCATGAGCTTGTCCGCCACCGGATCCAGGAAACGGCCGAAGGCGGAGGTCTCGTTGAAGCGGCGCGCCAGGTAGCCGTCCAGCCAGTCGGTGATGCCGGCGAGAGCGAAGATCGCGCAAGACACCGGCGGTGCCCAGGCATAGGGAAGCAGGAACACCAGCATGAACACCGGTATCAGCGCGATGCGCAGCAGGGTCAGCAGGTTGGGCCAGGTGAAGCGCACGGTTCTCCCTATTCTTCTGCGTGGAACAACCCGTAGATACGCTGGGCCAGCTCGCGGCTGACGCCCGGGACGCTGGCGAGGTCCTCGACGCCGGCGCGGGTCACCGCCTGCAGGCCGCCGAAGTGCTTGAGCAAGACCTGCCGCCGCTTGGGTCCGAGCCCCGGGACTTCCTCCAGGGGCGAGGTGTTGCGGGCCTTGGCGCGCCGCTGCCGGTGCCCGGTGATGGCGAAGCGGTGGGCCTCGTCCCGGATCTGCTGGATGAGGTGCAGTGCCGGCGAATCCTGAGGCAGTATAAGGGGCGCTTCCCGGCTCGACAAGAAAAGCTGCTCC
>DASSIS010000115.1:0-28790 GCA_035691665.1 Gammaproteobacteria bacterium | reverse complement strand
CACGGAGCTCCCGTCGCGACGAGGGCGACTGCGACGCCCAAGCCTGCCGCGGCCCCGTCGCCGACGCCCGCACCTCACGCCCACACCGCCGCGGCATCCACCGCTGTCACCCGCACGCCGGCCCCCGCCGCCGCCAGCCATGGACCCGAACAGCATCCCCCCGGTGGTTGATGCCGCGCCGGCGGCGGCGCGGAGTATCCCCTTCTCCTTCGCCAAACGGCACGGCGTGCTGCTGGAGGCGATGGAGGGCGATCACGCGAGGCTCGTGCACCGCGAAGACGTGAGCGGCGAAGCCTTGCTGGAAGCACGCCGTGCGCTCGGCCTGCCGCTTCGCTTACGCGAAGTGAGCCGCGAAGAGTTCGACGCGCTGCTGCAGCAGGCCTACGAGGGCCAGTCCGGCAGCGCCATGGTGATGGACGACCTGGATGGGAGCCTCGACCTCGACAGCATCGCCCAGGCGCTGCCTGAGCCCGAAGACCTCGTCGAGAGCGAGGATGATGCGCCCATCATCCGGCTCATCAACGCGCTCCTCACCGAGGCGGTGAAGGAGAACGGTTCCGACATCCACATCGAGCCCTTCGAGAACCGCCTGGTGGTGCGCTTCCGGGTGGACGGCGTGCTGCGCGTGGTGCTGGAGCGCAAGCTCGGCGTCGCGCCCCTCGTGGTCTCGCGCATCAAGGTCATGGCCAAGCTCGACATCGCCGAGAAACGCCTGCCCCAGGACGGCCGCATCTCGATCCGCATCGCCGGCCGCGCCGTGGATGTGCGCGTCTCCACCATCCCCTCCGGCCACGGCGAGCGGGTGGTACTGCGCCTCCTCGACAAGCAGGCAGGCCGTCTCGACCTCGAGCACCTGGGGATGAACCCGGCTACCCGCGACCTCATCAGCGACATCATCCAGAAACCCCACGGCATCATCCTGGTGACCGGGCCCACGGGCTCGGGCAAGACCACCACACTCTACGCCGGCTTGACGCGCCTCAACGACCGCACCCGCAACATCATGACCGTCGAGGACCCCATCGAGTATTACCTGGATGGCATCGGCCAGACCCAGGTGAACGCACGCGTCGAGATGACCTTCGCCCGCGGCCTGCGCGCCATCCTGCGCCAGGACCCGGACGTGGTGATGGTGGGCGAGATCCGTGACCTGGAGACCGCCGAGATCGCGGTGCAGGCGAGCTTGACCGGCCACCTCGTGCTCTCGACCCTGCACACCAACACCGCCGTGGGTGCCGTCACCCGCCTGCGCGACATGGGCGTGGAACCCTTCCTGCTCTCCTCCTCCCTGCTCGGCATGCTCGCCCAGCGGCTCGTGCGCATCCTCTGCCCCGACTGCAAGCAGGCCTACACGGCCGGCGAGCGCGAGTGCCAGGTGTTCAATCTGCCGCGCAGCAAGCCGCCGACCCTGCATAAACCCGTGGGCTGCGAAGCCTGCAAGCGCACCGGTTACCGGGGCCGCACCGGCATCTACGAGATGGTGGTGGTGGACGACGAGATGCGCGGCATGATCCACGACGGCAGCGGCGAGCAGGCGCTCGAGAAGCAGGCCCGCAAGGCGACCCCCAGCATCCGCGACGACGGCCTGCGCCTGATCCTCGCCGGCGAGACCAGTGTCGAGGAAGTCTTGCGCGTCACGCGCGAGGGCTGAGGATGGGCGCCTTCGCCTACGTCGCCCTGGACAGCCGCGGCCGCGAACTCAAGGGAGTGCTGGAAGGCGACACCCCGCGGCAGGTACGCCAGCAGCTGCGGGAACAGGGCCTGACGCCCCTCGAAGTGATCGAAGCCGCGGCCCAGGAGACGAACGCCCCGCGCGCCTTCGGCATGCAGCGCGGCATCAGCGCCACCGACCTCGCGCTCGTCACCCGCCAGCTCGCTACCCTGGTGCGCTCCGCGCTGCCTGTGGAGGAAGCGCTGCTCGCCGTCTCCCAGCAGACCGAGAAGCCGCGTCTCAAGAGCATGCTGCTCGCGGTGCGCGGCCGGGTCATGGAAGGCCACACCCTGGCTTCGGGACTCGGCCAGTTCCCCCACGTGTTCCCGGAGATCTTCCGCGCCACCGTGGCCGCCGGCGAGCACACCGGCCACCTGGACGGGGTGCTGGAGAGGCTCGCTGACTACGCCGAGAGCCGCCAGCAGCTGCGCCAGAAGCTGCAGCTCGCCATGATCTACCCGCTGGTGCTCACGTTAATGGCCGTGTGCATCGTCACCGGCCTGCTGGTGTACGTTGTGCCCCAGGTGATCCAGGTGTTCGAACACACCGGACAGCAGCTCCCCATCTTGACCCGCGGGCTCATCGCGCTCAGCGACTTCATCCGCGGCTACGGCATCCTGCTGCTGATCGCCATCGCCGTCGCCGTGTACTCGGTGCGGCGCATGCTCAAGAAACAGGAGGTGCGGCGCCGCTGGCACCTAACCCTGCTCGGCATGCCGCTCTTCGGCCGTCTCACCCGGGGCGTGAACACCGCGCGCTTCACCCGGACGCTCAGCATCCTCGCCGGCAGCGGTGTGCCGGTGCTGGAGGCGCTGCGCATCGCCGGCGAAGTGGTGGCGAACATCCCCATGCGCGAGGCGGTGGACGACTCCGCCCGCCGCGTGCGCGAGGGCGCGTCCATCAGCCAGTCCCTGGCCCGCAGCCGGCTCTTCCCGCCGCTGGTGGTGCACCTCATCGCCAGCGGCGAATCCAGCGGCGAACTGGACGCCATGCTGGACCGCGCCGCCGTGAACCAGGAGCGGGAGCTCGAGACCCTCATCTCCACCATGCTCGGCATCCTCGAGCCCCTGCTCATCCTGGCCATGGGCATCGTGGTGCTGCTCATCGTGCTGGCCATCCTCTTGCCCATCTTCGATCTGAACCAGCTGGTCCACTGACCCTAAAGGTGATCCGCGTGAAACCGTCCGCCCTGTTCCTGCTCGCCCTCCTCGCCCCGGCTGCGGCCTATGCCGACAACCCCAACTTCAAGTATGACTATCTGGAAGCGGGGCACATCAACCTCTCACCCCAGAGCGGCCAGAACGGCAAGGGCAACTACGTGGACCTCTCCTACAGCATCTTCGATGGGGTGCAGGTCGTCGGCAGCTACACGCGGCTCAACTACGATTCCACGCCGGGCAGCCCCACCGCCAAGGACTACAGCTTCGGTTTCGCCGGCGAATCACGCCTCACGGACGACACCGACGCCTACACCTACGTGCTGTACGTGAACGACCAGATCGACAACACGGGCGTGAGCACCACCGATAACGGTTACCGGCTGGAAGTGGGACTGCGTCGTGCTCTCACAGCGTGGGCGGAACTGGACGGCTTCCTCGCCCACGACTACGTGAAGACCGCCGACAACGAGATCGGGCTCGGCGTCATGTTCGACCCGCTGCCCTGGTTCGCCGTGGGTCTCTCCTATGCCCACAACAACGCCTACACCAACACCACCACCTTGAGGCTGCGGCTGTATTTCTAGCCAGCCGCAAGCGGAACTTCTGCGTGTTTCCCCACCCTAAGGGGTGGGATAATCCCTGCCTTCATTCCGCTGGCGGTTTAGCACCGTCCGCTCCACGGCACCCGGGAGAAGTACATGAAGAAGTCCGCGTGGTATGTCGTCGTCTCGATCCTTCTTGCCACTTCCTGTCTCGCCCCCGCCGCCTGGGCGGACGATGACAGCGGCCAGGCTTCGGACGTTTTCCATAATCTCAAGTTCCGGGATTTAGGCCCCGCCGCGGGCGGCGGCCGCGTCTCCGCCGTGGCCGGCATCCCCGGCGACCCCAGCACCTACTACGTGGGCGGCGCCTCCGGCGGTGTGTGGAAGACCACCGACGGGGGCTTAAGCTTCAAACCCATCTTCGAGCACGAGGCCACCGCTTCCATCGGCTCCATCGCCCTCGCTCCCTCCAACCCGAACCTGGTGTGGGTGGGCACCGGCGAAGCCAACATCCGCAACGACGTGATGGACGGCGCCGGCGTGTACTTCTCCCCGGATGCCGGCAAGACCTGGCAGCAGATGGGCCTCAAGGACGTGGGCCAGATCTCCCGGGTGATCGTCGACCCCACCGATTCCAACATCGTGTTCGTGGCGGCCCTGGGCCACACCTGGAAGGCCAACCCCGATCGGGGGGTCTATAAGACCACCGATGGCGGCAAGACCTGGAAGAAAGTGCTCGGTTGGAGCGACCACACCGGCGCCGCGGACCTGGCCCAGTCCGCCAGCAACCCCAAGGTGCTGTTCGCCTCCATGTGGCAGGCGGTGCGTTATCCCTGGGAACTGGTGGATGGCGGCCCCGAGAGCGGAATCTGGCGCTCCGAGGACGGCGGCGACACCTGGAAGAAACTCACCAAGGACCTGCCCACGGGCGACCTCGGCCGCATCGACGTGGCCGTGGCCCCGAGCGACATGAACCGGGTCTATGCCCTCATCGAGGCCAAGCGCGGCACGGGCCTGCTGTGGCGCTCCGATGACATGGGCGACAGCTGGACCAAGGTGAACTCGAGCTACAACCTGGACGTGCGCCCCTTCTACTTCTCGCACCTGGCGGTGGCGCCGAACGACCCTGACCGCGTCTACTTCCTGTCATTCTTCATGATGCAGTCCCGGGACGGCGGCAAGACCGCCAAGCCCACGGACCGGGGCGTGCATGTGGACCACCATGCCATCTGGATCGACCCCACCAACGGCGATCGCATCATCCAGGGCAACGACGGCGGCGCCTACGTGAGCCTGGACGGCGCCAAGACCTGGCGCTATCTCGACGGCATACCCATCGAACAGGGCTACATGGTGGGGGCCGACTCCAAGCACCCCTATGACCTCTGCACGGGCCTGCAGGACAACAGCGCCTGGTGCGGCCCCTCGAGCTCCCTGGCGGACGACGGCGTGACCGCCAACGACTGGTACACGCCCCTGGCGGGCAGCGACGGCCAGTACGTGGTGCCGGCGCCCAGCGACCCGGACCTGATCTACGTGGATTCCCAGGACGGGGCCATAGCCAGCTTCGACGCCAAGACCAAGCGCAGCATCTTCATCATGCCTTACCTGCATGGGCCCGGCTTCGTCGCCGACCAGACCCTGGCGGAATCCAAGTACCGCTTCAACTGGACCTCGCCCATCGCGGTATCCCCGAGCGACGCCAAGACCCTGTACATGGGTGCCAACGTGGTCTTCAAGAGCACCGACGGCGGCATCCACTGGGATCCCATCAGCGGTGATCTCACCCGCAACGACAAGAGCAAACAGCAGCTCTCCGGCGGCCCGGTCAACAAGGACATCTCCGGCGCCGAGAACTACGACACCATCCTGTCCATCACCCTCGCCCCCACGGACGAGAAGGTGATCTGGGTCGGCACCGACGACGGCCAGGTGCAGGTCACCCGCGACGGCGGCAAGAGCTGGAGCAACGTGACCCCCTCCGGCAGCGACCACGATTGGGAGCGCGTCTACCAGGTGGGCGTCTCCCCCTTCGATGCCGGCACCGCCTACGTGGGCTTCGACGGCCACGAGCTGGACGACAAGCATGCCCACGTCTACAAGACCAGCGACTACGGCAAGTCCTGGACCCGCATCGACAAGGGCCTGCCCGACTCGCCCGTGAACGTGGTCCGGGAAGACCCGAACCAGAAGGGTCTCCTGGTGCTCGGCAACATGACGGGCCTGTGGTACTCGCGCGATGACGGCAGCCGCTGGCAGGAACTCAAGGCCGGCTTCCCCACCGTGCCGGTGTTCGACCTCAAGTTCGTGGACCACGACCTCACCGTGGCCACCCACGGCCGCGGCCTGTTCGTGTTCGACGACATCCGCCCCATCGAACTCATGGACGACGACATCGCCAAGCAGGATTTCCACCTGTTCCCCACCGGCGATGGCACCCACTACATCCGCTGGTCCCGCAGCGCCGAGTCCGCGGTGACCTACAGCGCGCCCAACGCTCCGGATGGCGTGGTGATCGATTACTACCTGAAGAAGGAGATCAAGGATTCGGACGACGGCGACGACAAGGGACCGGTGAAGATCGTGATCGCCGATAGCCACGGCAACGTGGTCGCCACCGAGCATGCCGACGGCAAGGAGGGGCTCAACCGCTACGTCTGGAAGATGCAGTACGACGAGCCCACCAAGCTCGACTTCGTCAAGACCTTCGGCGAAGGTTTCGGGGACTTCGGCCCGGCCGCCCTCGCCGGCACCTACACCGTGTCGGTGACCGCGGACGGCAAGACCCAGAGCGTGCCCGCCGTGGTGCACTACGACCCGAACCAGGACATCGCCCCGGATGAGGCCAAGGCCCTCACGGCCATGGCGCTCAAGGACCGCAACGAGCTCTCGGCCTTCAACGAGATGCTGAATCGCGTCTCCGCCATGCAGGACGCCTTGAACGGCTTCCAGGACGGCGTGACCACGGACGAGGACAAGGCCAAGTACAAGGCCGCCCTCGACCAGGCCAAGGCCCTCGGCAAGAAGCTCGGTGACCTGAAGGGCTCGGTGTTCAACACCGCCGAGCAGCATGACGCCATCGAGGATTTCCTGCACTACCAGACCAAGCTGGACGGGGACTTGCAGAACCTGTTCTTCGGCACCGCAGGCTCGGATCCCCAGCCCATGATCCAGTCCCTCACGGACCTCGACGCTGAGATGGCACCCAAGCTGAACGACGCCCTCGGCCGCTTCAACGCCCTGTTGAAGACCGACGTACCGGACTACAACAAGACCGCCTACGGCCTGGGGGCCCCCACCCTGCTGGTGGGCGACCCGGTCACCGTGAAACCGGTGCCCGCGCTCTGAGCCGGGGAAGTCAGGAATGGAAAGGGGGAGCTTGCGCTCCCCCTTTTTTATGCCTTGAGGTTCTTAAGCTCAGAAGCGGATAAGGGCAGCACCCCAAGTAAACCCGCCGCCGAATGCTTCAAGGAGTATCTTCTGGCCGCGCTGGATGCGCCCGTCACGCACCGCGACGTCCAAGGCCATCGGTACCGAGGCAGTCGACGTGTTGCCATGGTCCTGCACCGTCAGCACCACCCGCTCCATGGGCATCTTCAGCTTACGGGCGGTGGCGTCGATGATGCGCATGTTAGCCTGGTGCGGGATCAGCCAGTCGATGTCGTCGCCGGTCATGTTGTTGGCCGCCAGGGCCTCCACCACGATCTCGCCGAGCTTGGTCACCGCCACCTTGAAGACCTCGTTGCCCTTCATCTGGATGTAGTCGCGGCGAGCGTGGAAATCCTCCGGCTTCTTGGACACGCCGGAGGGGAAATACAGGAGGTCCGCGTACTGGCCGTCGGCATGCAGATGGGTGGAGATGATGCCGGGCTCCTCGGAGGCTTCCAGCACCACGGCACCGGCGCCGTCCCCGAACAGCACGCAGGTGCCGCGGTCGCTCCAATCCACCATGCGCGACAGGGTCTCGCCGCCCACCACCAAGGCGCGCTTGGCGGCGCCGCTCTTGATGAACTTCTCGGTGATGTTGAGGGCGTAGATGAAGCCGGTGCAGGCTGCCTCGATGCTGAAGGCCGGTGGGCCGCCGATCCCCAGGCGCTTCTGCAGCAGGCAGCCCATGTTGGGGAACACCTGGTCGGGGGTGGTGGTGCCCACGATCACGAAATCGATGTCGGCGGGGCCCACGCCCGCCATCTCCATGGCGTTGCGCGCGGCGCGCTCGCACAGGTCGAGGTTGGTCTCGTCGTCGGCGACGATATGGCGGCGCTCGATGCCGGTGCGGCTGCGGATCCACTCGTCGGTGGTATCGACCATCTTCTCCAGGTCGGCGTTGGTGAGGATCCGTTCCGGGAGGCCGCGGCCGGTGCCGGCGATGCGCGCGTAGACCTGTTTCATTGGTTCTCAGCCTTGGGTTGGGCGAGCTGCTCTTCCATCATAGCGCCGATCCGCTGCGGTACCCGGTTCTCCACCTCGAGGATGGCGATGCGGATGGCGCTGGCGAAACCCACGCTGTCGGTACCGCCGTGGCTCTTCACCACCACGCCCCTTAGCCCCAGGAGGCTCGCGCCGTTGTAGTGGCGCGGATCGAGGCGGCGGCGGATGGCATGCAGCACGGGCAGCGCCGTGAAGGCCAGGAAGCGGGTGAAGGCGGTGCGGCGGAACTCCTCGCGGATGATCTGGCTGATCATCTTGGCGAGACCTTCCATGGTCTTCAGGGATACGTTGCCCACGAAGCCGTCGGTCACCACCACGTCCACGTCCTTGGAGAAGATGTCGTCGCCTTCCACGAAGCCGATGTAGTTGAGGTGGCTCTCGGAGAGCAGCCGGGCCGCCTCTTTCACCTTCTCGTTGCCCTTGATCTCCTCCTCGCCGATGTTGAGCACGCCGACGCGGGGCTTGGGGAGGTGGTACACGGCGGTCGCCAGGGCCGAGCCCATGACGCCGAACTGGAAGAGCTGCTCGGGGGTGCAATCGGCGTTGGCGCCGAGGTCGAGCATGTGGGTGTGCCCGCCATGGGAAGGGATCAGGGCGCAGATCGCCGGCCGATCTATGCCCGGCACGGTCTTGAGCACGAAGCGCGCCGTAGCCATGAGCGCGCCGGTGTTGCCGGCGCTCACGCAGCCGTCCGCCACGCCGCTCTTGACGAGGTCGATGGCCACGCGCATGGAGGAATCTTTCTTGCCGCGCAGCGCCTGGGAAGGCAGCTCGTCGCTGCCCACCTCTTCCGAGGCGTGCTGCAGCTTCAGGCGCTCGCCGTAACGGGCCTGGTGGCGCTTGAGCAGCGGTTCCAGCACCTCGGCCCTGCCCACCAGGATCAGGCCGAGGTCGGGGTGCTTCGCGAGCATGCTGAGCGCCGCGGGCACGGTCACGGAAGTCCCGTGATCCCCACCCATGGCGTCGAGCGCGATAGTGACGGTCTTGTTCATCTGAACGGATTCTGGTGTGCCAGCCCGTTATGCCCCGCCTCCAAGGTCATGCCGGCTGCACGCGGCGCCGGCAGCAGCGGAGCCTGATGAAACTCAATCTTCCTGCTTGGTGTTCAGGATCTTCTTGCCGCGGTAGAAGCCGTCCGCGGAGATGTGATGCCGGCGATGGGTCTCGCCGCTGCTCGAATCCACGGATAGGGTCGGGCCCTTGAGGGCGTCGTGGGAACGACGCTGGCCACGGCGGGAGGGGGTGACGCGACTTTTCTGGACTGCCATTTTTCAAACTCCTGAATTCACCGGCCGCGCTTGAGCTTGGCCAGTTCTGCGAAAGGGTTTTTCCTGCTCTCATCCGCCGCGACCGGTGCCTCATGCGCCGTCACGGCCTGTTCCACTTCACAGGCCTCGCCATCGCCGTGCTTGGGCACGAGCGGCAAGGCCAGCAACAATTCGTCCGCCACCAGCTCCACGAGCGCCACGCGTCCGTCGGCGCACAAGAGCGGCTCGTATTCGGGCGGCAAGGCCTCGAGCTCCGCGTCCGACTTCACCCAGGCGAGCCTGGGTTCGGCGTGGACCGCGACCGTCACGCCACCGAGGCAGCGCTGGCAGGTCATCTCGAGCTCCGCGTCGATGTGTCCTGAGACCACCACACGGCCACTGAGATCGCGCGCCGCCTGCAAGTCGACGTCGGCATCGCCACGGCCGGAAGCGAGGGCCGAGGCCAATCTCGGCATGGAAGTCACCGCGAGACGCCCGGTCAGGCTGAGTTCCCGGCGAGCCGCTTGGGCCAGATCCAGGAACGGTGGCAAAGCCCCTGACATAAGCGCGCCATGATACGTTTTGGCTCGAGTCCTGTCAAAGGATTGTACGTCCAAGCCCTTGTTTTTATTGTGTCTTACGCTTGACAGCGCCGGCCACCGGCCCTTAAAACCCCCCCTCCCCTGTTAGGATGCGCCATGTCCCGCCCGCCCCTGGTACTCGCCTCCACCTCCTCTCATCGCCGCCTGCTCCTGGAGCGCTTGGGCCTGCCTTTCACCGCCGCCGCACCGGAGGTGGACGAAACCCGGAGCTTCCGGGAACCGGTGACGGAACTCGTCCGGCGGCTTTCCCGCGCCAAGGCGGAAGCCGTCATGGCCCAGCACTCAGGCGCCCTCATCATCGGTTCGGACCAGGCGGCGGAACGGGAGGGTGAGATCCTCGGCAAGCCGGGGGATCACGCCACGGCCGTGCGTCAGCTCACCGCAGCTTCGGGCAGATACATGAAATTCCACACCGGCCTCTGCCTGCTGGACACCCGGGATGGCAGCCGGCGGGAATATGTGCACGTGACCCGGGTGCAGTTCCGTCGCCTCAGCGCGGCGGAGATCGAGCACTACCTGTTGGCAGAGCAGCCTTACGACTGCGCTGGTAGTTTCAAGTCAGAAGGCTTAGGTATCAGTCTCTTCGAAGGCATCGAATCAGATGATCCTTCAGCCCTGGTGGGTCTGCCTCTGATCGCCCTCTGCCATTTCCTCAGGGAATGTGGGGTGGAATTGCCCTGATTTGACTGCAAAAGCCCTTCCCTGGGCTTTTGCAGCTCGGCGGGCCCGGCACATGTCCGTGCCCGCCTCCGCCGCTACAGGCACTTACATGCCTGTAGCGCGCACGGTGCATCCATGCACCGTGATTTTCTTAAGCCCTCTCCAGGTTCTTCAGCACCGCTTCCAGTTCATCATCCAGGGGCGCCTTCAGCACCAGCCGCTTCCCCGACTCCGGGTGGTCGAAGGCAAGTTCCGCCGCGTGCAGGAACATGCGCTTCAAACCCGCTGCCCGGATGGCCTTGTTGGCCTCCTTGTCCCCGTATTTTTCATCTCCCGCTACCGGGTGGCCGATATGGGCGGCGTGCACCCGGATCTGATGGGTACGGCCGGTGTAGATGCGGATCTGAAGCAAGGCCGAGTCCCGGAACTTCTGGACCGGCGTGAACAGGCTCTGGGCGGATTTGCCCTCTCGGCTCACCTTCACCATGCGCTCACCTCCCTGCAGCAGGTTCTTCTCCAGGGGCAGGTCCACCGCCTGCTCGCCGCCCTTCCAGGGATGGGCCAGGAGCGCCAAGTAACGCTTCTCCACTCCACCTTCCCGGAAAGCCGCATGCAGCACCCGCACCGCGCTGCGGCGCTTGGCCACGATGAGGCAACCGCTGGTCTCCCGGTCAAGACGATGGGCGAGCTCGAGGCCCGGAGACTCGGGGCGTAGTACCCGCAGGGTCTCGATGACCCCGAAGCTCACCCCGCTGCCGCCGTGGACCGCCATACCGGCGGGCTTGTTGACCACCAGGAGACGCTCATCCTCGTAGAGGATACCGGCCCTCATGGCCTCCTGCTGCCAATGGGGCGGCAGGCCGGGCTGTGCCTTCTCTTCCTGGCGTACCGGAGGGAGTCTCAGCTCGTCCCCCGCTTCCAGGCGGTACTCAGGTTTGGCGCGCTTCTTGTTGACCCGGACCTGGCCGGTGCGCAGCAGCCGGTAGACATGGCTCTTGGGCACGCCCTTCAGGGTCCGGAACAGGAAATTATCCAGGCGCTGGCCCGCGTCCTCTTCGCCGGCGGTCAGTAACCGGACCTTGGGACCCCCCTGTTCCACGCGGAAGCTCCTGAAAATACAAAGTGTTACGCCTTGAAGCGGCGCTGCGGCGCTGCTATAGTACCGGACAGGCGGTTCCCGCGCGCTGCATGTTCAGGCATCCAGACCGGCTCCCGCCACCGCGAAAGGCCCTGATTTCAGGCCTTATGCAGTTTGGTCGGGGTCTGCCGTTTTATCCAGCAAGCCCCGTTTACAGCGACGTCGCCGGCCCCTTGGACCGGGTTTGAGCGCCGTTAAGGACCGCGCTCCCATGCCTGCCGCATGGTCACGATGCGCCGATTCCGCCTAGGCTTGGATTTTTGGCTGCCGCCCGCTTCATTTAGCGGCGGCGCCCTTGAGAACAGAAGATCCTGCCTCCGGCCGTCCGGCCTTCCGTGATCTCGTGCAGCCCGTGGTGCAGCGCTGAGCGAGATATTTCATGAAACGCATATTGGTGAATGCAACTCAGCCCGAGGAGTTGCGCGTGGCCATGGTCGATGGCCAGAGACTCTACGACCTCGACATCGAGGTGCTCTCCCGGGAACAGAAGAAGGCCAACGTCTACAAGGGCCGTATCACCCGCATCGAACCCAGCCTCGAAGCCTGCTTCGTGGATTACGGCTCCGAGCGGCACGGCTTCCTGCCCCTGAAGGAGATCTCCCGCAGCTATTTCCGTCAGAACGCCGACCTATCCGGCCGCATCAACATCCGCGAGGTGTTGCAAGAGGGCCAGGAAGTCATGGTGCAGGTGGACAAGGAGGAACGCGGCAACAAGGGCGCGGCCCTCACCACCTTCGTCAGCCTGGCCGGCCGCTTCATGGTGCTCATGCCCAACAACCCCCGTGCCGGCGGCGTGTCGCGCCGGGTCGAGGGCGATGACCGGGACGAGCTGCGCGAGACCATGGCCGCCCTCAACGTACCGGACGGCATGGGAATCATCATCCGCACCGCCGGCGTCGGCCGCAGCGCCGAGGAACTGCAGTGGGACCTGGATTACCTGCTGCAGATGTGGGAGGCCATCGAAAAGGCCTACGGCGAGCGTTCCGCCCCCTTCCTGATATACCAGGAAAGCAACGTCATCATCCGCGCGCTACGTGACTACGTGCGCACGGACATCGGCGAGATCCTGGTGGACGACGAAAAGATGTACCAGGAAGCCTACGCCTTCATGGAGAAGGTGATGCCGCAGAGCCTGAGCAAGCTCAAGCGCTATGACGACCGGGTACCGCTCTTCACCCGCTTCCAGATCGAGAGCCAGATCGAGGGCGCCTTCAACCGTGAGGTGCGCCTGCCCTCCGGCGGCGCGCTGGTCATCGATCACACCGAGGCGCTCGTCTCCATCGACGTGAACTCCTCCCGCGCCACCAAAGGCAGCGACATCGAGGAGACCGCGCTGCGCACCAACCTCGAAGCCGCCGACGAGGTGGCCCGGCAGCTGCGCCTGCGCGACCTGGGCGGGCTCATCGTCATCGACTTCATCGACATGGGCCCGCAGAAGAACCAGCGCGAGGTGGAAGACCGCCTGCGCGACGCGCTCAAGGTGGACCGCGCGCGGGTACAGGTGGGCAAGCTCTCCCGCTTCGGCCTGCTCGAGATGTCACGCCAACGCCTACGACCCTCCCTGGGTGAATCCACCCAGGTGATCTGCCCGCAGTGCAACGGCGAAGGCCACATCCGCGGCATCGAGTCGCTGTCGCTGTCCGTATTGCGCCTCTTGGAAGAGGAAGCCATGAAGGAGCGCACCGCCCGCGTAGTGGCCCAGCTGCCCGTGAGCGTGGCGACCTACCTGCTCAACGAGAAGCGCCCGATCCTATCGGCGGTTGAGCAGCGTTGCGGTGTGAGTGTGGTGCTGGTGCCAAACCCGCACCTGGACATGCCGAAGTACGAGATCCAGCGCCTGCGCGACGACGAAGTGCGCCAGGCGGGCGCCGTCAACACGAGTTACAAGCTCGTGATCGAGCCGCCCACCCCGCCCCTGCCCTCCGCCGAGCGCGACCATCGCGAAACACCGGAGCAGCCGGCCGTGAAGGGTATCTCCCCCACCAGCCCGGCTCCGGTCTCGCGTGTCGAGAACCCGGACCAGCCCGGCCTCTTCGTGCGCCTGTGGCGCGCACTATTCGGCAGTGGTGAACGCAAACCGCCGCGTCGCGAAGAGCAACCACGCCACCGGGAGCATCGTGGCCCGCGCCAGGACCCCAGCAACCGGCGCGACCGGGATCGCGGCCGGGACCGGGATCGCAACCGGGATCGGGGCGAGCGTCACCGCCCCCGCGACCGGGATCGGGATCGGGACGACCGGGACCGTCAACAGGGCCGCTCCGAGCGTCAGGATCGCGATGGTGACCGTAATCGCGACCGTAACCGGGATCGGAACCGGGATCGCGACGAGCGCAACCAGAACCGCAATCAGGAACAGCAGCGCAACGCTCAACAGCCGCCGCGCCCTGCTCCCCAGTCGCCGCCTCCGCAAGCCGCTCCTGCCGCCGCTGCCGCCCCGAGCGCAGCGCCCATGCAGATGGACTCCGCAGCACAGGAACAGCAGCCCAACACTCAGAGCCAGGGCCAGGGTGGCGAGCGCCAGGGTCAGGGCGAAGGCCGTCGCGGCCGTCGTCGCGGCCGCCGCGGCGGCCGCCGCCGTCGCTTCGAGGAACGCACCCCGCAGGGCGACGAGACCCAGGGCACCCAGCCGGGGAACGGAGTCCAGCACGAGCAGATGCAGAACAGCGGCATCCGCATGCAGCCGGCTTCACCCGAGGAGCTGGAGCATTTCCGCGCCCAGGAGCGGGCACATTCCCATGAGGAACCGCCCGCGGATTACGACGATCGCACCCGCCCCAATCCCCAGCTGCAGCAGGAACATGCCGTGGAGAAGCGGGAGCCGGCGGAAGCCCGTCCTGCGGAGCAGGACTCGCCCCGGCACGACTCCGGTTCGGATGAGCCCAGCACCTGAGTCCCGGAGATTCAGAGCAGGAAACGAAACGCCCGACATATGTCGGGCGTTTTTTTACGGCTCGCGGATACCCCGCCGTCCCAGGATCTCAGCCATCAGACCCCGGCCGCCCAGCTCCACCAGGTCCAACACCTCCTCGAAGCCGCCACGGCTGCCGTAGTAAGGGTCCGGTACCTCTTTGGACTTGAAACCCGGTGCGTACTCCAACAGCAGCTTGAGTTCCGCCTTGCCGTCCTTGGGCCGCAAATGCTGGAGCCTGGCGAGGTTCTCCCGGTCCATGGCCAGCACGTAGTCGAAGCGCTTGAAGTCCTGGGGTTCCACCTGGCGACACCGGTGGGTACTGATATCCACGCCCCGGAGCCGCGCCGCCGTCTGGGAACGCGCATCCGGAGCCTCGCCGATGTGGTAGGCATGGGTACCCGCAGAATCGATGTGCAGCGCAAGCTGCGGCGCCAGTTCCCGGTGCAGCTTGCGGAATACCCCTTCTGCCGTGGGCGAGCGGCAGATGTTGCCCAGGCACACGAAGAGTACACCGGTGCTGTGCAGGCCTCCGTCAACCATGCTGTCGCTTGCGCATCAGCTCGGCGACCCGCTTGAGGTCCTCCGGCGTGTCCACGCCCGGCCCCGGTGCTTCCCGGGCCACGTCCACGGCGATGCGCATCCCGAGCCAGAGCGCCCGCAGTTGTTCCAGCTTCTCCAGCTGTTCCAGCTCGCAGGGCGGCGCGGCAGCCAGGCGCTTCAGGGCGCCCACCCGGTAACCGTAGATGCCGATGTGCCGCAATGCGCCGTGAAATTTCTGCTGGGCGCTGAATCGTACAGACGCCGCTTCCGGCGCTCCTTGCGGAGCGCCCCTGCCTCCCGCGGCGTTAGTACGTCCCTGTACGTCGCCATCTCGGTTCCAGGGGATGGGAGCACGGCTGAAATAGAGCGCCAGGCCCTCGCGGTCTGCCGTCACCTTAACCACGTTGGGATTCAGCAACTCGGCTAGCTCGTGGATGGGCGTACACAGGGTGCTCATGCTGGCCGCCTCATGGGCCAGCAGCAGGGCCGCGGCCTGCTCGATGTTGGCCGGCGGTACCAGGGGCTCGTCCCCCTGCAGGTTCACGATGATCTCCGCGTCGCCCCAGCCACGGAGTTCAGCCACCTCGGCGAGGCGGTCCGTGCCGGAGGCATGTTGTGTACCCGTCATCTGCACATCCACTCCGGCCGCGGCGCAGGCGGAGCGGACGCGCTCGTCATCGGTGGCCACGATCACCTGACTGGCACCGCTGCCCTGGGCCTGCTCACAGACATACAGGATGAGCGGTTTGCCGTTTAGATCGGCCAGGGGTTTGCCCGGTAACCGCTGCGAGGCGTAGCGCGCGGGTATCACCACCGTGAAGTGCATCAGAGCTTCTCGTCCGCCTTCAGTTCACGGGCTTCCGCCTCCAGCATCACCGGGATGCCGTCACGGATGGGATAAGCGAGCTTGTCGGCCTTGCACACGAGTTCGGCTTCGGCCTTGCGGTATAAGAGCGGCCCCTTGCACAGGGGGCAAACTAGGATCTCCAGGAGCTTCGTGTCCATCTGCCTCTACCTGCTGTTCAATGTACGCACCAGGCCGCCAAGGCCTGCTCCACCCGGGCCAGGATGGCTTCCTGGTCCGCAGGGGCGAAGTCGGCGGCCGCTTCCACATACCAATGGCGCGTGAGCGCCATACCACGGCATTTTACGGCGTCTTTCTCCGTCATGAACACCGGCGCTGTCCCCGGGAAGTCCAGGTCCGCGGCCTGCAGCACGGCGTGGTCCGGCAGGGGATGACCCTTCACCTGCAGGCCGGCTTGCCCCAAGGTCGAGAAGAACTGTTCCGGGTTGCCGATGCCCGCCACTGCATGCACCGCCTGTCCGGTGAACTCGCTGAGCGGCACGCGCTTGCCGTCAGCCAGGGAGACCGCCGTGGCCACCGTCAGTGGCATGTAGAACGCGTCCGGCCAGGTGAAGCGGGCCGTGCCCGTGCGCTTGATGACCACGAGGTCCACGGTCTCGAGACGATGCTCGGTCTCCCGCAGCGGGCCGGCGGGCAGCAACCAGCGGTTGCCCAGGCCCCGCTCCCCATCCAGGAGCACGATCTCCATGGCCCGGGGCATGCGGTAGTGTTGCAAGCCGTCGTCGCTCAGGATCACATCCAGGGTATAGCGGCTGGCCAAGAGCTCCACCGCCGCCGGTCGGTCGGCGGCGCTCGCCACCGGCAGGCCGGTACGGCGTGCCAGCAGCACCGCTTCATCCCCCACGAGCTGGGTATCGCTGTCCGGGGTGACGAGCATCGGTCTCGAGGAAGCGCCGCCGTAGCCGCGAGTGACGATACCTACCTTGTGGCCTTTCCCGGTCAGTGCCGTCGCGAGCCACACCGTGAACGGCGTCTTGCCGGTGCCGCCCACGCTGATGTTGCCGACCACGACGACGGGCGATCGCAATGGCGCGATGCCGAGGACGCCGAGGGTATAGAGAGCCTGACGCAAGCCGCTCAGGAGCCAGAAGAGCCAGGCGAAGGGTATGAAGAACCAGACCGGATATCGCGAATACCAGGTCCGCAGCAGCCGCCCGGAGAAGGCGTCCATGGTTCAGTCTTCGTCGCGGAATTGCAGGCGGTGCAGCGCCGCGTACTGGCCGCCCTGGGCCAAGAGTTCAGCGTGCCTGCCCATCTCCACGATGCGACCCCGGTCAAGGACGATGATGCGGTCCGCTTTCTCTACTGTGGAGAGCCGATGGGCGATCACGAGCGTGGTGCGGTCCGTCATGAGTCTCTCGAGCGCTGCCTGGATATGACGCTCCGACTCGCTGTCCAGGGACGAGGTCGCCTCGTCCAGGATCAGTAGGGGCGCGTCCTTAAGCAGGGCCCGAGCGATGGAGATACGCTGGCGCTCGCCGCCGGAGAGCAATACACCCCGATCGCCTACCATGGTGTCGAGCCCTAAGGGCAGACGCTTGATGAAATCGATGGCGTAGGCAGCCTCGGCCGCCGCTAGCACGGCGGCCTCGCCCCGCTGCTTCAGGGAGCCGTAGGCGATGTTGTTGCGGATAGTGTCGTTGAAGAGCATCACATCCTGGCTCACCATGGCCACCTGCTCCCGCAGATTGTCCAGGGTGTAATCCCGCAGATCGCGGTCATCGAGCACGATGGTTCCCGCCGTGGGATCGTAGAAGCGCGGCAACAAGCTCACCAGGGTGGATTTGCCGCTGCCGGAGCGGCCGACGAGCGCGATGGTCTCGCCCGGTGCCGCCTTGAAGCTGATGCCATGCAGCACATCACCCTTGGCGGCGTTGTAGGCGAAACGCAGGTCTCGGTATTCGAGTTCACCCCGGGCGCGGGCCACGATGTGGCTGCCGCCCTGGTCCTCAACCTTCTCGTCCAAGAGTTCGAAGATGCTCTGGCCGGCGGCGATGCCGCGCTGCAGGGGAGCGTTTATGTCAGTCACGTGCTTCAAGGGCGGCAGGATCAGGAGCATGGCTGCCAGGAAGGCGATAAAGGTGCCGGGAGTGACCTTCTGGCCCAGCACCACCACGATCACGCAAGCCACGCCCAGGCCCGCGATCATCTGGATGATGGGGCTCGAGGCGGCATTGACCAGCATCAGCTTGGTGTTGAGGTAGCGGTTGCGCTCGTTCACCTGGTCGAAACGCTCCGTCTCATGGGAACGGCCTCCGAACAGCTTCACGATGCGCTGGCCGGTGATCACTTCCTCCGCCACCTTGGTGACGTCGCCCATGGAATCCTGGATGCGACGGCTGTAGCGCCGGAAGCGCTCGCTGATGTAGCGCGAGAGCAGCGCGATCACCGGGCCCAGAACCAAGATGATCAACGCGAGGACCCAGTTCTGGTAAAACATCACGCCCAAAAGACCGATGATGGTGAGGCCGTCGCGGAAGATCACTGTGATGACGTTGGTGCTGGCCTCGGCTACCTGTTCGATGTTGTAGGTGAGCTTCGAGACCAGCATTCCCGACGAAGACACATCGTAATAGCCAGAGGGCAGTCCGAGCAGCTGGGCAAAGGTCTCACCGCGGATGCGCTTGATGATGCTGCGCCCGACCCAGGCGATGTTGTAGGCAGCCAGGAAATCGGCGATGCCGCGCATCAGGAACAGCCCCACCACCTCCAGCGGGATGACCTTCATGCTGCTGAGATCATGCAGCAGGATGCCCTTGTCCAGCAGCGGTTTCATGAGCAGCGTGAACGCGGATTGGGTCAAGGCATAGATGCTCATGCCGAGCATCGCCAGGGCGTAGCGCGGCCAGTACGGCAGCGCATAGGCGAGGAGGCGCCGATAGATATCCATGGCGCTGGCGGCTTGCGGCGTCTGCGTCATGGCTTAGGGTGTGGCCTTGGGTTGGGTGGTGAGTATCTGCAACTGCGCGAAGCCGAGCGCGCCGGCCACGTCCATCACTGTCACCACCGATTGGTGGGTGGAACGCGCGTCTGCGCGCAGCACGATGGGTACGTCGCGACGCTCACCGGCCGCGGCCATGAGTGCCTCCCGCAACGTGGCCGGAGCGGTGTCCGCCACCGGCTTCTGATTCACGTAGTAGTGACCTTCCGCGTCCACCGTCACTTCGATGCCGTCGGGTTTGTTGTAGCTGGGCGGCGCGCCGGCGCTGGGGAGCTCCACCGCGAGACCGGGGTTCTCCACGAAGTGGGTGGTCATCACGAAGAACACCAACAGCATCAACACCACGTCCACCAGGGAGATGAGATTGAGCTCCGGGTCCTCCCACCTGGCGCGGTCACGCAGCTTCACGGTCACCCCTGCGTTGCCATTCCGGCGGCGCCTGCTTGCCCTGCAGCGCGTTCATGAGGCGCATGGTCTCGCGCTCCATGCTCACCACCAGGTCTTCCACCCGTCCGCGCAGGTAGCGGTGCGCTGCGTAGGCCGGGATGGCCACCGCGAGCCCCACCACGGTGGTGATGAGCGCCTCGGAGATGCCGCCCGCCAACGCCGCCGGGTTGCCGAGCCCCACCTGGGAGATGGAAGCGAACACCCGCATGATGCCGAGCACCGTGCCGAGCAGGCCCAGGAGCGGCGAGATGGTGGCGATGGTGCCGAGGGTGATCAAGTAGCGATCGAGCTCGTGGACGATGTGCCGCCCGGCGTCGCCGATAGCATCGTTCAACACGTCGCGGGGCGAGTTGCGGTGCAGGAGCGCGATGGCGAGCAGCCTTCCCAGGGGCGAGCCGGTGCGCAGGGCCTGCATGCGCTCTTCGTCAAACTCGCCGTTGCGTATCCAGTGCCAGACCTGGGCCGCCAGGTGCTCGGGTGCCACCCGTTTGGTCTGCAGGGTCCAGAGGCGCTCGGCGACGATGGCCACCACGATGGTGGAGCAGAGGATGAGCGGAGCCATCACCCAGCCGCCGGCTTTTATGATCTCGAACATGCGGCTCCCGCCTATATGAGACTGGAGGCATGATACTGGATTTTGGCCACAGAACGTACGCCGGGAAGGCTCAGCGCGCCGTCCAGAACCAGGCGTGATCCAGGCGCCAACGCATCGTTACCGCGGGACGCGCACCCGGGCGGAACGCCATGCGTACCGCACCGTCGCTGACGCTGTCCGCGAGCGCCGCTCCGGCGGTGGAGTAGCGCGCCACCACCTCGGGTTTGGGAAATCCCCAGCGGTTGCGATAGCCCACCGGGAACAGTACCTCCGTGGGTGCGACAGCCGCCACGAAGGCCGGTGTCGAAGAGGAATTGCTGCCGTGGTGCGGCGCCACCAGGAGATCGGTCTTGAGGGCCTGCGCCCTCAGTTCCAGCAAGCGCTGCTCGGACTTGCGCATGATGTCACCCGTGAGCAGTGCGCTGCCGCCCGCCCCGCTCACCTTGAGCACGCAGGAAGCGTCGTTGCCACCCGCGGGTGCATCCGCGTCCGGATAGAGCACCTCGAAACTCACCCCATCCCATTGCCAGTGCTCACCTCGCAGGCAGGTACTGACATCCGGGAACCGCCCTTCGGCGCCCGATAGCACAGGCATATGCGGATAGGCCTCCCGCAGCGAAGCGAGTCCGCCGGCGTGATCGCTGTCCCCATGGCTCACCACCGTGAGGTCCGGGGTTACGATTCCCTGGGAGACGAGATAGGGGATCACCACCTCGCCACCGGTGTCAGAACCGGAACGGAACGCCGGGCCGGTGTCATAGACCAGGGCGTGATGGGCGGTACGTACCACCGCCGAAAGCCCCTGCCCCACGTCCAGCAAGGTCAGGTCGAAGCCGCCGACGGGGATCCCCGAGAGCGGTGTCACGAACAGGGGCAGCAGCAGTGCCGCTGCCGCGACCCGGCCTGGCATGCCGCGGGGCATGAGCAGCCAGACCGCCCCTGTGATGGACACCAGCAGCAGCACCCAGCCTGGAGACGGTGAAGGCAGGGTCGCAGCTGGCCATTGGCTGAGTCGCTCCAACAATGGCCAGGTGAGCCCGATCACGGTTGCAGAACCTTTGAACACCCAAACCGCCAAGCTAGGCGCCCAAGGAAGACAGAAACAAGCCAACAGCACCAGCGGCACCACCAGCAGGCTGTACACCGGCACCACCACCAGGTTCGCCAGGGGTGCGGTGAGGCCTGCGTGCTGGAAGAAGAACGCCAGGAGCGGCAAGAGACCCACACCCACCGCCCACTGGGTGCGTAGGATGTCCATGAGCCAGCCTTTGGGCGCACCGACGCGGTCACCGAACACGAATAGGATGGCGGCCACGGCGCCGAAGGAAAGCCAGAAGCTCGTCTCTCCGGCCGAGAGCGGATCCAGGATCAGCACACCCAGCATGGCGAGCGCCAGGGTGTCGCGGCTTCGCAGGTTGCGGCGCAGCACCGTGCCGAGTGTGAATGTCGCCAGCATGATGAGCGCCCGCTGTGTCGGCAACGGGAATCCCGCCATGGCGGCATACAACGCGCCTGCCAGGGACGCAGCGACGGCAGCGGCTACCGTGGCCGGACAACGCAGGCACAGCCAGGCATTGCGCCGCCAGGTGTAGCGCACCAACAGGAATAGCAGGCCCGCCAGCACGCCGATGTGTAAGCCAGCGATGGCCATGAGATGCACCGTGTTCGTGGCCTGCAGCACCTGCCACTGGCTTTCGCTCAAGCCGCTCTGGTCGCCGGTGGCGAGGGCCACCACCATGCCCCCGAACTCATCGGCACCGAGCACATGACGGATGTGGTCGGCGAGCGCGGCGCGGGTGCGCAGCAAGGGGTAGCGCGTCTTCGCATCCACCCGCACGGCATCATGGGCCGCATAGCCGGTGGCGCCGATGCCGTGGCGGAACAGCCACCCTTCGTAGTCGAAGGAACCGGGGTCCATGAACCCGCGCGGACGGCGCAGGCGCACGCCGAAACGCCAATGTTCCCCCGCTCCCGGCTTCGCCAGGGATGGGTCCACACTCAAGCGGATGAGATCGGGTATCCCTGGGCCTGGAGCACGCCCTTCCAGGGATTCGACGCGGAACTCCAGCTCCTCAAGCCGCCCGCGCATCTCGGGGATGGAATGCACCCAGCCCACGGCCGTGAGTTCGGCCCCTTCCAAGGTGGGATCGAGTCGCGAGGCGAGATGGGACTGGGAGAGATACCAGCACCAGGCGAAGCCGAGCGGCAGGAACAGCAACCAGCGTAGACGGTGCCGCGGCAGGAACAACAGGGTGAAAGGCGCACATAGGGCGGCGACCTCGCCGCCGGGAGGCAGCTCGGGCAAGGCCAGGAGCACGAGCGTGCCGGCTAACATCGCGGCAGCGGCCTTCCACATGGTTCCGTTTTGCCTCCCGAAAAGTGGATAATGGCGCGCCCACCCCCTTGGGACCCCGGGCGCGATTTATATATAGTTCATCATTAATTAATAACTATCCGCTCGCCCTGAAATATCTTCATGATTAGCCGCTCATTCTTGTCGGCAGCCCGTGGAGTCACGGAACGATGGCCCGCAAGTTCCTGAACAAATTCCTGCCCGACCGGGAAGCCCTCCATGCCAAGCTGCATGGCAAGTGGTACATGCGGCCTTTCGACCTGCTGCTACACGACCCTTCCCTTTGGCACATCAGCAGGCGCGGGACGAGCCGCGCCCTGGCTCTCGCTGCTTTTACCTGCTGCATGCCCATACCCGGGCACAGCGCATTAGCCATATTTGGGGCAATCTATTGGCGCATAAACCTGCCGGTCGCCGTCGCCGGAGTCTGGATAAACAACCCGTTGACCATAGGGCCGATCTACTTCTTCGGCTACAAGCTTGGGACCTGGCTGCTGCATACCCGGTCGCGGCATCTCCCGGACCAGATGAGCGTGGAATGGCTGGTAGCGGAGTTCCGGCACATCTGGGTGCCGCTGTGGACGGGCTGCGTGGTGGAAGGCCTCTTGTTCGCGCTCATCGCCTACGCCACCCTGGACGTGGCCTGGCGCCTGTCCATCACAGGACGCTGGAAGCTGCGGCAGGCGGAGCGCCGGGAGCGGGACCGGTAGCGCCGGGGTCCCGGAGACGTCCGTCCACCAGGTGCAGGATGCGCTGCATCCGTCCAGCCAGCCTGAGATCGTGGGTCACCAGCACCAGGCTCGTGGCGAGTTCCCGGTTCAATTCCAGCATCAGTTCATAGACCTGCTCGCCGGTATGGCTGTCCAGGTTGCCGGTGGGTTCGTCCGCCAGTACCAGCGCGGGACGGTGCACCAGCGCCCGGGCCACGGCCGCGCGCTGGCGTTCGCCGCCGGAGAGCTTCGCCGGCCGATGGGTCAGCCGCTGCCCCAAGCCCACGCGCTTCAGCAGTTCCACCGCCCGTCCTTCCGCTTCCTCGGGTTCAATGCCGCCCACGAGCAGGGGCATGGCCACGTTCTCCACCGCCGTGAACTCCGGCAGCAGGTGATGGAACTGGTAGACGAAACCGATGGAGCGGTTACGCACCTGGCCGCGTTCCGCGTCGCTCATGGTGCTGATGGCGCCGCCGCCCACGTAGACCTCGCCCGCGGTGGGCGTATCGAGACCGCCCAGGAGATGCAGCAAGGTGCTCTTGCCGGAGCCGGAGCTGCCCACCACCGCCACGCACTCCCCAGGGGCGACGGACAGGTCCACGCCGTTAAGCACCTCCACCTTGTACTCGTTCTCCGTGAAGTGCTTCACCAGACCTTCACAGCGCAGGATGGGCCGTGACTCGCGTGTCACCGCAGTCTCGGCTGAACGCACGATCACGTCTCCCCCGGTCGTCGTGTCGCGCGGAGCGCTATTCATAGCGCAGCGCCTCCGCCGGCTGGGTGCGGGCCGCACGCCAGGCGGGATAGAGGGTGGAGAGCACCGTCAAAAGGAAGCTCGCGATGGTGATCTTGAGCACGTCGCTCGTGTAGATGTCCGCCGGCAGATCGCTGATGTAGTACACGCTGGAAGGCAGGAACTCGGTGTGGAAGACCCGCTGCAGGAAATGCATGATGTCGTTCAGGTTATGGGCCAGCACCACGCCCAGCACGAGTCCCGTCAGCGTTCCCAGGAAGCCGATGATGGTGCCCTGCACGATGAAGATGCCCATGATGGAGCGCGGCGCGGCGCCCAGGGTGCGCAGGATGGCGATATCCGCCTGCTTGTCCGTCACCGCCATCACCAGGGTGATGGCGATGCTGATGGCCGCCACCAGCTCGATGAGCGACAGGATCACGAACATGACGGTCTTCTCCATGGCGATGGCCTTGAAGAAGTTCACGTGGTCCTGGGTCCAGTCACTGACGTAATAGGCGCCGCCGAAGTCGTCCACCAGCTGACGCGCCACGGCCGGCGCGATGAACTTGTCATCGAGCTTCAAGCGCACGCCGCTGACGGCGTCGTCCATGCCGTAGAGCGCTTCGGCGTCCTTGATGTTGATGAGCGCGAGGCCCCGGTCGTACTCGTACATGCCGGCGTCGAAGATGCCCGTGACCGTGAAACGGCGGAAGCGCGGGATGAGGCCGGCGGGCGTGACGTTGCCCTGGGAGATCATCAGGATCACCTTGTCGCCCGGAACCACGCCCAGGGCGAAGGCCAGGTCCTTGCCGAGCACGATGCCGTAGCTGCCCGGGGTCAGGCTCGCCAGGTTCCCGGCGGCCATGCGCTGTCCCACTTCAGAGACCGTACCCTCCAGGTCCGGTTGCACGCCCCGCACCTCGGTGCCGCTCATGTTGGAGCCGTTGGCGAGCATCGCCTGGTCCTCCACGTAGGGCGCGGCGCCGGTGACATGGGGCTGTTTCAGCACCCGCTCCCGCACCAGCGGCCAGTCGTGCAGGCGGTTGTCGAAACCGGAGACCGTGGCGTCGGCGGTCATGCCCAGGATGCGGTCGCGCAGCTCGTTCTGGAAGCCGTTCATCACCGAGAGCACGGTGATGAGCGCCATCACGCCGATGGCGATGGAGACCAGCGACATCCCGGAGATGAAGGAGATGAATTGGTTGCGACGCTTGGCGCGGAAGTAGCGCAAGCCCACGTACAGGGGGAAGGGTCTAAACATAGGGGCGCATTATAAGGGGTGTTCAGGGAGTGACCACGGGCACGGGCCGATGGAGCCGGACCTCTTCGGGCGACACCTGTGCCGCATAGGCCACCAGCTCCACGCCGGCCGCCAGCGCCGCGCGCAAGGTGGCGCCGTAGACGGGATCGATGTCATCCGCGGGCCGCACCTCGACCACATCGTCCCGTTGCACGCAGAAGCAGAGCGCCGCGCGCTGCCCGGCCGCCACCTGCACCATGAGTTCCCGCAGGTGCCGGCTCGCCCGCTCGCTCACCGCGTCCGGGAACAAGGCCACGCCGTCCCTGACCGTGGCGGTGACGTTCTTCACCTCGAGACAGCAGTCGGGCCGGCGGCCCGGGTCCCGCAACAGGAAATCCACCCGGAAACCCTGGTGTAGCGTCACCTCGCCCCGGATCTCCCCGTACCCGGCCAGTTCCACGAGGGTCCCGTTCAGGAGCGCCTCCCGCACCAGGGCATTGGTGCGGCCGGTGTGTATCCCTACCCAGACCTGGGGCAAGGCTTCCACCAGTTCCCAGCTCAAGGGGTATTTGCGGTCTGGATTCGCGGCGCGGCTGAGGTACACCGCCATCCCCGGTTCCGCGCACCCAAGCATGGCCCCGGTGTTGGGGCAGTGGACCGTGGTGCGGCTGCCATCCGGCAACTCCACATCCGCCAGGAAGCGTTTATAGCGGCGTATCAGGCGGCCTGGTAATAAAGGGGGTTCGAAGCGCATGGCAGAGCATAAGCCTTTATGTAAAGAAATCCTGCTAAGTCGATGCTATAGATGGGTTTTTATCCCTGTTACAGATGATATAGTTAAGACAACTCCTGAAGGAGAGCTTTCCATGGTCCGTGCCGCCCTGCCTACCCTCCTGGCGATCGCCTTAGGATGCGCCCTATCCGTCGCCTGGGGTGCGGATGCGACACCGGCCGCGGCTCCCGCACCGACCACGGCGGCGCCCGCCGAGGTGGTCCCGCCGGCGGCGACTGCCCCATCAGCCCCGGCTACCGCTGCGCCGACCCACAAGATCCGCAAACATGTGAAGAAGAAGCAGCCGGCAGCGGCCGCCACCACCGCGACCCCCGCCGCTGCCACCGTGGCGAGCAGCGTCAGCGCTCCCGCTGCCGTGAGTACGTCGGCGCCTCAAGCTGAGACCGTCGCTGCCGCCGCCGCCGCGACTCCTGCTTCCGCACCCGCTGCGGCGACCGCCTCCGCTCCGGCTGCCACCAGCGCCGTGGCGCCCGCCGCCAATGCTCCTGCCGCCTCGTCACCCGAGCCTGCTGCTGAAGCAGCTCCAGTGCCAACGCCAGCCGCTGCCCCCGCTCCGGCGATGTCCGGCGACATGCCCCAGATGCCGGTGCGCGGCATGGACATGGCCAACGTGGAACACATCTTCGGCGCGCCACTGGAGAAGCAGGACGCGGTGGGCAAGCCACCCATCACCCGCTGGGTCTATGCCGATTACGTGGTTTACTTCGAGTACAATAAGGTCTTGCACACGGTGCTGAAAGCCGCGCCTTTCTCGTCTCCCGGCGCCTGACATCACCGCGAAACGCCTTTTGGATACATCCGCCGCGTGAGCGGTGCCGCCCCTGAATCCGGCGGCACGTCACGCGGTTTGCTTTAGGTGGACCCTGGATGAGTTACCGACTGCCTCCCGAATGGGCGCCCCAGAGCGGCGTCATGCTCACCTGGCCCCGTTCCGACGTGGAATGGAACCCGGACTACGCCTCCGCGGAGCGCTGCCACACGGCCATCGCCAAGGAGGTCAGCCTGCGCTCCCGGGTGATCATCACCTGCATGGATGAAGGCCATGCGGAACGCATCCGCGGCTACGTGCAGGCCGCCGGCGGCCGGGTGGAGAACCTGCGCATTTACCCCTTCCCCTCCAACGACGCCTGGGCCCGCGACCACGGCCCCATCACGGTGCTCAAGGACGGCAAGCTCACGCTGCTGGATTTCATCTTCAACGGCTGGGGCGAGAAATACCCCCATGCCGAGGACAACCGCCTGAGCCGCCGCCTGCTTGAGGCCGGCGCCTTCGGCGCCCTACCCATGGAGAGCATCGAGCTGGTGCTGGAGGGTGGCAGCATCGAGGTGGACGAGGAAGGCACCCTGCTCACCACCGAGAGCTGCCTGCTCAACAAGAACCGCAACCCGCAGCTCTCCCGGGGCGAGATCGAGACCTTGCTGAAGAAGTACCTGGGCCTAGACCGGATCCTATGGCTCAGGCACGGCGCCATCGACGGCGACGACACCGACGGCCACATCGACACCCTGGCCCGGCTCTGCGACAACCGCAGCATCGCCTACCAGGCCTGCGAGGACCGGAGCGACCCCCATTACGCGGGCCTCAAGGCCATGGAGGAAGAGCTCAAGGCCCTGCGCCGCAAGGACGGCCAGCCCTACACCCTCGTGCCCCTGCCCTGGCCCCAGCCGGTCATCGACCACACGGGGCGGCGCCTGCCCGCTACCTACGCCAACTTCCTCATCATGGACACGGCCGTGTTGGTGCCGACTTATAATGATCCGATGGATGGGGCTGCCTTGCTGGCCGTGACCCGTTGCTTCCCCGGCAAGGAGATCGTAGGCGTACCCTGCCGGTCCCTGATCCACCAGTACGGCAGCCTGCACTGCGTGACCATGCAGTTCCCGAAGGGCGTGGTGCCCTGAAGAGGCCCGAACACATGAGTGGCAAGAAGATGCTGAAAGTCGGACTGGTGCAGCAGAGCTGCAGCGACGACCGTGGGCGCAACCTGCAGGAGAGCATCAAGGGCATCCGCGAGGCGGCCAAGCAGGGCGCCAAGCTCGTGCTGCTGCAGGAACTGCACACCGGCCCCTACTTCTGCCAGACGGAAGACACCAAGGTGTTCGACCTGGCGGAATCCATCCCCGGTCCCTCCACCCAGGAGCTGGGCGCCGTGGCCAAGGAGCTCGGCGTGGTGATCGTGGCCTCGCTGTTCGAGCGCCGCGCACCCGGCCTCTATCACAACACCGCCGCGGTGCTGGAGAAGGATGGCAGCCTCGCCGGCATCTACCGCAAGATGCACATCCCGGACGACCCGGGTTACTACGAGAAGTTCTATTTCACGCCCGGCGACCTGGGGTTCCACCCCATCCAGACCTCCGTGGGCAAGCTCGGGGTGCTGGTGTGCTGGGACCAATGGTATCCGGAAGGCGCGCGCCTCATGGCGCTGGCCGGCGCCGACCTGCTGCTCTATCCCACCGCCATCGGCTGGGTGGAAGAGGACGCGGCGGATGAACAGGCCCGGCAGCGGGACGCCTGGATCACCATCCAGCGGTCCCATGCGGTGGCCAACGGCCTACCGGTGCTGGTCTGCAACCGCACCGGCTTCGAGAAGGATCCCTCCGGCGTGGGCGGCGGCATAGACTTCTGGGGTTCCAGCTTCGTGGCCGGCCCCCAGGGCGAGATCCTGGCCCAGGCTGCACCCAAGGGCGCCACGGTGCTGGTGGCGGACGTTGACCTCGGCCGCTCGGAAGCCGTACGGCGCATCTGGCCTTATCTGCGCGACCGGCGCATCGATTTCTACGACGACATGCGCAAACGCTTCAGAGACTGAAGTTCACTCCTTGATTGATGGCTGAGAAAGCGGTCACGATCCTCGCGCCCGCCGCGGAAGGCAGCCTGCCGCCGCTGCAACGCTGGGGACAACTCTACGGCAGCAGCCCTGGCCTCGTGCTGGCGGAGGCTGCGTCGCGCCTGAGTGTCCCCCTGCTCGTGGTGGCGCCCAGCGCCCGGGACGCGGAACGGCTCGCCACCGAGCTGCGTTTCTATCTCACGGACCCCACGCTCCCGGTGCTGGCCTTCCCGGACTGGGAGACCCTACCCTACGACCTCTTCTCGCCCCACCAGGACATCGTCTCGGAACGGCTCGCCACCCTGTCCCGCCTCTTCGACCTGAAGCGCGGCGTGGTGGT
>DASSIS010000114.1:0-3166 GCA_035691665.1 Gammaproteobacteria bacterium | reverse complement strand
CACCTGCTGGGCCACCATGTTCACGAGCTCGCCCGCCTTCACCTTGGCGGTGAGGTCGGCGGTGACGCCCGCGATCAGGCTCACCTTGCCCTCGTTGGCGGCGCCGAGCACGATCACGCCCGAGCCGAGCTTGTTCTTGAGTTGGTCCAGGAGCTCGCGCAGCGCCCCGCCGTCCACCCCGTCCACCTTGGCGGCCAGGAGCTTGGCGGAGCCCACGGCCACCGCCTGGGACACGAGTTCGTCGCCGCGGTTGGCAGCGAGCTTGCCGGACATCTGGGCGAGTTGCTTCTCGAGCTGCTTGTTGCGCTCCAGCAGCTGCTGGGTCTTCGCCACCACGTCCTCGGACCCGGCACGCACCGTGTCCTCAATCTGCTTCACGATCTTCTGCAGGCTGTTCACGTAGGCGAGCGCACCGGCCCCGGTCACCGCCTCGATGCGGCGCACGCCGGCGGCCACGCCGCCCTCGCTCACGACCTTGAACAGGCCGATGTCGCCGGTGCGGTGCACGTGGGTGCCGCCGCAGAGCTCGGTGGAGAAGTCGCCGAACTTCATGACCCGCACCAGGCTGCCGTACTTCTCGCCGAAGAGCGCCATGGCGCCGAACTTGATGGCCTCGTCGTAGCCCATCTCACGCACGTCGGCGGGCTCGTTGCGGCGCACTTCGGCGTTCACGAGGTCCTCGATGCGCGAGAGCTCCTCCGGCGTCACCGCCTGGTAGTGGGAGAAGTCGAAGCGCAGCCGATCCGGCGCCACGAGCGAACCCTTCTGGGTCACGTGGGTGCCGAGCACCTGGCGTAGGGCTGCGTGCAAGAGGTGCGTGGCGGAATGGTTCAGCACCGTGGCGGCGCGCAGCCGCGCGTCCACCAGGGCTTCCACCGTGTCGCCGATCTTGATCTCGCCCCGGGTGCCGCTGCCGAGATGCGCGTGGGCGCCGCCGCCCCGCTTCTGGGTATCGGCCACCCTGAATTCCGCGCTCCCGGTCTTGAGCAGGCCCTGGTCGCCCACCTGGCCGCCGGACTCGGCATAGAAAGGCGTATGGTCCAGGACCACCATGCCCTGCTCGCCGGCGCTGAGTTTCTGCACCGCGTCCTTGCCGCGGAACAGCGCCACCACCTTGCCCTGGTCCTTCAGGTGGTCGTAGCCCGTGAACTTGGTCACCGCATCGATGGCCACGTCCTGGCCGTAGTCAGCCCCGAACTTGCTGGCGGCCCGGGCGCGATTGCGTTGTATGTTTAGTTCCGCTTCGTAATCCAGCATATCCACAGATATGCCGCGTTCACGAGCGACGTCCGCAGTTAAGTCAACAGGGAACCCATATGTATCGTAAAGTTTGAATGCGCTTTTTCCGCTTAGAGGAATGGATTTCAGCGAGTCTGCGTTAATGAATGCAACAGAAATGTTCGGAAAATAAGCCTTTAATTTCGTTTCGAAACTCTTTCGGTCATCCTGAGACCAAACATCCTTGACGATGTTTGCGATCATACGGTGAGTTTTTCCGTCTTTCTGCTTGCGTACAAAGTGCTCGTATTCTTCTATTAGACTCGAAGGGATTGTTTCCCAATCCCAGGTGCGAGTAAATTTTCTAGCTACTAAACGAATGCTCTCCACATCGTTCCATATCTCTGTAGCAATATCGTCCGCTGAATCAAGATCGTCTCCACTACTAAATATTACGTCTCCGCCTTCGAATGCAGTATCCGATTGAACTAGTTTGCTTCGTAGCAGGCGCCATAAAGGGTCCAACTCTCTGCGAAGAAATACCATTCCCTCTTTGAGAGTCTCGGCGAAGCGCTCTTCTTCCTGGAGCAGCACCTTGTCCACGTGCCCCGCGGCCTTGTGCAGCTCCGGATAGGCGGCGCCCATCTCGGCATCAAGCGCCTTCACCAGCTTGTGGAAGAAGGGCTGCTCCATGCCGAGCTTGTAGCCGTGGCGGATGGCGCGGCGGATGATGCGGCGCAGCACGTAGCCGCGTCCCTCGTTGGAGGGCAGCACCCCGTCGGTGATGAGGAAGGCGCAGGCACGGATGTGGTCCGCGATCACCCTGAGCGAAGGGCTCTGCTTGTCCTTGGCGCCGGTCACCTGGGCGGCCGCGTCGATGAGCTTCTTGAAGAGATCGATCTCGTAGTTCGAGTGCACGTGCTGCAGTACGGCGGTGATGCGCTCGAGACCCATGCCCGTGTCCACGCAGGGCTTGGGCAGGGGCGTCAGCACGCCCTCCGCCGAACGGTCGAACTGCATGAACACCAGGTTCCACACCTCGATGTAGCGGTCCCCGTCCGCGTCCTTCGAGCCCGGCGGACCGCCGGCGATTGACTCGCCGTGGTCGTAGAAGATCTCGGAGCAGGGTCCGCAGGGGCCCGTGTCCGCCATCTGCCAGAAGTTGTCGCTCTGGTATTTCTGGCCGCCCGGCTTGTCGCCGATGCGCACGATGCGCTCTTTCGGCACGCCCACGTCCTTCAACCAGTGGTGGTAGGCCTCGTCGTCGGTCTCATAGACCGTCACCCAGAGGCGGTCCGCCGGCAGCTTCCAGACCTTCGTCAGGAGCTCCCAGGAATACAGGATGGCGTCCTTCTTGAAGTAGTCGCCGAAGCTGAAGTTGCCCAGCATCTCGAAGAAGGTGTGGTGGCGCGCGGTATAGCCCACGTTCTCCAGGTCGTTGTGCTTGCCGCCGGCGCGCACGCAGCGCTGCGAGGAGGTGGCGCGGCTGTAGTCGCGCTTGTCGCGTCCCAGGAACACATCCTTGAACTGCACCATGCCGGCGTTGGTGAAGAGCAGGGTCGGGTCAGTGGCGGGCACGAGCGGGCTCGAAGCGACCACCGCATGGCCCTTGGACTTGAAGAAGTCGAGGAAGCTCTTTCTTATGTCGTTGCTGGTCAGCATGTCTCTTGTTTCGCCTGGCGTCTGGACGGTATACGGGACCGCTCGCCTGCCCCTCTATAGGGCCGGCAAGGGCATCTTATATGGAAGAGAAGCCATGGGGTTCCCTTAGCCGGGGAGGCAGACCGGGAGGGGGCTTATTCTTCGATGTCGCCCTTCAGGGCGGCCCGTATATCATCCATGGAAAAGCCCCGCTGTTGCAAAAACCGCGCCTGGCGGGCGCGCTCCTGCATGTCCTTCGGGGCCGCGGCGCCGAAGCGCTTGCGGCGGGCTTCCTCCGCCATCCGGC
>DASSIS010000113.1:0-14594 GCA_035691665.1 Gammaproteobacteria bacterium | reverse complement strand
ATCACCGATGCCGAGGCGCTGGCGGCTTTCCACCGGCTCACCAAGAGCGAGGGCATCATGCCGGCGCTCGAGTCCAGTCACGCCGTGGCCTACGCCGCCAAGCTCGCGCCGCGCCTCCCCAAGGAAGCCATCGTGCTCGTGAATCTCTCGGGCCGTGGCGACAAGGATGTGCACACGGTGGCGGCGCGCGAGGGGATCAAGATATGAGCCGCATCGCCGCACGTTTCACGGAGCTGAAGCGCGCCGGACGCACGGCGCTCGTGCCTTATCTCACCGCCGGCGATCCCGGCAAGCAGGCCACCGTGCCCTTGATGCACGCCATGGTGGCGGCGGGTGCCGACGCCCTCGAGCTCGGCGTGCCGTTCTCGGATCCGAGCGCCGACGGCCCGGTGATCCAGGCGGCCTGCGAGCGGGCGCTCGCGGCCGGCACCACGCTGAAGGATGTGCTCGCCATGGTTCGGGAGTTCCGCACCAGGGATGACGTCACGCCGGTGATCCTCATGGGTTATCTCAACCCCATGGAGGCCATGGGCGCCGAGACCTTCGTGGCGGCCGCCGCCGAGGCGGGTGTGGACGGTGTGTTGACCGTGGATATGCCGCCCGAGGAGGCGGAGCCGCTCGCCGGCCTGCTGCGCGCCGAGGGCATGGACCCCATCTTCCTGCTGGCGCCCACCACCGACGCGGCCCGGATCCGGCGCATCTCGGAAACTGCTTCCGGATTCATCTATTATGTGTCCTTCAAGGGCGTGACCGGCGCCGCCCGGCTGGACGTGGCCGAGGTGCGTGAACGGCTGGCCCTGGTGCGGCGTTCGACCACCCTCCCGGTAGGGGTGGGCTTCGGCATACGCGACGCCGCTTCGGCGGCAGCCTTGGCCGGGACTGCCGATGCGATCATAGTGGGCAGCGCCATCGTGAGCCGCATCGCCGAGCACAGGGACGATCCCACGCGCGCGGCCGCGGTACTGGGAGCGTTCGTGGGCGAATTGCGTTCCGCCGTGGACGCGGCCCGCCGCAGCACGAAGTCCGCCTGAAGGGCGAAGAGGCAGAGGCATGAACTGGTTCAAGAAACTCGTCCCATCCCGCATCAACACCGAGGGCCGCACCGCGCGCCGCAGCGTGCCCGAGGGCCTGTGGACCAAGTGCGACGAGTGCAACTCGGTGCTCTACCGCGCGGAGGTGGAGCGCAATATCTACGTGTGTCCCAAATGCGGCCACCACATGCGCCTCACGGCACGCCAGCGCCTGGATGCTTTCCTGGATGCCGGCAGCGGTGTGGAGATCGGCGAGAACGTGGAACCGGTGGACGCGCTGCGTTTCCGCGACAGCAAGAAATACAAGGACCGCATCGCCTCCGCCCAGAAGGCCACCGGCGAGAAGGATGCCCTGGTCGCCATGCGCGGCCGGCTCAAGGGCATGAAGATCGTCGCCTGCGCCTTCGAGTTCAACTACATGGGCGGATCGATGGGTTCCGTGGTGGGCGAGCGCTTCTTGCGTGCTGCCGAAGCGGCCCTGGAGGAGAGCGCGCCGCTGGTGTGTTTCTCCGCGAGCGGCGGCGCCCGTATGCAGGAGGCGCTCATCTCCCTGATGCAGATGGCCAAGACCAGCGCGGTGCTGGCCAAGCTCGCGCGCCAGGGGGTGCCTTTCGTCTCCGTGCTCACCGACCCCACCATGGGCGGTGTGTCCGCGAGCCTCGCCATGCTGGGAGACCTGAACGTGGCGGAACCCAAGGCGCTCATCGGCTTCGCCGGGCCGCGCGTCATCGAGCAGACGGTGCGCGAGACCTTGCCGGAAGGTTTCCAGCGCAGCGAGTTCCTGGTGGAGCACGGCGCCATCGACATGGTCGTCGACCGTCGCGAGATGCGCGACAAGCTGGCGAGCATCCTCGCGATGCTCACCCGTCAGGCTGCTCCTCAAGAAGCCGAAGCCTAAGAAAAAGCTGCCGCTTCGCGGCCCTCCTCATGCGCTTCAAGACCCTCGACGAGTGGCTGGCCTGGCAGGAACAGCTGCACCCCAACCCCATCGATCTCGGCTTGCATCGGGTCAAGCGCATGCTGGAGATCCTGGGGCTGACGAAGCCTGGTTACCGGATCCTCACCATCGGCGGCACCAACGGCAAGGGCTCCAGCGTGGCCTTCGCGGAGGCGGTGCTCCTGGCCGGCGGTTATAAAGTGGGTGCTTATACCTCGCCGCACCTCTTGCGCTACAACGAGCGGGTGCGGGTGGGCGGTGTGGACGCTGCCGACGCGGAGCTCTGCGCGAGCTTCGAGCGCCTGGACGCTGCCCGGGGCGACATGAGCCTCACCTATTTTGAGTTCGGTACCCTGGCGGCCCTCGACATCTTCGCCCAGCGCAAGGTGGAGGTGGCGGTGCTGGAGGTGGGTCTCGGAGGCCGTCTCGACGCCGTGAACGCCCTGGACCCCGATGCCGCTCTCGTGGCTTCCGTGGGTCTGGATCACCAGGATTGGCTGGGCCCGGACCGGGAGAGCATCGGTTTCGAGAAGGCAGGCATCTATCGAGGTAGCCGGCCGGCGCTGTGTGGCGATCGCGAGCCGCCGGTTTCGCTGCTCCGCCATGCGGCCGACATCGGCGCGCACTTGCGGGTGCTGGGCCGGGATTTCGACTGGCGATCGGAAGGGGAGGGTTGGGGTTGGCAAGGCCCGGAAGGGACCCTGCATGGGCTTCCCCAACCCGCGCTGCCGGGCCGCATCCAGTACGACAACGCTGCCACGGTGCTGGCGGCGCTCCGATCCTTGCGTGACCTGTTGCCCCTGGAAGAGGACGCCATCCACGCCGGACTCAGCCAGGCAAAGGTACCGGCGCGGTTCCAGCGGGTGGCAGGCGAGGTGGAGTGCGTCTTCGACGTGGCCCACAACCCGGATGCGGCGCGGGTGCTGGCCGCGAACCTCGAGGCCATGCCCGCCCAGGGCCGCACCCTCGGTGTCTTCGCCATGTTCAAGGACAAGGCGGTGGAGGAGGTGGCCCTGGCGCTCGCGGTGCATCTCGACGTCTGGTACCTCGGCGCCACCGGAGGGCCCCGGGGGCAGAGCGCTGCCGCGCTGGTGGAGCGGGTGCACAAGACCGTCCCCCAAGCCAGGACTTTTGAACATGAGTCGGTGGCGGAGGCGTACCATGCGGCGCGCCGTGAGGCTCGTGCCGGTGACCGCGTGGTGATCTTCGGCTCATTCCAGACGGTCGCTACCGCCCTCAAAGAACTCTGAAAGACGCTATACTGCCGGCGCGGCGCGCTTGCGTCGGTTCAGACCGGGAGCAGAGGCATGGAGATCGGAATGAAGGAGCGCCTCATCGGCGCCGTGGTGCTGGTGGTCCTCGGCATCATCATCATCCCCTTTTTCCTCAAGGGCTCATCGCCTGACAACGGCGCGAGCCAGTCCGTCACCCTGCCACCTTCTGACAGCACCGCTCCTCAGCAGCAGTACACCCTGGCCTTGAGCCCAGCGACGGCGACCGCCGGCACCGCCCTGGCGCCCGCCGCGGCCACCGCCGCTCCCCAACAGCCGGTGCTGAAGCCGGTGGTGCACGACATCCCGCGCAAACCCGCTCCCGCCGCGGCCCAGGCTCCCGCGCCCCAGGGCAAATGGGTGGTGCAGGCAGGCAGCTATGGCAGCGAGGCCAATGCCGGCAAGGTGGTGAGCACCCTCACCCAGCAGGGTTTCCACGCCTACATCAGCCGCTTCAGCAAGAGCGGCCGTACCTTCTACCGCGTGCGGGTAGGCCCCTATGCCGACCGTGCTGCTGCCGACAAGGCCGTGGCCGCCGTGGGCCAGGCTTATCACGGCAAGGCGGAAGTGGTGCCGAACTCCTGAGAAGCCTTGATTTGAGGGCGTTGGCCCCCATGCTGGAGTGACGGACGGGGCGCGGTGCTCCGCTCTGGTAAAATAGGCTTCCGAACGGTTTTGGCGGCACGCCGCGCGGGGCGCGCATGACTTGGGCCGATTACGTCATCCTCTGCATCATATTCATCTCGGCCCTGATGGGCCTGGTGCGCGGCTTCCTGCGGGAAGTGGTGTCGTTGCTCATCTGGATGCTGGGTTTCTGGGTGGCACTGCGCTTCGCCCCGACCGTGGGTGACGCATTCGGATTCGTCAAGAGTCCTGAAGACCGCCTGATCGTCGGCTATGTGGTGATCCTGGTCCTGGTGCTGATCCTGGGTACCGTGGCCGGCTTCCTGATCAAGAAACTGGTCGAAGGCTCCGGTGCCGATACCAGCGACCGCAGCTTGGGGACGCTCTTCGGAGCGGCCCGCGGGGTGGTGGTGGTCACGGTGCTCATCCTGCTCGGCAGCACCCTGCTCGTGCCCCAGCCCGCCTGGTGGCGCGAGTCGAAGCTCATTCCTTATGCCAGGCCGCTGGTGGCCATGGCGCGGCGCCTGGCGCCGGTGAAGGTGGATTTCAAGCCGCTCAAACCCGCGGCCGTGAACCTGGATCCGGGTTGAACATCTGTCATTAAGGTGGCTACCTGATGTGCGGCATCGTCGGAATCGTCGGCAAGAGTGATGTGAACCAGCTCCTGTATGACGCCTTGCTGGTGTTGCAGCATCGTGGCCAGGACGCCGCCGGCATCATGACCGGCGACGAGGGCCGGCTGTACCTGCGCAAGAGCAACGGTCTGGTGCGCGATGTGTTCCACGAGCGTCACATGTTGCGGCTCAAGGGCAGCATGGGCATCGGCCACACTCGCTATCCCACGGCCGGCAATCCCCATTCTTCCGAGTCGCAGCCTTTCTACACCAACTCACCCTATGGCGTGGGCCTGGGACACAACGGCAACCTGACCAACACCCGCGCGCTCAAGGACCTGCTGCTGAAGGAAGACCTGCGCCATCTCAACACCGAGTCGGACTCCGAGATCCTGCTCAACGTCTTCGCCCACGAGCTGCAGCGCGTCGGCGGCGTAGAGCCGGACCAGCACGCCATCTTCAAGGCCGTCAGCGCCGTGCATCGCCGCTGCCGCGGCGCCTACGCCATCACCGCCATGGTGGCGGGCTACGGCATCGTGGGCTTCCGCGATCCTTACGGCATCCGCCCCTTGGTCTACGGCAAGCGCGAGACCGATGCCGGCACCGAATACATGCTGGCTTCCGAGAGCGTGGCCCTGGACGTATGCGGCTTCCAGCTGGTACGTGACGTGGCACCGGGCGAGGCCATCGTCATCGACAAGGACGGCAAGCTCCATAGCCACCAGTGCGCCGACCGACCGCTGTATTCGCCCTGCATCTTCGAGTACGTGTATTTCGCACGCCCCGACTCCACCATGGACGACATCTCGGTGCACAAGGCCCGCATGCGCATGGGCGAGAAGCTGGCGGAGAAGATCCAGCGCGACTGGGCCGAGCATGATATCGACGTGGTGATCCCGATTCCGGACACGAGCCGCACCAGCGCCTTGCAGCTCGCGAACCTCTTGGGTGTGAAGTACCGCGAGGGCTTCATCAAGAACCGGTACATCGGCCGTACCTTCATCATGCCGGGGCAGAAGCTGCGCAGCCAGTCGGTGCGCCAGAAGCTCAATGCCATCGACCTGGAGTTCCACCGTAAGAACGTGCTGCTGGTGGACGACTCCATCGTGCGCGGCACTACCTCGCGCAAGATCATCGATATGGCGCGCGACGTGGGTGCCAACAAGGTGTATTTCGCCTCCGCCGCGCCGCCCGTGAAGTTCCCCAATGTCTACGGCATCGACATGCCTTCGGCCAAGGAACTCATCGCCCACGACAAGGATCCTGACGAGGTAGCCAAGTTCATCGGCGCCGACAAGCTCATCTTCCAGGACCTGCCAGACCTCGTCGAAGCGGTGCGCCGCGGCAACCCACGCATCCAGCGCTTCGACACTTCGGTGTTCTCCGGTGAATACATCACCGGTGACGTGACCCGCGACTACCTGGCTTCCCTGGAGCAGGAGCGCTCCGACGAGGCGAAGCAGCGCAAACACAAGGGTGGCAAGTCCGTGATAGAAATGTACAACGTCTCCTGATTGTCTACGCGCGTCGGTATCCATGCGCGACGTGCGATCCGATCCCCGTAGTCGACTGCTGGATCTCTTCCGCCAAGGTCTTGCGGCCGTGGATGGTCGCAACGTGGTCCGCGCCTGGCTCCAGGCCCACCCTCCCAAGCCGGGTTATCAACTGGTGGCGCTGGGCAAGGCAGCATCTGCCATGACCGCCGGGGCCCTGGACGCGGCCGCGCCGGAGCTGGGAGCCGGCCTCATGGTGACCCGCCACGGCTTCTTGGACATGCCGGTCCTGGATGACCGGCGCATCACGGCCCTAGAGGCGGGCCACCCATTACCGGATGCCCAAAGTCTCGCAGCGGGCGATGCATTGCTGCGGTTCCTGCAGGAAGCACCGGCAGACGCGGAGTTCCTGTTCCTGGTCTCCGGCGGCGCTTCCAGCATCGTCGAAGTGCCGGTGGAGGGGGTGAACCTCGAGACCCTGCGTCAGCTCAACACCTGGCTCCTGGGCAGCGGGCTACCCATCTCCGCCATCAACCAGCTACGGGCCGGTCTCTCCCGCATCAAGGGTGGCCGGCTCGCCGGCTATCTCGAGGGGCGCCGCGCCACGCTCCTGCTCATCTCGGACGTGCCGGGAGACGTGCCGTCGGACATCGGCTCCGGTCTCTTGTTGCCACCGGTTCAGAGGGCGCTTCCGGAGCTACCGGCCCGTTTCGCCGGGCTGCCGTTCCAAGCGCCCATGCCGGCGGGACCCCGCGTGGAAGCGCATATCCTCGCTTCCAACTCCCTGGCACGGGATGCGGTGGTCGCCGGCGCCGAGGCTATGGGATTTAAGACGCATCTCTACCCGCGCCTGCCGGCCATGGACGCCGCAGAATGTGGCCGCGCCCTGGCACGCATCCTGCTGGAAGGTGAGGCGGGCGTACATGTCTGGGGTGGCGAGACCACGGTGAAGCTGCCGGAGAACCCGGGGCAGGGCGGACGCAACCAGCACTTGGCTCTCGCGGCGGCGGGAGTCCTCTCCGGGTATGCAGATGCCTGGCTCCTGGTGGCAGGCACCGACGGCAACGACGGGGTCACTGACGATGCCGGTGCCCTGGCGGACGGTGGCAGCCTGGCCCGCGGCGAAGAAGGCGGTTACGATGCGGCGGATTGTCTGCGCCGCGCCGATGCCGGCGCGTTCCTGGAAGCCAGCGGTGACCTGATCTATACGGGTCCCACCGGCACCAATGTCATGGACCTCATCATCGGTTACAAAGCATGACCGTCGCCGCTACCGTCAAGGACCTGCTCGCTTGCGCCACGCCTAAAGCCTGGGTGAGAGGCGCGCTGGTCCAGCAAGACGTACTGCTCATCGACCACGCCAACTGCGAGAAGAAAGCGGCGGCCACGGCCTTCAGCCTCATGTTCCGCTACGGCGAGCGGCTGCCGGAGATGCAGGAGGCGCTCTCCAAGCTCGCGCGGGAAGAGTTGCGGCATTTCGAGCAGGTCAACCGCCTCATGCGCCGCCGCGGCATCCCTTACCGCCCCCTGGGCCCGGCCCGCTACGCGGAGGGCTTGCGCAAGCATCTGCGCAAGAAGGAACCGGAGCGGATGACGGACCTGCTGGTGATCGGGGCCTTCATCGAAGCCCGCTCCTGCGAGCGCTTCGAGGCCTTGGTGCCGGTGTTGGAGGAGGATCTGGCCGAGTTCTACCGGGGGTTGCACGCCGCCGAGGCACGGCATTTCCAGCTCTATCTCGGTATGGCCCGCAAATACGGGACGGGGGACGTGGAGGAGAGAGTGGAGGCTATCGCAGCAGCGGAGGCAGAACTCATCCGTTCAGGAGACGTGCTCTTCCGCTTCCATAGCGGGATCCCGGCCTAGCTTCAGTCCGCGTCGCCGTCCTTCACCCGAGCGTCTTCCAGCAGGCCGCCGTCGCTGTCCCAGCGCAGCCGGCTCGACTGGGTATACCAATCCCCCAACACCACCCGCTCCTTGTCCCGGCCTTCGGATCCGAAGCGGTGAACCGCAGGTCGGTGCGTATGGCCGTGGATGAGGCGGTTCACGTCGTACTTCTGCATCACGTCTTCCACCGCCTTCTGGTTCACGTCCATGATGTACTCGGCCTTGGTCGCCGTATGGAGCTTGCTCTGCTCCCGGGCATGGGCAGCGATGGCGCGGCGCTCGGTGAGTGATTTCGACAGATAGTCCTTCTGCCAGGCCGGGTCCCGCAGCATGCGCCGGACCATCTGGTATTCCTTGTCGTCGGTGCAGAGGGTGTCGCCGTGCAGCAGCAGGGTTGGGGCGCCGTAGAGGTCCAACACCGTAGGTTCGGGCAGCAGCTTCACTCCTGTCTTGGCCGCGAAGCGCTCACCGATTAGGAAGTCCCGGTTGCCGTGCATGAGCGACACCGGTATGCCGGCGGCAGTGAGCTCCTTGATGCCGGCCATCACCTTGGCGTGATGGGGGTCGTCGTCGTCGTCCCCGATCCAGGCCTCGAAGAAGTCCCCGAGGATGTAGAGGCAGGAGGCGCTCTTAGCCTCTTCCCGCAGGAACTTCAGGAACAGGTCGGTGATATCCGGCCTCGATCCATCCAGGTGCAGGTCGGAGATGAATAGCGTGGTCACGGCGCCCCGGACGCCTCCGGCGGCAATACCACGACTTTCTCGATGGTGACGGGGGTCATCGGCGCATTGGGGAATTCGTCGTGGTTCTGGGTCGTCAGATCGTGGGTGGGGACCGCGGCGATCTTGTCCATCACGTCGAGGCCCTCCACCACCTGGCCGAACACCGCGTAACCCCAGCGGTCGGGCCGCGGATCCAGCTTCCGGTTGTCCGCCAGGTTTATATAGAAGACATAGCTACCCGTGTGGGGATCCGCCTCCCGGGCCAGGCCTACTGTGCCACGGAGATTGCTCAGGCCGTTGCCCGATTCGTTCGGTATCGGCTTCTCTTCCGGTAAGGACTTGTAGTCGGCGGTGAAGTCGCCCGCCTGGATCACGAAGCCCGGCATGATGCGATAGAAACTGGTGTTGTCGTACTTATGGGCTTCGGCATGCTGCAGGAACTCCGCCACCGTGAGCGGGGCGCGGGCGGTATCGAGACGCACGGTCATGTCCCCCAGGTTTGTCTCGATCTTCACCAGCGGGTGTGCCGGCAGGGGTGCCGTGGCCGGTGCGGCGGTAGGTTGTACTGGTGCCTGGCTGCAGGCGGCGAGCAGGATCAGGGGCAGAAGAGTGGCGAGCGATGCGCGCATGGCGATCCCCTGTCGGCGATTGTGTGCTCGATCATACAGGCGGTCACGGCCTCCCGGCGCGGGGCATGGGCAGCAGCGTCACCTTGATTATCTTGACCGGCTTCACCGGCACGTCGTCGTAAGGCGCCACCGCGTTCAGGAGCGTAACGGTGTGGGTCTCCACGGTGGCGATCTTGTCCACCACGTCCATGCCCGCCACCACCTGCCCGAACACCGCGTAGCCGGGGTTGCCGGCATCCGGAGCGAGCTGTTGGATGTTGTCCTGCAGGTCGATGAAGAACGCGGCATTCGCGCTGTTCGGGTCCTGATCGTGCGCCATGGCGATGCTGCCGCGCAGGTTGGTCAGGGCGTTCGACTCGAAGGGTATGGGCTTGTGTCGGGGTGTGCGGTAGTCGAGGCCGGCCGTGTAGTCACCACCCTGGATCACGAAGCCGGGTATCACCCGGTAGAAGCCGCTGCCATTGTAGTAGCGCTCTTTGACGTAAGTCAGGAAATGCTTGACCGTGATCGGAGCTTGGGTGGCGTCCAGCTGTACGGTGATGTCGCCGAAATTGGTGTGGATCAGCACCTCGCGGTGATCCTTGTCCACCGGCACTTCATGCACCTGCGCAGGCGCGGTGGGCGCAGGCGCTTGGACCTGCGGTGTCGGGGCGGCGGCCGGGGCTGGAGGAGGGGTGGTGGCCGCGGCCGGCGATGGAGCGGTCACGGGTGCCGTCTGCACCGGGGCAGGCTGTACCGGTGCCTGGCTGCAGGCGGCGAGCAGGACCAGGGTCAAGGGAGCGGTGAGCGAGGCGCGCATGGGGCACTCCGGAGCCGACGATATCTCATCATAACCAATACCCGGCCGTGGTTCGGGGCGAGCCCCTGATAAAATGCCGGGCCTATGACCACCCGCACCCGATTCGCCCCGAGCCCCACCGGCCATGTGCACGTGGGCAACGCCCGCACGGCGTTGTTCTGCGCGCTCTTGGCCGCACGGGACGATGGTCGCTTCATCCTGCGCATCGAGGACACGGATGCCGCCCGCTCCGACCGGGCTTTCGAAGACGCCTTGCGGGAAGACCTGGCCTGGCTGGGCTTAAGCTGGCAGGAAGGACCCGACGTCGGCGGTGCGAAGGGGCCTTACCGCCAGTCGGAGCGGGGTGAGCTGTACTCCGAGTACCTGGACAGGCTCGCGGGGAAAGGACTCGTCTATCCCTGCTTCTGCACCGCCAAGGAACTGGAGATCGCGCGCAAGACCCAGCTCGCCGCGGGACAGCCGCCGCGCTACGCCGGTACCTGCGCCAAGCTCAATACCAGCGAGATCGAGGCGCGGCTCGCCAAGGGCCTGAAGCCGGCGCTGCGCTTCAGGGTACCCGAGGGAGGCGAGACCGTGTTCGAGGACCTAGTGCGCGGCCGCCAGGTGTTCGCCCACCGGGACATCGGGGATTTCATCATCCGTCGCGCCGACGGCAGCCCGGCCTTCTTCTTCAGCAATGCGGTGGACGACGCGCTCATGGGCGTGACCCATGTGTTGCGCGGCGAGGACCACCTCGCCAACACCCCGCGCCAGCTGCTCCTGCTGCAGTCCCTGGGGCTACCGGCGCCGCGCTACGCCCATCTCTCTCTCATCGTGGGTCAAGGCGGCGCGCCGCTCTCCAAGCGCGAGGGCGGCGGCAGTCTCAACGAGTTGCGTGCCGAAGGCATCCTCCCGGAGGCACTGCTCAATTACTTGGCGCGCCTGGGCCATACCTATGCCAGCAATGCCCTGGAAGGTTTCAGCACTCTGGCCAAGGGTTTCGATGTAGGCCATCTGGGTCATTCTCCGGCCCACTTCGATCACCAGCAGCTGGAGCATTGGCAGGGAGAAGCCGTCAGGCATGCGGGCCCGGAACGGCTATGGTGCTGGATGGAGGCGGCAAACCCCGGGATCGCGGATCTCGTCCCCGCGGCAGAGCGGGGGGCGTTCGTGGACGCGGTGCGGGGCAACCTGAGCCGCCCGTCAGAAGGGACCGATTGGGCCCGCATCGTTTACGATGAATCCTTGGCTGTCTCGGCCGAGGCGCAGGCAGCTTTAGGGGCTGTGACCTCGAAGCTGTTCGAAGCGGCCCTCACCACACTCAAGGCAGGCGCACCTGAGTTCAAGCCTTTCTCCAAAGCGGTGGGTGCGACGGCGGGCCTTGCAGGGAAGGACCTCTTCAAACCTCTGCGGGCGGCCCTCACCGGCCGGCTGGATGGCCCCGAGATGGAGCGTCTGTGGAGACTCATGCCCCCGGATAGACTGGAAAGACGCTTACAGCAGGCCCTATACGAAACCAAGAAGACTTGAAGCACATGCTCGAGATCTATAATTCTCTGACCCGCCGCAAAGAAGCGTTCCAGCCGATACGGCCGCCGGAAGTGTTCATGTACGTCTGCGGTCTCACGGTCTACGACCACATGCATATCGGCCATGCCCGCATGTTGGTGGTGTTCGACGCCGTGGCCCGGTGGCTGCGGGCGAGCGGCTACAAGCTCACTTACGTGCGCAACGTCACCGATATCGACGACAAGATCATCAAGCGCGCCAGCGAGAACAGCGAGAGCGTCGGTGAGCTGACCGGGCGTTTCATCAAAGCTACCCACGAAGACGAACGCGCGCTCAACGTGTTGCGTCCGGACCAGGAGCCCCGCGCCACCCAAGCTATCGATGACATGGTGGCTATGATCGGTGAGCTCATGAAGAAGGGCCACGCCTATCAGGGTACAGACGGCGATGTCTTCTACGCCGTCAATAGCTTCAAGGATTACGGCAAACTCTCGGGCAAGCGCCTCGAGGACTTGAGGGCTGGTGAGCGGGTTGAGGTGGACGATGCCAAGCGTGATCCCCTGGATTTCGTGCTGTGGAAGAGCGCCAAGCTGGGCGAGCCTTCCTGGCCCTCACCCTGGGGCGCGGGCCGGCCTGGCTGGCACATCGAGTGCTCGGCCATGTCCACGGCAGCGCTCGGCAAGCATTTCGACATCCACGGCGGCGGCATGGACTTGAAGTTCCCCCATCATGAGAACGAGATCGCCCAGTCCGAGGGCGCCACAGGCGAGCATTTCGCCAACGTCTGGATGCACAACGGTTTCGTGAACGTGGATGACGAGAAGATGTCCAAGTCCCTGGGCAACTTCTTCACCGTCCGGGACGTGCTCAAGGTCTATCCGGCCGAGGTGATCCGCTATTTCATCCTCGGCAGCCACTATCGCAGCCCGCTGAACTATTCCGACCAGCAGCTGGATCAGGCCCGCACCGGTCTCGGTCGCCTCTATATCGCACTGCGCAACATGCCTGCGGGTGATGCGCCCAAGATGCATGCGTTCAGGGCCAAGTTCATCGCCGCCATGGACGATGATTTCAATACCCCGGTGGCGATGAGCGTGCTCTTCGACCTCGCCCGGGAAGTGAATACCCTGAAGGATACGAAGCCGGCCGAGGCGGTAAGCCTCGCGGCCCTGCTCAAGGAATTGGGCGGGCTGCTCGGCATCCTTGAGTCCGATCCGGAGGTTTATCTCCAAGCAGGGGCGGCCCAGCAAGACGGTGTCTCCGCCGCAGACGTGGAGCGGCTCATCGCGGCGCGCAAGGCGGCGCGGGCGGCCAAGGATTGGAAGGAAGCGGATCGCCTGAGGGCGGAACTCGATGCGGCGGGGATCGTGATCGAGGATGGGGCCGGCGGCACCACCTGGCGCCGCAAGTGATCAATGCCTCTTGTCGTGCTCTTCGGCGGCAGTCAGGGTATTCACCAATAGCATCGTGACCGTCATGGGGCCGACGCCCCCCGGCACCGGAGTGATGAGCGCGGCCCGTTCCCGGGCGGCGACGAACTCCACGTCCCCCACCAGCTTGCCGTCCGGTAGGCGGTTCATGCCCACGTCGATCACCGTGGCGCCAGGCTTCACCCAGGCACCCTTCACGAGTTCAGGTTTGCCCACGGCCACCACCAGGATGTCCGCCTCGCGCACGTGCTGATCGGTGTGAGCGGTGAAGCGGTGGCACACCGTCACCGTCGACCCCATGAGCAGGAGTTCCAGGGCCATGGGCCGGCCCACGATGTTGGAGGCACCCACTACCACCGCGTGCCGCCCCATGAACTTCTCGCCGTAATGCTCCAGGAGCTTGACGATGCCATAGGGAGTACAGGGTCGGAGCTTGGGGATGCGCTGGGCCAGGCGGCCGATGTTATAGGGGTGGAAACCGTCCACGTCCTTGTCCGGGCGGATATGCTCGATGACGAGTTCGGTGCGGATATGGGGCGGCAGGGGCAGCTGCACCAGGATGCCGTCGATGGCAGGGTCCCGGTTGAGCTCATCGATGAGGGTGAGGAGCTTGTCTTCCGGCGTATCGCTGGGCAGGTTGAAGGCCCGGGACACCAGCCCCGCGTCCTCGCAGGCTTGGTGCTTGTTGCGGACGTAGATCTCCGAGGCCGGGTCCTGGCCTACCAGCACCACGGCGAGGCCCGGAGCCCGGCGCCGGGCCGCGACCTGCGTCCGGACCTCCCGGCGGATCTCGGCGGCGTAGGCTTTGCCGTCTATGAGCTGGGCTGGCATGGCATCTGGCCCCCAAAAACGCAGCCGCGATTGTCGCATGGGGCCGCCTCGGGCCACCACCCGTAAGCCTTTGAAATTGACTGGAGACTTCGCTCCCCGTATCATTCCCGCCCTTGACGCGGGGCGCGAGCGCCCCAGCGGGGCATAGCGCAGTCTGGTAGCGCACCTGCTTTGGGAGCTGGGGGTCGGGGGTTCGAATCCCTCTGCCCCGACCAAAAATGACCCCTGCCACCGGTTTGGAGTCGAGACGTCGAAGCGCCTGTAGCTCAACTGGATAGAGCACCGGCCTTCTAAGCCGGCGGTTGGGAGTTCGAGTCTCCCCAGGCGCGCCACTCCATGGTGACGTTGCCGGGTGACAGGTGACGGTTGCTGTGGTGGGTGTAGCTCGGTTGGGTGAGCAGCGCAAGCTGCGAACGACCCACCAAGGACGGTGGGGCCGGTGTCCGAGAGTAGCCCACTATGACGCCAGGATGGCGACTGCAGGTTTAATGGTGGGCGTAGCTCAGTTGGTAGAGCCCCGGATTGTGATTCCGGTTGTCGTGGGTTCGAGTCCCATCGTCCACCCCATATTGTTTTAGAAGATAGAAAATCCTCTGGTGGGCCGTTAGCTCAGTTGGGCGAGCGGCATGCCGCGAGCGCTCCGCCAGGATGGCGGAGCCGGTAGAGAAAAGTTCTAGGTGTATTCGCCAGGGATGGCAGCTTCGAGAGATGCTTGGTGGGCCGTTAGCTCAGTTGGTAGAGCTGCTGACTCTTAATCAGTAGGTCGTAGGTTCAAGTCCTACACGGCCCACCAAGCATCTCTTGAATTCTTCCTCTATCCGTCCCTGGAGTAGCGACCTGC
>DASSIS010000112.1:0-5202 GCA_035691665.1 Gammaproteobacteria bacterium | reverse complement strand
GGCCCGGGCCTTTCGCTTCGTGCACTTCAATCATGCCGAACGCCGAGCCCGGGGTACACCACCGGCCACACCGCGCGCCGCTCCGGGGCAGGTCAGGTCGAACGCCGCCAGCACCAGGCTGCCCAGGATCTCCCATGACAGTGGCCATGCCTGCCGGCCCCAGCGCCCCGCGCGGGCAAGATCGACAACGAGACCCGGGTGCTCACCGGGGTCACCTCGGCGATCCCCGTTAACGGCTGGTACCTCAACATCCACCAGGGCAACAGCAACAACCTCCTGAAGAACGGCGCGCCGACCATCCTGTTCCGGCCGCTGCTCTGTGCCAAAGCCTGACCGGCACACCCGCTCGGCTGCCGGCCCGTGCCCTCCAGCGGGCAGGCAGCCGCCCCGCATTCAGCCCTCAGGGCACCCCCGTTACGCGGGCCCCTGGGGCTGCTGGTCCTCCTGGCCACGTGTTCCTGGCCGTGAACAGGTCGCGAACCCGCTGGATATCCAGGCGATGTGGCCTCCGCGTGACCTAGATCCTGCACAATACGTTCAGTAGGCGCCTGTAGCTCAGCCGGATAGAGCAGCTGCCTTCTAAGCAGCGGGTCGCGGGTTCGAATCCTGCCAGGCGCGCCAATCAAACCCACCAGGTCAGCGGCCACATAGCCGAAGTGCTGAGCCGGTGCTATGAAGCCTTGCGCCCACGCCGTGCCCGTTGCGTGCCTGATGGCTTCCGCGCGGCCTGGCCGGGCTTGGCTGGCTTGCCCTGTTGCAGTTCGTCCCTGGCGAGCTGGCTCAACGTGTCGGCGATGACCTGCTGCCGGGCGTCGCTGCCGTGCAGGTAGATCAGGGCGGCGCGTTCGCCGTCGTGGCCCACGCGGTCCATCAACTCGCGGAGCGTCGCCCCGGCCGTGGCCGCCAGCGTGTTGCCGGTATGACGTAGATCGTGAAAGTGCATGTCGGTAATCCCGGCTGCCTTGAGCGCGGCGAGCCAGTAGCGGCGCCGGAAGTTCCTGTGATGCAGCGGCTTGCCTGCCGGGCTGGTGAACACGAGCCCTTCGTCGCCGGGCAGGCAAGCAGGACACGTGCCACAGGATGGCCGGGATAATCACCTCGGGGATCGGCACGACCCGCGTGCCCGCCCGGGACTTGGGCGGCCCGAAGGCGAACCCGCCGCCGCGGACCTCGGCCACTTGCCGGACAACACGAACGGTGCGGGCTTCCAGGTCGATGTCGCAGCGGCGCAGCGGCCACTCGCACGGATCTTGGTGCCTGCGAGAATGACGGGCAGGGTAGTAGCAGGATTCGCTTAGAGAGCCGCCCAAGCCAGCGTCAGAACAGACCCATCATTTTCGTGACACTATTCTTTCTGCCTGGCCCAAGGTAGTAATAGGTCTCACGGCGGACTTGGAGCGGACTGGGGCCTGTCGGCGCCGCGCACATTGTCGAGTACGGTTTGGCCTTGCTGATCGACAAGGCGGGTGAACAGCTGTTGCGCGTACCCGAAGACCAGCGCCCAAGCAAGGATCTGTGCGGACGTGTCCAGTGCGCTGAGGCCGGGGACGAACTGGCCACGCATGAGCAGCAGGCCGAGGAAGGCGGTGATCGCGCCAGTTGGGAGCTTGAGCGCGGCGAGAGCAACGGGCAGGCCGTACCGTTCGGACGAGCCCTTGATACGGCGGATGGCTGCGGCAGTTGCTATGGCAGCGGCCGTGAGCCCAACGAGTTCGACCACGATGAGGTCCTGCGGTTTGGCGGTTTCCTGGACCACATTGTCGATTCTTCGCGTTGGTAGAGGTGGCTGTGGTGTCTGACCGAGAGGAACGAACGCATCAGACTGGTGGGTTGGACACACGACTGTTACTTTGCCGGCCTCCTGAGGAGCGAAACACAGGGGGATCAGGGTCGGCTGGAAATAGCCCGTGATCGCCACCCCGATTGCCAGCAGCAGCATGAGTGTGGCCGTGACGACCACGACGTTTCGGAAGCTGCGCAGGCGTACGTGCTCGCGCAGCCCCGCCGAGCTTGCCGCTCGTACGATGTTTATGATCTTGCGGCGCTCGTTCTTGACGATAGCTTCCTTGGCGCCGGGGCTTGAGTCGTTGTCCTTCTGGGCCAGCGGATGGTCCGGATCCTTGATACCAAGCTTCTGGGCGATCCGCTCAAACTCCTGTCGTCGCGGGTCCTTCGGAGGGAGATGACATTGCACATGGTTGAGCAAGCAGGGCATTTGACCAAGAATGTAGCTATCCGGTGCGAGGGCGAGAAGGTGAGCCTCGGCAGCGTCGAGGTTGCTCTTTGCCCGCTCAATAAGTGGTCCATTACGGAAGATGCGGAACCATCTGTGCGGGTCCAGCCTCACCACCATAGCCGCCTGCCTGGCCGCTGTAAGGTGACGGTCGATCGCCGTCGCTAGGACCTCATCATTCTCCTGCGTGTCCTTTGGTCTCACCCAGAGGCTCAACGCTTCAAGTTCCTTGGCCCGCGTCAGAGTCCCTTCGCGCCAGGCTACCCACACGGGCCCTTCGATCGCTGGAATGTCATTGGTAGGAGGGGCCGTCGCTTGGCGGCGCCGACGAGGCTGGAGCAGTAAGATCATCGCGAGTAGCAGGCTCCCCCCGCGGCGGCGCTGGGGTCGCCGACCCGCCGCCTGGCGGCCCCGGCGATGCTGAATAGCGGGCTCCTCGCGCGGCGGCGCTGGGGTCGCCGACCCGCCGCCTGGCGGCCCCGGCGATGCTTGGGTATCCATCATGTTCCCCCCTCGATGGCTTTCCCTTATGAGTATCGTGAGCCAATCGTGGATAGAAAACAAGTAGATATCGTGGCCACAAGTCACACTAGGACTCCTGAGGAACAAGCCCGCTGCGCGGATCCCGTAGGAAAGGGAGCGCATCACCGGCGCCTCCCCAAGGTGCGAGAAAGGACATGGTGACTCCACGCTCCACTGCGATGGCACGCCACGCCCAACCCTAGTGGGTGGACCACCGCCGTACGGCAGGCCGCCGCGGGCCATGTGCTGGGCCATATGTCAAGGACTCTCGCGGGTAGCAGCGGTCAATCACGCGTACTGGCTACACGTAGACCGGCAGGAACGTCCTCCTTGGCCTACGGACGAGCCATCTTCGACCGTACGGCCGGGTGGCCCACCGTGCGCCTTGCGCACACCCGTGCCGCTAGGCACGGCCAGGAGTGCGCGCCGTGCCCGCCACGTGCCCGTAAGGAGGGTCACGTACGGCAATTCACGGTCATTCACGGAGCAACCGGCAGTGCTTGTGACCTGTGCGGTCGCAGGTCCTCTGGTCGAGGCCACATCCTTTGCAAGCAGTGCGTCGGGGGTCCGGGTCCGGTCAGCTCCACCGACAGCCAGGACTAACCATGCCGATCTTGGGTCTTGACGGAACGTGTACGCGACGGAGACTGATTGTAGGCGCGTACCCCCGGGAGTCAGGTGGCTCGGTCATCCAAGAAAGCGGACAGGGCTGCGGTGTCCGCGTTGCTTTTCGTAGTAATCATCGGCTTAGTACTCCTTGCTGTAGCAGCGATAAGACACGGCAACTGGCACACGGGAACGAAGTACATTGCCTGGGCATTCCTTCCGCTGATGATACTTCTAGGGTTTACTCCCCGCGTGCAGTGCAGGGTGAAAACCGCGCTCCAGCGGCAGCTCGCAGCGGATTTTGAGCAGCACCCGGACGCCCCGGTGGCCCGTTCCCTGCCAGGACCGGGGCCATCCTGAGCGGCCGGGCGCCCGGCGCGCGCAGCCGTTTCTTCTGCCGGGCCGGCGCCCACCACGGCCGCAAAGGCGAGCGTCGTTCAATGTCCGAAGCTGACTACGCCAGCCTGGTCACCGCCGCGCACACACAGCTGAACGCTCCCATGATCCTGGTGTGGGATAACCTGAACACCCATATCAGCGCCGCGATGCGCGCCTTCACCGCCGCGCACCCGGACTGGCTGACCGAGGCCCGGCTGCCCGCCTATGCCCCTGACCTGAATGCCGTCGAGGGCGCCTGGGCGAACATGAAAAACGGCCTGGGCAACCTCGCCGCCGCCGACATCGACCAGCTCACCGCGATCGTCAAGAACCGGCTAAGAGCATCCAGTACTGGCCTGCCCTCATCGACGGCTTCCTCGCCCAGACCGGGCTCACCCTCCAACCCGAGCCGCCGTAGATCTCAGCCTAATGACCCGTAGCAGGCGACAAGGGCTTGGGTACCGGGGCCGGGTGTCCGGCTAAAGCGGTGGCTCCGTCGCGTGCAACTCAAGGACGGTGATCTTGGCAGTCTTCGGCGATGGGAAGCCAACCGAGGTCAGCACGTCTTCGAACTCCTCGCTCGCCCAACGCGTGCGGACGCGCTCCTCCGACTCCCACACGCCGATGATGTACAGGGCCCCTTCGCCGATCGCGCAGTGATGGCGCAGCTCCCCTGCGCCGGTTGCGCCCCCACGGCTCATGATCAACGCATGGGCCCTGTCGTAGGCATGCCGCAACTCGTCTACGTCTCCGTCAAAACGCGCAATCAACATGACAGCCATTCCCATGCCTCCAGCGCTTCCAGGGCACGAGCCAACTGCCGCACCCCAAGGCATCCTCTCCGACCTGGGCGTTCGGCGTGGAGCGGCCGCGGAATTGGCCGGACCTATGTCACGCTCATGCACGGCCTGCAGCTCCGCGTCATCCACGCCGCCACCGGCGAACCCTGCCCGAGCTCACGCTTGACCCCACCCGTGACAACCAGCCCTCGGCTAAGGAGCAAGACGCCGATGGCCACGGCTTCCCTAACGGCAACGCTGCTCAGATGCTCGCCTTCATTCCAGGCCGGCCATCCACTGCTGGATAGAAGGGAGCAGACAGACCCCAGCTATTCAATCCCTGTAGCGTCCGCGTGCCATATCAGCGGACGCCAGCGCCAATTCAGCGCCGGGCATGGCGGTGATGTGGTCGGTTCCGGCGTAGGTCCAGGTCTTGAGGATCAGCACCACGGTGTCATCGAGCGGGCGGCCCCACGGGTCGCGTTCACCGTCTGGCCAGCGCAAGGCTTTGAGGTGCTCGGCGCGGGCGCGCCGCAGCACCCAGAAGGTGGTGGAGTAGCGGCGGGACTTGGTCAGGAAGTGCCCGGCGTAGCCGAGCATGTGTGCCTTCTTGCACAACCGGGTGTCGGCCGGGCCGGTCCTTCCGCCGCCGAGCTTCCAGGCGGTTTCGATCATCTGCTGGAA
>DASSIS010000111.1:0-31913 GCA_035691665.1 Gammaproteobacteria bacterium | reverse complement strand
ACACCCTGCAGTTCCCCCTGGGGATAGAGGTTCGGCGCCTGCTCGGGGGGGAACAGCGTGAAATGCTTGCGTCCCTCCACCACCGCGTAGAGGTTGTCGTTGAAGTCGTGGTGCAGCGGGGTGGTGATCGAATCTGAGCTGTTGCCCATCCACAGGTTGACGCAGCGCAGCGCCAGGTCCTTGAAGTAGATCGGGACGTTGAAATCCCCGATGAGCTGCAAGAGCGGCGGCTCCATGACCTTATCGTGCTGCAGGTTGAGGTACAGGTCGCGGTTGCCCTGGGGAGCAGCCATGACGCTCGCCATGAACTCGTGGAACCGCATCGGCCGGTACCGCGCGTGCTCCGGGGCGAAGTTGCTGGCGTCGTCCCGGTGCAGAACCATCACGTCCTGGGAACCGGCCTTGTAGAGCAGATAGTCGTTGCTCCAGCGGTCGGTCTGCCAGCCGAGCTCTGCGAACGAATCGGTGCCGATGATCAGTGGGCGCCTGGGGATGTAGTAGTCACGGTAGAATTGTTCCAGGGAAAGCGGATGCTTGAGCCGCGAGACCCCCTCCGCTGCCTTACTCGTCACTGCTGCATTCTCACGGCTCATGGGATGGGACTCACGCTGGGATGTATCGATCCGGCATATGGCGCCCCGGGGCGGAGTTGAACCGCCGGCCTCACCCTTAGGAGGGGTGCGCTCTATCCAACTGAGCTACCGGGGCACGATTCACTGATTATACCGATAGCAATCCCCATCCCTGGTCACGCCACCAGCTCGGCTTCCTGCCTCGCGTCCGCCGCATGCGGCGGACCCAACTGAGCTACCGGGGCAGCGTTCGCGGATTATACCGGCTATCCGCGGCGGACCTGCAGGTCCCAGCCGACACCGCCTTCCACGCCATTCATGGTGATCTTCAGGGTCCCGAGCGCGGGGGGCAGGAAGCCGCTGCCCTCGAGTAGCGCCTTAAGCCGCTCTACTTGCGTCGCGTCCAGCGCGTGCTCACACATGGCCGCATGCCGCTTCTCGGCCAGAGCGATCTCGCGCTCCATCGCGTCGAGGCGCGCCGCGAACTCTCGTGGGTCCTGCTCCCGCCGGTGCTCCCATTGATAGGCCACCACCTTCAGTATGGAGATGAAGAGTTCCTTGTAAGCCGCGGTCGGCACCCGCTCATCGAGGATGCGCGCTGCCTGCAGGTAAGCCTCCTGAGCCCGGCGCGCCTCCACCAGCCGCTGCTCGTCGGAACCGCCGGCCGAGTCAGAGGCCCAGGCGGCGGCGAACATGGCACGCGCCTTCTGCAGTACCCCGAGCTCCGTCATGGCGAGATGGATGTCCTGCAGCTGCCGCTCGGTCTGCGTATAGATCTCGCTGCCCTTCATGTGCAGGATGAAGCGTGCCGTGCCGCCGGGCTTGAGGATGCGGGCGGCTTCCACGACGCTCGCGGGCATGCCGGTGTATTCCAGGGCGAACTGGCCGGTGACCACGTCGAAATAAGCCGCCGGGAAGCCAGTGTGCTCGGCAGGAGTGCGGGGGTGGAAACGTATGCCCTCGGTGGCGAAGCCGGTACCGCGCAGGTGCGCAGCCGGATCGATGTCCGCCTGGTCGCAGCCGTGGACTTCGAAGCGGCGACCCAGGGACCGGGCCGTATCGGAGGCGATGATCGCGACCGCACCGTTGCCGGTGGCGATGTCGAGCAGACGCGTGCCCTCAGGGAATTGCGCGAAGAACCGCCGCCACACTTCCACCAGCGCTTCGGGATAGCCGATACCGGTCCCGGCCAGGGAACAGACCAGGCGCGGTCCGCGCCAATAGGAACTCCAGATGTCGGTTTCCATGCCGGCGTCGTCTGGAGTATGTCCCCCCATATCCTGGCCTGTCATGACCGCACCGGAATGCCTGCGTCGGAGGCGCTGTGGGAGGTAAAAGGATTGGTGGAGCGGAAGGGGATCGAACCCTCGACCTTCGCATTGCGAACGCGACGCTCTCCCAGCTGAGCTACCGCCCCAATCATGCGGCGCGATTTTAACATCCCCACTGCCGGGCGCCAAATTCCCGCATCGGGCCATGCATCTGTCTCGAAAACTTGCACTTCGGGACCTCGGATGGCCATGCTAGGCTAGACCCATCCGGTCTCTCGCCTGCCCTCCCCATCCATGAATCCAACCCGTAAAACAGGCAAGTCCATCGCTACTGTGCCGGGCCTTTGCATCCTGGCGCTCCTCTGCCTGCTGGCCGTAGCCTGCAGCGACAGCCGCTCCCAGCCAGCGGGGTCTGCTGCCGGCGAGAAACTCGCTCCGGCAGTGAGCACCGCGCTGGCGCAACTCCAAGCCGGGCATAGCCTGGACGGCCGCAGCGCCCGCAGCGACGCCGCCGGCCGGTTACAGGTATACGTCTACGTGACCGATACCACGCCTGAAGTGGTGGCGCGCCTCGCGGCCCTGGGGCTGGGGGACCCAGAGCCTGTACCGTCCATGGGACTGATCCAGGGCTGGATCGCTGCCAAGGATGTCGGCGTCCTGGTGGCCTCGTCCGTTGTCATCCGTATCACCCTGCCGCGCTACGCCGAACACCATTAGACGGAGCACCCTAGCCGATGAAGCGCATCCCTCTCTCCTGGCGGTCCGTCGTACTCTTCTGCGTCCTGGTGGCGCTCGGCTCGCAGGTAGAGGGCGCAAACTCCCTGACCGCGCATCCCAAGCTCGGCAAGGAACTCACTCCCATCGCCGAGGCCGCGGCACGGCATGCCGAGATACCGCTCATGTCCGAGGCGCTGGTGCGCCAGGCGCTGCATGGTTACTCGCCCCTGGAACCCCATTGGAATTCCCTGGATCAGGTCCAGGTATACCTGCATTACGACCCCCAGGGCGTAACGCCCGACACTGCGGCGCTGAAGGGCCTGGGCGCGGCTGATATCAAGGTGAGTCCCCGACTGAAGGTGATCCAGGCCTGGGTGCCGGCTACTGCCTTGGACACGGTCGCCCAGCTGGATGGCGTGCTCCGCGTCAGCCTGCCCCGCTATGCGGTCCGCCGGGCTGACCCGCCCTTCGGTCCGAGGGCCCAGACGGGTTCCGTGACCACCCAAGGGGACAAGATCCTGGGCAGCGCGAGCTTCCGCAGCGCCACCGGCATCGACGGCCAGGGCATAACCGTAGGGGTGATATCCGACGGCGCCGACCACATCAGCGATTCCCAGAAGACCGGCGACCTGCCTGCCAACGTCTGGAAGGACCCGAGCCTCGGTGGCAAGGGCGATGAAGGCACCGCCATGATGGAGATCGTCTACGACCTCGCCCCGGGCTTGAAACGCCTCGGCTTCTGCGGCCCCAACACCACCGCGGACTTCCTCACCTGCCTGGATGACTTCAACACCAACATCGGCGCCAACGTCATCGTGGATGACCTGGCTTTCCCCGGCGGCGCGATGTTCAGCGACGACGATTTCAATACCGGCATCCGGGACTTCGTCAGCGCCCACCCGAACACCCACCTGGTGACGGCCACGGGCAACGACGCCACGGGCTACTGGCAGGGCACCTGGAACCCCATCCCGCTGAGTCCGCCTGGCACGACGGTGAACGGTGTGACCTATACCCAGGCGGAGGACTTCGGCGGCGGCACTCCTTATCTGCAGATATCGGTACCCTCGGGTGACAAGATAGCGTATCTGGTGGAATGGAACGACCCCTGGGACGACAAAGCCACCACCAACGATCCCAATGACTACGACGTGGTGGTCTTCGATAACCCCACTGCCAGCTCAGGTGGCAGCACAGGCCACGAGGCCGTAGCCTGTAACCAGGGTATGAACATCAGCCCGGCCCCGAGCAGCAGCTCTCCCGGCGGACCCTGCAATCAGGACAATACCAAGAACCCGGGCAATACGCCGGGCCCACAGCCCGTGCAAGGCAGCGAATGGACCGCTGCCGCCTCCACCTATTACCTGGAAGTGTTCCAGCACGCCGGCAGCCCCGGGACCAACCTCAAGATACTGGTGTTCGACATGAGTAAAGCCGTGCCGGTGCAGGTCACACCGAGCACTCCGGGCAGCGTATACGGTCATGCCGCCCTGCCCTCTCCCAACGAGATCTCCGTGGGAGCGGTGGACGCCCCCGATGCCTTGTTCGGCACCTACAACATCGAGTCTTATAGCTCCTTGGGCCCGGTGGAATACGGGGTCACCCCCAATGCCACCGTGAGCATCCAGAAACCGGACTTCGTGGCGCCGGATTGCGTCAGCGTGACCGGCGCCGGCAGCTTCGAGAACCCCTTCTGCGGCACTTCCGCCGCCGCACCTCACATCGCAGGCCTCCTGGCGCTGCTCATGCAAGGCTATCCCGGCCAATCCCCGTATACCCTGCTGCAGCAAGCGGCGACCCCGATCGGCACGGCCAGCCCCAATGGGACCTACGGCTTCGGTATACCCATCGTCACCAGCCTGCTGAGTGCCGGTGACTACCCCGTGCCCGCGGCCAAGATCACGGCGCCGACGGATGGCGCGACGCTCACTTCCGACCAGGCCGAGGCCTTCAGCGGTACCTGCACCGCTGACAAGGCGGTAGGTAACCTCAAGTTCGACTGGAATTTCGGCACGGGTTCGGGGATAGCGGACAGCAGCACGAGCGCGCCCAGCGTCACCTTCGCCAGCGCAGGTACCTACACCGTGAGCCTGAAGTGCACCGGCAGCAGCGGCAGCGGCTCCACCAGCATCAGCGTGACCGTCAACGCGCCCGCGAAGAGCGGCGGCGGCTCGCTGAGTCTCCTCGGCTTGGCGGCGCTGCTGCTGTCGGCGGCAGCGCGCCGGCGCCGCAGCCGCGCCTAGGCATTGACGGCAGGGCGGCCCACGGAATAATGGGTGATGCCGAGCGCCCGCATCGCGGCCGGTTCGTAGACGTTGCGGCCGTCGAAGACGACCGGCTGCTTCAGCCGGCGCTTGATGTCGTCGAAGTCGGGGCTGCGGAACTGGGTCCACTCAGTGATCACCACCAGGGCATCGGCCCCGTCCAGGCAATCCGGTTGCTGCTCGCAGAGTTCCAGCAAGGGCTGGCTGCTGTAGAGACGCTTGGCTTCATGCAGGGCGGCGGGGTCGAAGGCGCGCACTTTCACCCCCTCCTTCCATAGCGCCTCCATCAGCACCCGGCTCGGGGCTTCGCGCATGTCGTCGGTGTTGGGCTTGAAAGCGAGCCCCCACAGGGCGATGGTCCGGCCCTTGAGCTTCCCGCCGAAATGCTTGTGGATCTTCTGGAACAGCGTCTCTTTCTGACGGCGGTTCACCTCCTCCACCGCATGCAGCAGCACGGGCTCGTAACCCGCCTTCACTGCGGTGCGCGTGAGCGCCGACACGTCCTTGGGGAAGCAGGAGCCACCGTAGCCCACGCCGGCGTAGAGGAAGTGGTAGCCGATGCGGGGGTCCGACCCGATGCCCTTGCGGACCTGCTCGATGTCCACCCCTAAGCGCTCGGCCACGTTGGCGAACTCGTTCATCATGCTGATGCGGGTGGCCAGCATGGCATTGGCCGCGTACTTGGTGAACTCCGCATCCCGCACCGCCATGATCATGAGGCGCTCGTGGTTGCGGGTGAAGGGTGCGTACAGGGTGCGCATCACCTCCACGCCGCGGGTACCGGAGGCCCCCACCACGATGCGGTCCGGATGGGCGAAGTCCTCCACCGCGCTGCCTTCCTTCAGGAACTCGGGGTTGGAGACCACTTCATAAGGGTGGTGGGTGCCGCGGACCTTCTGGGCGGCGGCGATGGCATCGTGCACCTTGTCGGCGGTACCCACCGGCACCGTGGACTTGTCCACCACGATCTTCTCGCCGTCCATGTGCTCGCCGATGGTCTTGGCCACCTGCAGCACGTAGCGCAGGTCCGCGGAACCATCCTCGTCGGGAGGGGTGCCCACGGCGATGAACTGCAGCAGGCCGAACTTCACGCCCTCCGCCGGCACGTCGGTGAACTTGAGGCGGCCGCTCTTGATGCCGTCGGCCATCAGGTGATCCAGCCCGGGCTCCACGATGGGGACTTCACCCTGCTTGAGGCGCGCCACGCGCGCCTTGTCCACGTCCACGCAGAGCACGTCGTTGCCCATGTTAGCGAAGCACGCGGCGCTCACCAGGCCCACGTAACCGCTGCCATGCACCGTTATCTTCATTGCTGACCCTTAGAGATGGGGAGTGGGTGGTCGCGGCGAACTCGCCGCTGGTCCCTGAAACTGTCATTATAACAGTGGCCTGCCGTCCGGCCGGGATACACCGGTACCGCGGCGGGCTCAGCACGAGGATGACCTGACCATGTTGAAAGCCGGCGACAGCGCCCCCGATTTCACCCTGCCGGACCAGGACGGCCGCCCGGTGCACCTCGCCGAGCTCCTGGCCAAGGGACCGGTGCTGCTGTATTTCTATCCGGCGGATTTCACCCCGGTGTGCACCAAGGAAGCCTGCGCCTTCGGCGCGCTCGAACCTGAGCTCGGCCGGGCGGGCGTCACCCTGTTGGGCATAAGTCCCCAAGACAGCGCCAGCCACACCCGCTTCCGGGAGCGCTACCACCTGGGGTTCAGCCTGCTCGCCGATCCCGAACGACGCGTGATCCGCGCCTATGGCTGCGACGGCCTCCTGGGCCTCACCGTGCAGCGGGTCACTTACCTCATCGGCAGCGACGGCCGCATCCAGGAAGCCGCCAAAGCGGCCTTCCGCGTGGGTCCGCACCTCAGACTCGCCAAGAAAAGCCTCTCACACTGAGACATCCCAATGAGCGCGAACATGGATATCGAGCGCCGCCACCAGGAGGCGCTGGAACTCTTCAGGCGGGGGGAAGTCGACGCCGCCGAGCAAATCTGCCTCACGGCACTGCGTGAGGCGCGCTTACCGGGCTTCCTGCACCTCTTGGGGATGTGCCAGCTCGTCCGGGGCCGTAACGGCGAGGCCATCGCCACGCTCCAGGAAGCCCTGCGGATCCTCCCCACGGAACCCCTGTTGTTCCACGACCTGGGCCGCGCTTATTCCGGAGTCGGCGACTGGCTCAAGGCTGCGCAAGCCTACGTCAAAGCCATCGAGTTGGATCCGCGCCGGGCGGCCAACTACCTCTACCTCGGTCCCATCTACGAGCAGGTGGGGGACATCGACAGCGCCGAACGGGCCTACCGCCGCGCCCTGGAGCTCGACCCCAAGCTCGCCACCGCCGCCGCGAGCCTCGCCTCCATGTACGAGAAGGCCAACCGCCTGGAGGAGGCCGAGCGTCTGACCGCCACCGCCCTGGAACAGGACGCTGCCGACGTCATCGCCAACCTCACCCGCGCCCAGCTGGACCATCGGCAGGGCGCTTACGCCCAGGCCGCGGACCGGCTCCAGAACCTGCTCGATCAACTGCTCTCCCCCTGGAACCGCGCCATCGTAGGCGGCCGCCTCGGCGCCGCCTACGACAAGCTCGAGCGTTACCCGGAAGCCTTCGACGCCTTCACCCTCGGCAAGAGCGCGCTCCTGGACGAGAAGCTCGTGAGCGGCGCCAGCGGCATGTATTCCTTCGACGCCATCGCCCGCGTCACCCGGAATCTCGACGCGCTCATGAGCGATGCGCCCGCCGCCGGCTCCGGCCCGGTACCGGTGTTCCTGGTGGGCTTCCCCCGCTCCGGCACCACCCTCCTTGACCAGATCCTCTCTTCCCATCCGCGTATCGCGGTGCTGGAAGAGCGCGGCGTGCTCCTGCCCGCCATGCGGGAGTTCCTGTCGGACGAGGCCGGCATCGCGCGCCTCCTGTCCCTGGACGCCGTCGCACGCGACGCCCAGAAGCAACGCTATTGGCAGCAGGCCACCCAGGCGCTGGGGCAAGCGCTGGAAGACCGCCTGCTGGTGGACAAGCTACCGCTCTACACCCTCATCATGCCGGTGATCCGGCGCCTCATCCCCGAGGCGCGTTTCATCTTCGCCGTACGCGACCCGCGCGACGTAGTGCTCTCCTGCTTCATGCACTCCTTCGGCCTGAACGAGGCCATGCGTCACTTCCTCACCCTCGAGAGCAGCGCCGATTACTACGCCGCGATCATGGACGTCGGCATCGCCGCCATGGAACGCATGCCCGAGCGCGTCCTGCGCCTCGACTATGAGGCCCTGGTGGACGACACCGAAGGGCAAGCGAAGCGCTTGTGTGCGTTCCTGGGTGTCGAATGGGAGTGGGGGATGTTGCGCTTCTATGACACCGCCAAGAAGCGCCGCATCAACACCCCGAGCTACCACCAGGTGGTACAGCCGGTCTACGCCAGTGCCCGGGGCCGCTGGCGTCGCTACCGGACACAGCTGGAACCGGTCTTGGGCCGTCTCAGGCCTTATGTCGAGTACTTTGGTTACCCACCGGACACCACTTCCTGAAAATCCCTCCCGGGGCCGGAACCTTGACCCGCCGCTCAGGTCCAAACCCTGCCGAATAGCCTGGACAGGGCCAGGTGCACGGGGTGCAGGGCCAACAGGTGACAGGTGTCACTTGTCCCATATATCAACCCGATATAGGATGGCCGCCCTTGTTTTACCGTGTCGGCAGGAAATCGCGCGGTGGACGTCAAAGACTTGTGCCTCGGAGCGCTCACCTACGGTGACGCCACGGGTTACGACATCAAGAAGTTCTTCGAGAGCAGCTTCAGCCATTGCTTCCTGGCGGGCTACGGCTCCATCTATCCCGCACTGGCCGAGCTGACCACGGAGAAGCTCGTCACCGCCCGCACCGTACCCGGGCAAGGCGGCCCGAGCCGCAAGATCTACAGGCTCACGGAAGCCGGTCGCAAGGCCTTCCTGGCGCGTCTGAAGCAGACGATGCCGCAACACAAGGTCAAATCGGAGTTCCTGGTGCTCATGCATTTCGCCGAACTCCTGCCCCCTGCCCGGCTCAACACCATCCTCGACGAACGGCTGGAGGACATCCAGCACCAGCTCGAGCTCATCCAGGAGTTCGAGGCGCGCACCGCCGCACAGGGCTCCGGCGATGCACCCGGCGCCCGTTTCGTCTGCGGTTTCGGCAAGGCCGTCATGGCCGCCGCCAGCGAATACATCCTTACCCATCGTGCCGGCCTGCTGCGTGCGGGCCGGCGCCCTCATTCATCCAACAAGAAACCCGCCCGGGCCGGAGCGAGATCCCCCCAGGCGACTTCCAGAAACCGAGGTTATACCAATGCTTAAGCGTTTCCTGATCGTCGGCGGCGTCCTCTTCGTCGTGTTGCTCATCGTCGGCGGAGCCTTCGGCACCCACCTGTACCTGATGATCCAGGGCTTCAAGTCCCAGAAGAACATCTCTACCGTCTCCGATGAGGCAGCCAAGCAGGAGACCTGGCAGCCCGACTTCGCCTCCGTGGGCAACCTCGACCCGGTGCAGGGCGCCGACATCAGCAACCAGGTGGCGGGCAACGTCTCGGCCATCAACTTCGAGTCAGGCCAGGAAGTGGAGAAAGGCCAGCTGCTGGTGCAGTTGGACGACAGCAACGAAGAGGCCCAACTCGAGGGTTTCCAGGCCCAGCTCAAGCTCGCGCAGCTCAACGACCAGCGCGCCCATGACATCTTCGCCAAGCACCTGAACTCCCAGTCCGACGTGGACACGGCCGACAGCAACCTGAAGCAGGCCGAGGCCAACGTCGCCAACACCCAGGCTGACATCAACAAGAAGACCATCCGCGCCCCGTTCGCGGGCCACGCCGGCATCCGCAACGTGAACCTGGGCCAATACCTCGCCGTCGGCACCGCCATCGTGACCCTGCAGGCGCTGGACCACATTTACGCCTCCTTCACCCTGCCCGAGCAAGCCCTGCCCTCCCTGGCCAAGGGCCAGAAAGTCACGGTGACGGTGGACGCCTACCCAAATCAGAAGTTCGACGGCGAGATCAACGCCATCGACTCCAAGGTGGACCCCACCAGCCACACCGTGCGCGTCCAGGCCCTGATCGCCAACCCCGGTCACCAGTTGCGCGCCGGCATGTTCGCCAACGTCTCCGTCTCCGCCGGCAAGCCCGCTCCGGTGGTGACCGTGCCCAAGGCGGCCATCACCTACTCCCTGTACGGCGACTCCGTGTTCATCGTCGGTCCCGACAAGGAAAAGAAGGACGACAAGGGCCAGCCTGCGCTCACCGTCAACGAAGTGTTCATCAAGCTCGGAGACGAGCGTGGCAGCCGCGTCGCCGTGGTCGAGGGCGTGAAAGCCGGCGACCTGATCGTGACCTCCGGCATGCAGAAGCTGCACACCGGCGCCGAAGTGCAGATCAACAACGACGTGACCCCTGACCAGACCCAGACTGCAGGAGCCGCCGGCAAATGAAATTCACCGATCTCTTCATCAAGCGACCGGTCCTCTCGACGGTCATCAGCCTGGTCATCCTGCTGCTGGGCCTGAAATCCATCGATACGCTGGAGCTCAGGCAGTTCCCGAAGATCCAGAACAGCCAGATCAGCATCAGCACGGCCTACCCCGGTGCCACCGCCGATGTGATCCAGGGCTTCATCACCACCCCCATCCAGCAGGCGGTGGCGAGCGCCGAGGGCATCGACTACATCACCTCGTCGAGCCAGCAGGGCGTCAGCACCATCACCATCAACCTCAAGCTCAACTACGACCCGCACAAGGCGCTCGTGGACATCATGAGCGACGTGGACACGGTGAAGAACGTGCTGCCGGCCGCCGCCCAGGCCCCCGTGATCCAGGCCAACGACGTGCGCGGCGCGGCCATCATGTACATCTCCTTCTATTCCAAGGAGATGACCCAGGGCCAGGTCACCGACTACCTTACCCGCGTGGTCCAGCCGCAGCTGCAGACGCTCGACGGCGTCGCCAACGCCCAGATCCTGGGCGGACAGCCCTTCGCCATGCGCATCTGGCTCGATCCCAAGCGCATGGCCGCCCACGGCGTGACCGCCACGGACGTGTCCAACGCCCTGCTCGCCAACAACTACCTGGCGGCCCCGGGCAGCACCAAGGGCAACTCGGTCTCCGTCAACATCGCGACCACCACCGACCTGCACGACGCCCAGGGCTTCGGTGACATCGTGCTGCGCAAGGACGGCGACGCCCTGGTGCGCATCAAGGACGTGGCCGACGTGGAACTCGGTTCGGAGAACTACGACACCTCCGCCAGCTTCAACGGCACCACCGCCGTGTACATGGCCATCAACCCCACCCCGGATGCGAACCCGCTCACGGTAGTGAAGCTGGTGCGCAGGGCCATGGGTACGGTCCAGGCCGGCCTGCCGCCCGCCCTGGATGCCAAGATCGCCTATGACGCCACCAAGTTCATCAGCAGCTCCATCTACGAGGTCATCAAGACCATCGTCGAGGCGGCGCTGATCGTCATCGTCGTCATCTTCCTGTTCCTGGGCGCCCTGCGTCCGGTCATCATCCCGGTGATCACCATCCCGCTGTCCCTGGTGGGCGTCACCTTCCTGATGCTGGTGCTGGGCTATTCGCTCAACCTGCTCACCCTCTTGGCCATGGTGCTCGCCATCGGCCTGGTGGTCGACGACGCCATCGTGGTGGTGGAGAACACCCACCGCCACATCGAAGAGGGCAAGACACCGTTCCAGGCGGCCCTGGAATCCGCCCGCGAGATCGCCACCCCCGTCATCGCCATGACCCTGACGCTGGCGGCGGTATACGCCCCCATCGGCTTCCTCTCGGGCGTCACCGGCAACCTGTTCCGGGAGTTCGCGTTCACCCTCGCCGGCGCCGTGGTCATCTCCGGCATCATCGCGCTCACACTCTCCCCCATGATGTGCTCGCGCATCCTGCAGCCGCTCGGCAAGGTGGGGAACTTCGAGAAGAAGCTCAACGACACCTTCGAGGCGGTCAAGGAGCGTTACGAGCACGTGCTGCACAACGTGCTGCAGTGGCGTCCGGTCACCGTGTTCGCGGCGGGCCTCGTGGTCCTGCTATGCCTGATCTTCTACACCATCTCCGCCAAGGAACTGGCACCGGTTGAAGACCAGGGCTTCGTGTTCGTCACCGGCTTCGGCGAGAAGGACGTGACCCACGACGTCATGACCCGCTACGCCGCCCAGGTGAACGACATCTTCAAGGACATCCCCGAAGGCGACGCCTACTTCCTCATCAACGGCCTGGGCTCCATCAACAACTTCATCGGCGGCATCGTGCTCAAACCCTGGGAGGACCGCAAGCGCGGCCAGGTGGCGATCCAGCAGGAGATCCAGGGCAAGCTCGCCCACATCTCCGGCATCAATGCCTTCTCGGTGAACTTCCCCTCGCTGCCGGGCGCCAGCAGCGGCGGCGTGTCCTTCGTGGTCAGCTCCACCGACGACTACAAGACCATCTACGGCGTCACCCAGAAGATCCTGGATGCGGCCCGCAAGAGCGGCCAGTTCTACTACATCGACAGCGACCTGAAGTTCAACACCCCGCAGCTCAACATCGACATCGATCGCAGCAAGGCTCAGCAGCTCGGCATCAACATGCAGGATGCGGCCAACACCTTGAGCGTGATGCTGGGCGGAGGCTACCTGAACTTCTTCAACCTCCAAGGCCGCAGCTACAAGGTCATCCCCCAGGTGGAGGACCAGTACCGCCGCAGCGGCGACCAGCTCCAGCAGTATTACGTGCGTACCGCCAGCGGCAGCATGGTACCCATGTCCACCATCGCCAACGTCGACAGCAGCGTGACGCCGGACCAGCTTAACCAGTTCCAGCAGCTCAACTCCGCCACCATCAGCGGCTTCGGCCAGGGCACCATGGGCCAGATGGTGGACTTCCTAAACAAACAGGCCAAGGAGTACTTCCCCTCGGGCTTCTACGTGAATTACGCGGCCGACACCCGCCAGTTCGTGCAGGAGGGCAACGCCCTCATGGTGACCATGGTGTTCGCCATCATCGTCATCTTCCTGGTGCTGGCCGCCCAGTTCGAGAGCTGGCGTGACCCCCTGGTGATCCTGTTCAGCGTGCCGCTGGCCTTCTTCGGCGCCCTGATCCCCATCGCCATGGGCATCATCCCGGGCTTGAGCATCAACATCTACACCCAGGTGGGCCTGGTGACGCTCATCGGCCTCATCAGCAAGCACGGCATCCTGATGGTGGACTTCGCCAACAAGATGCAGGAGCACGAGGGCATGAGCGTGCGCGAGGCCATCGAGCATGCCGCCGCGGTGCGCCTGCGGCCCATCCTCATGACCACCGCCGCCATGGTGCTCGGCGTGCTGCCGCTCATCGCCGCCAGTGGCGCCGGCGCCACCAGCCGCCGCGACATCGGCATCGTGATCGCCGCGGGCATGACCATCGGCACCCTGTTCACCCTGTTCGTGGTGCCGACCATGTACACCTTCTTCGCCCGCAACCACCAGGAAGAGAAGGCCGCGGCGCACTGATAAACTGTCAAAAAGCCGTTTACAACGGCGACCTCACAGGGTATAAAGCCCATCCCGCATCCACCGGCGGCCACGAGGCCGTCGGTGTTTTTATGTCCAGGGATGGACAGTATGCCGCGGGAGGCAGGGACGCCGAGAGCGGCGATGTTCACGCCCTTACCCGTCTCAGGTTCATGGTCCACCGCGAGGGTTAAATGCACGCATCCAAGCCGCCCGCCATCGATGACATCCTCTCCAAGACAGGCGACGACGAGGGCTTCGAATACGAAGCCTCCGCCCCCGGGCGCAAACCCGGCTCCAAGCTCCCGCCCAAGGCCTCCGGCAAGGCTGCCGCCAAGAACCTGCAGGCCTGGCGCGCCATCGAAGACATGAAGGACAAGCGCCGCCTGGACGGCAAGCTCAAGGAAGTCTACGAGGAGGAATGACCCGCGCGAGGTTTACCGATCCACCCGACCCCGGACCATGCCGGGTTTTTTTCTGCCTGCACACTTGGCTGCGCTATTGGACGAGCGCTCGGCTCCGGCGCAACATTTCCGACCGACGAGCCGCCATCCTTAGGCAGCGCCGCTCCCAAATAGCCCCAGCCTGAAGTTATCCACAATTTGCCCACAGGTGCCGACAGCAGAGATGCCCGTGGGTCTGGGAGGAAGCGGTAGGCCCTGTGGATGAACTGGGAATCCCCAACCCAATCAAGGGTCAATGGTAGGATCTCGATGTGGATTATCGGTCCGGGACTCGCATTGACCCCCTTCCCCCTGACCCGTACAATGCGCTCCCTCTCAAGGGCGGTTAGCTCAGCTGGTAGAGCGCGGCTTTCACACGGCCGAGGTCACAGGTTCAAGCCCTGTACCGCCCACCAATCCCTTCTTCTAAATCGCCAAGTTCAGGCCCAAGGCTATCGCCCCGGGAAGCGCCTGCACGGCCAGTATCTTGCGGCTAGCCGTGAACCCGCCGAAGACCCCCGCTACCACCACGCAGCTTAAGAAGAAGACGGTCACCGGCTTGTTCGCCACGGCGAGACCCCAGATGAGCCCCGCCGCCAGGAAGCCGTTGTAGAGCCCCTGGTTGGCGGCGAGGGTGCGGGACGCGGCCGCGAACTCGGGCGTAAGCCCGAACACGCGCCGTCCATAAGGCTGCGTCCAGAGGAACATCTCCAGCACCAGGAAGTAGAGGTGCAGGAGCGCCACGAGGCCGGTGACGATCTCGGCGGCGAGCATCACGGGCCCGTCACCTCGAGCGGCGCGAGACCGCGGGCCCTGAGCGCGGCGTTGAGTGCCGGCAACTCGCTGTGGCACAGCGCGTCCCACTGCTTGAGGGCTTCCTTCAGGTTCCCCGCGTAGAGCTCGTAGGCCTCGTGGTACTGGGCGGGCGGCGAGCGGTCGCCATCGCCGATCTCGGACGCAAGACCCGCGAGACCGCCGTTGATGGCGCGCAGGTTCTTCCGATCCTTCGCCTTGCTCTCCAGTTGCTCGGCCTTGGCGTCGAAGGCCGCCACGGATTTCGCCAACTCCGCATCCGAGGGCGCGCCGAGCTGGGGTGCGAGCTTGGCGAGGTCCGCTCGGAGCTTCGCGACCTCTTCATGGGCCACGTAGCTCTGGCGCATGGATTCGCCGATCTCGTCCGCGAACTTGAGCTGCGCCGGCAGCGCAAGCTTGGCATCCTTCGCCGAGACGCGCGGATCCAGCGTCACATCGAGGGGCTGGCTGTAGGTCTTGTTAGCAGTCGTGAGCTTGACCGTGTACTTGCCCGGCAGCACCAGCGGCCCTTCGGGCAGCACGTCCTCACCCCGGCCGTACACCGCGGCGATGGAATAGTCGTAGCTCAAGGCCAGCGGCCGCGGATAGCGCAGGTCCCATACGAAGCGGTGCCCTCCCGCCTCCGCCGGCAGCGTCTCGGGCGGCGTGAGCCAGGCGGAATTGAAGTAGAGATCGGTCTCCAATTTGGTCTGGGGTGCGTCGCTGGCGTAGCTGCGCACGGTCTTGCCGGCAGCATCGTCTATCTCCAGCTTCACCGGGCCCTGGACACCTTCAGGCAGCCAGTAGTCGATGATGGCCCCTTCCGGTGGGTTCTGGCCGGCCGGCTCTTCCGGCGGCAAGGGTGTGTCCTTGTTCTCGTCACGGCGCACGCGCACCGCCACCGCGGGCTTGAACAGGATCGGGCCATCGGTCTTGGCGCCTGCCACCTGGCGTAAGGAAGCCACGTCGTCCATCACCCACAGGCCGCGTCCGTGGGTGGCGGCGATGAGGTCATCACCGTGCAGGGTGAGGTCGCGCACCCGCACCGCCGGCAGACCGTTCTCGAGCGGTTGCCAGGCGTCGCCGTCGTCGAAGGAGACATACACGCCGCGGTTGGTGCCGGCATAGAGCAGCTTCGGATCCTTCAGGTCCTGGCGCACCACGTACACGAACTCGGAAGCCGGAATGCCGGCCGTGATGGCCGTCCAGGTCTTGCCGTAGTCATGGGTGCGGAAGGCGAAGGGCTTGAAGAGGTCCTGGCGATGGGTATCCACCGCGAGATACGCCGTGGCGGGGTCCGTGGGGGAGGCTTCCACCTGGTTCACGCGTCCGTAGGCCGGCATGTCCTTGGGAGAGATGTCGGTCCAGTGCTTGCCGCCGTCGCGGCTGAGCTCGATGACACCGTCGTCGGCACCAGTCCAGATCACCCCTTCCTTGGCGGGCGAGGGTGCGATGCTGAAGATCACGCCGTAGCCACAGGCCTTGGCCTGGGCGAACTTGAGATCATTGCCGTCGCAACCCGCAGCGTCGGGCGACTTCGGATCAGCTCCGGTGAGGTCGGGGCTGATGATGCTCCAGTGCGTGCCTTCGTCCGTGCTCTTGAACACGTACTGGGCGCCGAGATAGATGACATGAGCCCTGTGGGGATCCGCCACCACCGGGTAGAACCAGTTATAGCGGTACTTCACCGTGGTGGGGCGCTTGCCGTAATCCGTGATGGGCCAGGCGGAGATGTTCTGCACCTGCCCAGTGCGCTTGTCGAAACGGGAGATGTGGCCGCCGAGCCCGCCTACGTAGACGATGTTGGGATCGCCGTTGTCCGGGAACACATAGCTGCGCTCGTCGCCGCCCGTGGAGTTCCAGTCGCGGAAGGTGAGTTCGCCGTAGTCGCTGGCGCTCTCCTCCTCCACCGTGCCGCTGTCCTGCTGGCCGCTGTAGATATGGTAGGGGAAGCGGTTATCGGTGGTCACGTGGTAGAACTGCCCGGTGGGCTGGTTGTACCAGGAAGACCAGCTCCTGCCGCCGTCGATGCTCACGCTCGTGCCCTGGTCGCTCGCCACCACCATGTGGGTGTCGTCGTCCGGGTTGATCCATATGAAGTGATAGTCGTCGCCGCCAGGTGCGCCCTTGAACCAGCTGAAGCTCTTGCCGCCGTCCGTGGACTTGGCCACCGAGCGGTTCATGACGTAGAGGGTATCCGGGTCCTTGGGATCTACCGCCAGGCGGTCGAAGTAGCCGCTCACGAGCTCGTCGTGGCCCATGGACTTCCAGTTGGCGCCGCCGTCGTCGGAGCGATAGAGCGCGGTCTGCTTGTCGTCGCTGCTCTCGATGAGCGCGTAGACCCGCTGGTCGTTGGTGCCGGGGGCGACCGCGAGGCCGATGCGCCCGAGCGCACCGCCGGGCAAGCCGCCGCCGGAAAGCTTCGTCCAGGTCTTGCCGCCGTCCGTGGATTTCCAGATGCCGCTGCCGGGACCTTGCTGCGGGATGTAATAGGCGAACCAGGGCCACTCACGGCCCTGCCAGGTGGCGGCGAACATCACGTCCGGCTGGGTAGGATCCGCCGCCAAGTCGATGGCGCCGGTGTTGGCATCCACGAACAGCACCTTCTGCCAGTGCTTGCCGCCGTCTTCGCTGCGGAACACGCCGCGCTCGTCGTTGGGCCCGAAGATGTGCCCCAGGGCCGCGACCACCACCACGTCGGGGTTGCGGGGGTCCACCCAGATGCGGCCGATGTGCCGTGTATCGGAGAGGCCCAGTAGTCGCCAGGTCGCGCCGCCGTCGTCGGAGCGGAACACCCCGGCTCCCTCCACCGTGTCATAGCGGGACTGCTCGGGTTGGCCCGTACCTATATATAGGATGTTCGGGTTCGAGGGGGCGACCGCCAGGGCGCCGATGGACAGGGAGTCACCCTGTTGGAACTCGGGTTTCCAGGTCAGCCCGGCGTCGATCGTCTTCCACACCCCGCCATCGGCGCCGCCGAAGTAGAAGGTGTTGGGCTCGGAAGGCACCCCCACCGCCATGGTGGACCAACCCCCGCGGAACGGTCCCACGGACCGCCACTCCATGCCCTGATACAGGGATACGGAGGGGGGTTCCACATCGGCGAAGGCCTGGGAGAAGAGTCCCAGGCAGAGGGTGATGAGCGGGAGACCGAAGACGAGGGCCGGACGACGTGACATGAGCGGCTCCAGAGAAAAGATGGTGTTTGGACCAGACTCACCTAAGAAAGTGCGTCGCCCATTCTAGGCCCCGCGCCCGGGTGGGAGGCAAGCCTTAAGGCATGTCTCCCGCCTGACCTAATCCCTCATTCCGGAGGCAGCGCTGCTTCACTCACCACTGCGCCGGCGTCGGGCTCGCGCAGGGCCAGGGGGAAACCCGCGGCGAAGATCAGGATGGTGCCGAATACGCAGGCGAATATCACCGGCGGCAACTGCTGGGTCTCGGGTATGCCGGCGGCCACCGGCATGGTGGCAAGCACCCCCGCGGCTACCCCGCGCGGCACGGTCAGGAACACGAGGCGCCGCTGCACCTTGTCGAGCGGCGACTTCAGCATCGCGAACCAGGAACCCGGGTAGCGGGCCACGAGCAGCACCGCGGCGAGCAGCGCACCGGCGAGCGCCAGGCTCCAGGGCGGCCCGAGCATGGCCCCCACGAAGGTGAAGAAGAAGGACTTCACCATGAACACCATCTGGCTGTGGAAGCCGCGCACATCGTCATCCAGCCCGAGCTGTGTGTCGAGCTTCACGATGCGGCCGATGTGGCCGGCGTTACCCACCACTACAGCGAAAGACAGCACGCCGAGCGCGCCCGAGCCCCCTGCCCCTTCCACCAGCACATAGAGGATGAGCAGCGCCGAAAGCGTGATGGGATAGGCGTGCTCGTTCTGATCCAGCCAGTTCAAGGTCAGGAGCCACAGCGCCCCGCCCGCGGTGCCGAGAACTATCCCTAAGCCCAGGGAGCGGATCAGTGCGCCCCAGGGGGTGCCCACGTCCGCGGCGCCCTGGAATAGGCCCACCAGGAAGGTCACCGTCACGATGCAGAGCACGTCGCTCAGAGCGGATTCGAGGCTGGTCAGGTTCGCTGCCCCCACCGGCACCTTGATGCGCGCGATGGCGGACATGATCACGATGGGGCTGGTGCCTCCTACGATGGCGCCGGTCAGGAGTTCCTGGCGCCAGGTCCAGGCGGCGGGCAAGAGGCCCGCCTCCACCATCAGCCGGCTGCAGAGCGTCACCGCCGCCGTCGAGAACAGGAAGTTCAACACCGAGAGCAGTACCGAGCGCGGCGTTGCCCGGTAGAGCTGCACCAGGTCCAGGCGGCAGCCGCCTTCGAACAGCACGAACACCAGGGTGAGCGCCGAAAAGTACGGCGCGACGCTGAGGAGCTGCACCCGGCTCACCAAGTTGAGCACCGGCCCGATGAGGATGCCCGCCAGGATCAGCCAGATTACGTCCGGCACCTTGGTGCGGGTGAAGACCACTTCGCCGAAAGTGCCGATGAGGAAGATGGCCGCGAGACAGACCAGGAACAACGTGACGGGGGGCATTTAGCTCCCTCTTATTGGGATGGCATCTGGATTATGCCTGCTCCGAATTTGTTACGCAGACAAAATATCTTTTGTCAGGCTACATGCTTTGTATCCGAAGCGATGCTGCGACATGTGGTGCCGCCCATGAATCACGGTGATCCATCAATGGCCGCGCACGAAGCTATATCTGTTGGCTGAGGGCGATTGAACATATATCATGTGCCCTGCGTAGTCTTGCAGGAAAAGCGCAGCGAACAGGGCGCCAGACGTCTCGGTCTTTCCGGCGGAATACCCCTATAGAGCGTCCCCTAATACACGCCAGAGCGAGAGCTTAGCCATGGCCACGAAGAAGACCGGTCCCGGTCCCCGCAAGACCTCCCGCGCTGCCACACCCACGCCGCGCAAGACCACGAGCCGCGCCACGCGCGCGAAACCCACCGAGGAATCATCCGTCGCCGGCAACCCGGAAGCCGCACGCACTCCGAGCATCGCCGACACCATGCCCACCAAGCCCGCCCGCTTACCTCAGGAAGACCATCGCGACCGCGGCAAACGCCGCTTCATCCTGATCCTCCTCATCCTGCTGCTCGCCAACGGCCTCTTCTGGCTCTTGAGCGACTGGTACCTGTCGGGCCGCTCGCAACCGCCGGCCACCGCCGCGGTCGTCGTGCCGCCCTGCATCCCGGCCGCTCCCGCCGCCACCGCGCCCGCACCGGCCACCGTGGCACCCAAGATCGCTGCCGCTCCGGCACCCGTTAGTGCGCCCGCAGCCGTCACCGCCAGCCGGCCGGAGCAGGAGACCCTGCTCCTGGGCGCCGGCGCCGGCACCACCAGCCGCGGTGGCATCAGCCTCATGTTCGACCACCCGGTGGACTGGAACGTGGACAACCAGATGGGTAGCCAGCACGTGCTAGTGGACGTGCAAGGCATCCGCTCCCTCACCAACTTCCCGCGTAACCTGCCCATGCCCCCGGGCGTGTCGGCGGTGCACACCGCCATCGACGGCGGCGTGCTCAAGCTCAGCTTCGACGTGAAGCCCGGCATCCAGGCCTACACCACGCCGGGCCAGGGTCCGGCCAGTACCCTCAACATCTACTTCCGCACCCCCACCCAGCAGGCCCTGGAGTTCGCCCAGGCTCCTGCGCCCCAGGCCCCCGCGACCCCGGTGCCGGGCGGGGCGGCCTATAGCTCGGCGCTGGCGGCGCTCCAGAGCGGCGATTATCCCAAGGCCCTGGAACTCCTGCAGCAGTCCCTCAAGACCAACCCGGATTACGGTTCCGCGCGCGAGATGCTCGCCGTAGCCGAAGCCCACCAGGGCAACGTGCTGCAGGCGGGACAGATCTTGAGCGACGGCATCAAGCGCGGCGGCAGCCAGGGCACCCGCTTCGTGGTGCTGGAAGCCACCCTGCTCCACGCCCGCGGTCAGGACAAGGACGCGGTGACGCTGCTCAAGGACAACGCCAAGGCCGCCGGCGCCGATCCCAACTATGCCGCCCTGCTCGCCAACCTGGCGAGCACCGATCCCGCCAAGGCCCCGGGCGCGGGCCGTCTCTACCGGGAGCTGGTGCAGGTGGATCCCACCGTGGGCGAATGGTGGATGGGTGACGGCATCGGCCTCGAACAGGCCGGCCAGACCGCCGAAGCCCGCGCTGCCTATGCCCATGCCCTGGCGGCGGATCGCATGTCAGTGGAATCCCTGAACTTCGCCGTGGCTCGCCTGGCGGCCCTCAAGGACTGAGCTTAAGGCACCCGCAGCTGTATGAAGAAAGAGGGAGCCACGGCCAGGCCGTGACTCCCCTTCCGTTCCCCAACCCCCTGCTCTGCGGCGCAGCTGCGCGCCGCTCCCCTCCCGACACCGAACCCCGAAGAGAATGCAGGGGCCGGTGGTGTCGGCCACCGGCCCCTGCCGTGCCTACCCCGAACGCCCATCCGCGAACGTCGAAGTCGCACTAAACGAATCTCTCTGTCTCACTGTCCCGAGCTTCACGCTCAGGGCGGCGTCACCAGCTTGCCGGCGCTGGCCATGCTCTTCACCGTGTCCTGGTCGAACTTGAAGCGGAAGCGCAGGAACAGTCCCTGGGCCGTGTAATGGTCGGCGGTGAAGTCCTGGTCGTAGAAGCCCGAGAAGTTGTACCCTAGGCTCAGCCACATGTTGGTGCCGATATCCCAGCCGGTCTCGATGCCGTAGCTGCGGTTGGTCACGCCCGCACCGTAGGAATGGATGCGGTTCACCATGAAGCCCAGGTCCCACTTCGGGCGGATGTCGTAGCGGTACTCGAGGCCCATGAGGTCGGTGTAGCCCTGGTAGCTGCCGCTGTCGAAGGCGAAGCGCGCCCACTTGGAGCCGTAATACAGCGAGAGCTGATAGATACCCTCTTGCGTGTAGTTCTGCTGCAGGTTGTTGACGATCTTCCAGTTACGCATGTTGAGGCCGTAGGTGGCCACGGTCTGCGGGTTGTTCGCCAGGGTCGCGGCGGATTCCTGGCTCGCAGCCGTGCCTGTGGCGCTCGCGAACTGCGGCAGACCCTGCAGGCCTTCCTGGCTCGCATACACGAGGTCGAGCTGCTCGAGCCAGGACCACCGGCTCTCGTCGGGACGGTAGGCGAAACCCAGGCGCCCGTCCGCGGTGTCGGACACGCCGCCGATGGCGTAATCGCTGTGGAAGCCCTGCAGGCTGGCACTGAAGGCCACACCGACACCGAGCGTGCGATAGAAGCCGGTGAACAGGTTGCGAGTCGTCTCCTGATCCGAGTTGAGCAGCTCGGCGCGGCCGTTCATGGCCCAGTTGGCCTCATGGTAGCTCGCGCCCAGGAACATCGAGTTGAAGTCGGAGGTGTAGGCACCCGTGGCCGGCGCGGTGGCAGTCTGGGCGGTGGTGACCGGCGTGTTCGGCTGGTGCATGGAGGCCACGCGGTTGTAACCCGCCTCCAGGTTCAGCTCCTTGCTCACCTGCCAGCCCTGGGTGAGCCCCACGGTGGAGAACAGGCGCGGGCCGTACTCGGTCTGCTCCTGGGACACGGAGCTGCTCACCTGGGCCTGGTCCCAGGGCTGGGTCTTCACGCCGAACTCGGTGGTGCGGTCGGACTGCAGGCTGCCGCTGGTGGACTGCTCGTTCACGAACAACGCGGTCTTGTCGGTGAGCTTGTAGTCGACACCCGCGGCGTACAGGTTGGGATACTGCGGGTCCGCGGCTTCGCCGCCCAGGGTCCGCGTCGCACTGCCCCGCAGCACCACCTTAGATGTGAGCCCGTAGGTGCCGTTCACGTAGGCCTGGTTGGAGCTGTAGTCACCCTGGGCCGTGCCGCCGAACACCGTCGGGGTGGCATTGGGATAGCTTTCCTGGGCGTGCTGCAAGCCGGCGCCCAAGGTGCTGCCGCTGTCGAACTTGTACTGCACGCCGCCGTTGGCCACGTCGCTGGTCGAGTCCTGGGCGATGGACTGCTGGCGCTGTACCTGACCCAAGAGGCTCCAGTTCTGGTCAAGGTGGTAGCGGGTGTCGTCACCCAAGCGGCGCATGCCGGCGTCACCCAGGCTCTGCTGACCGAGACCGAAGGTCGGGTCCTCGTCCTTAACGTAGACGTCATTCTCCAGGGTCAGGCTCTGGGTCTTGAGGTCCACGCTGTAGGCGTTGCCACTGGCGTTGCTGGTGTTGCTGCTGCCGGTGGTCACGCTTACGCCGTTGACGTTGCTCAAGGTGCTGCTGGCGCCGTTCGGGCCGTTGGCGGTGTGGGCCACCTCGGCCTTCAGGGTGGTGCTCGGGGTTACCTGCACGCGCAGGTCGGTGCCGGTGAGACGGTTGTTGCCATCGCCGGTGCCCTCGTTCACCACGGTGGCGCCGAGCTCCACCTTGCCGTCGGCGGACTTGATGGAAGCCCGGCCACCGGCGCTGATGGCGTTGGAGGCGCCGGTGGAGACCTCGTACTGCACCACGATGTAGATCGGGTTGAAGTTAGAGTCGCGCGCGGCCACCGGATCCTTGAAGAAGATCGTGCCGCCGAAGTAGTCGAGGGTGTAGTCCACGAACGGCGTCAGGCTCTGGGTCGAGAGCACCGCGTTGGTGTAGCGGTCGCGGGTCTCCAGCACCACACGCTCGGAGTTGATCAGGAGCTGCTGGTGCGACAGGTGGTAGAGGCCCGAGGTGCCGTTACCCTGGATCTCGTCCTTCACGTAGGCCTGGTTGTTCTGAGCGGCGAAGGCCGTATAGCCGAAGTTGTCGCCCTGGTAGGCGCTCTTCACGCCGTTGAACATGCGGTCGTAGGCCGAGAGCTCGGTCACCGTGAGGCCGGTGTTGTAGTCGCCGAACAGGGCGTAGAACTGGTTACGCTCGATCTTCACGTACAGCTTGCTGGCGCTCTGGGCGTCGAAGCCCTGCTGCGCCGCATCGCCGTAGAGCATGAAGTAGGTGTTCGGGTTCACCGCCTGCTGCAGGCCATTGGCGCCCACGCCGCCCGCCTTGGCGGAGTCATAGGAAGCGGTCAGCAGGAAGTCGCCCTGGATGGTGCCCTTGGCGTAGAACGCCACGCGCCCATCCTGGTAGATGTCGCTGTTCGGGTCGTCGCCCTGCACCGACTGCATGTTGTTCTTGATCTTGTCGAAGGCGGCCGTGCCGCTCGCCACGCCCACCAGGATCCAGTCGCGGGCCGCCGGGCGCATCCAGCCGCGCAGCTGTTGCAAGGTGTCGTTCACCATGGGCACCGTCACGGTCACTTCGCCCGTGGTGGTGGTGGGCATCAGGTGGATATAGGCGACGCCGCCTTCGCCGATGGTGTAGGTCGGCTCGCGCGGGCTGAGGGCGCTGACCTGGTCCTGCTGCAGCTGCTGCACGCTCTGGTAGGCCACGAACGGCGCATCGACCTGGTACTTGCCAATCAGGCCGCGGCGGGCCGGGTAGCCCCAGCGGTCGAAGAAGCGCACGGCGAACACCGGCTTAGCGCGGCCGTCCGCCAGCAGCTTGGACTGATCGGCCAGGAACTCAGCGCGCACCGGCACGCCGGAGTAATGGACATGGCGCTCGACGCGCTCCACGATCTTGCCGTCCTGGGTGATCTCGGCCGTGAGGTCGTTGTCGCCTTCGGTGAGCGGCACGCCCAGCCACTGGCTCACAGCAGCGGTGCCCAAGCGGTTCTTGCTCACCGACAGGAAGGCCCGTGTCGAGACCGGCTGGCCATTCACGTACAGCACCGCCTTCTGGCCCGGGGCGTGCTCCACCGCCACGTGGATGGCGGGGATGGCGGGCAGGAAGCTCTCCGTCGGCCATACGAACTGCGGTTTGCCGTCGGCCTGGGTCTCGAGCCACTTCGGATCCAGTTCGTATTGATCGGCCAGCTTGCTCTCGTCGTCGTTCGCGTCCGTGTCAGCCATGGCGGCGGCATCCGCCGCGTCCTGCTGCTTCGCATCCGGCATGTCGGCGGGCGACAGGCCCTTGATGGCGGCGTGCTGCACCGGGGACTGGCCGCCGGCATCGGCCGCGGCTGTGCCCACAGCGGTGTACTGCACCTTGATCACGATGCGGCGGTTCTGGGACACATCGCCGTCGCCACCGTCGGCGTTGGCGTCGTTGCCGCGGCCAACGATGAACACCTGGGCCCCGTCCACCGGCAGATGGCCGGTGACGTAGTCGGCCGCGGTCTTGGCGCGAGCGATGGAGAGCTCCATGTTGTTGGCGTACTTGGAACCGGCCGCCACGCGGGTGTCGTCGGTGTAACCCACGAAGGTGAGGCTGACGTTGGAAGCACCCTGCAGGAGTGCCGCCACCTGCTGCATCACGTCCTGGTCGTGGGCGCTCAACTCGGTGCTGCCGGAGGCGAAATCCTGCAGCGTGAACTCCTGCTCCTCCTGCTTCGCGCCCGGCACGGCGTGCAGCACCACGGCGGCCGGCGCGGTGTGCTGGCCCTTGGCGCTCGGCGCGTCGAAGCTCGCTAGCGCGCGGGTCTGGAACACGGTGTTGTTGACCGCGGTGGGCTCGGCGGAAGTGCCCTTCTCGTCGTACACCACGTCGATCTGGGTGCGGCGGTTCTGGGTGCGGCCCGCTTCGGTGGCGTTGGAAGCCACGGCGTCGTTGCTGCCGCGACCGGAGATGAACACCTGGGCCCCGTCCACGTCGATGTGTGCCTGCAGGTAGTCGGCCACCGCCTGGGCGCGGGCGATGGAGAGTTCCATGTTGTTGGCGTACTTGGAGCCGGCGGTCAGCGGCTGGTCGTCGGTGTAGCCGACGAAGGTCATGCTGATGTTCTGGGCGCCCTTGATCAGGCCGGCGATCCGCTGCATCACCTCCTGGTCGTGGGCGCTCATCTCGATCTTGCCGGAGGGGAAGCCCTGGATGGTGAAGGACTTGGTCTGGTGCGCGGCCGCGGGCGGCGCGGCGCCCTGCACCGCCGGCAGCACGGTGTCGAACTCGAGCACGCCCTTCCAGCCCGCCTCATGGGCGCCGGTGCGGAAGATCAGCATCTCCTGGCCAGCGTCCTGCGGGTCGTCGATCTTCTGGCCGTCGAGGCGGGCGGTACCCACGAGGTAGGTCATGCCGGCGGGCAGCATCACGGTGGTGGAGAGATTGGTCACCGGCACGTCGGAGACCGTGAGCTGCACGGTGTTGTGCACGTGATCGACCGCCGGGGCCTGGGTCAGCTGCAGGCTGAGGTCGCCCTGCGCGCCCGGGATGGGGCGTACGTGGAAGTCAGCGCGCCATAGGGCGCCGCCGTGCACTTCCACGAATTGGGAATAGTCGCGGCCGGCCCAACGGGTGTTCTGCTCGCAGCTCATGGGCTCATAGCCCTTGGGCAGGCTGGGGAGGTCGAGCTGCACCACGTGGGTGCCGTTCGTGATGGCCTGGAAATGGTAGTCGCCATGCTTGTCGGTGATCGCGTAGCTGCCGTCTTCCATCACCACGCGGGCTTTCTCCACGCCCTGGGTGCCCTGGGAGTCGCAGCCCACCACCACACGGCCGACGAGGGTGTTCACGTTCTGCAGGAACTCGCTCTGCACTTCCACGCCGGCCGTGGCCTGATTCGACACCGCCACACCGTCTTCGAAGGCCTGGGCGGTGTTGATGACCGTGGTCAGCGGGGTGGCGGCGGTGATCTCCACCGCGTACTCCACCGTCTGAGTGCCCTTGGCCGGCACCGAGCCCGCACTGATGGTCAGCTGCTGGCCCGTGGGGCTGATGCTCACGGCAGCCGTCGCGCCGTTGGCGAGCCGTGCGGAACCCTTCACGTAACGCAGTCCCTGTGGCAGCACGTCCACCACCTGCACGCCCTCCGCTGCCAGCGTGGTGCTAACGTTCTGCAGCGTCAGGCTGTACTGGATGATGTCGCCGACGGAAGCCGTGACCGTGGAGGCGGTCTTCTGCAGCAAGAGCTTGGTCGAGATCGGATCCAACGGCACGTCCAGCTGCAGGATCCCCTTGGCTTTCTGGTCCACCGCGCCACCGTAGGAAGCGGACGGCAGGATGTAAGGCGCGCCCGAGAGGGCCTCGAGGGTCTTGGCGCTCACCACCGAGGGGGCGTGATAGCCTTGCGGCGGCTCGACCTGCACGCGGTAGTTGCCCGGCTTCACCACCGGGAACAGGAAGCCGCCCGCGGGCACGTCGTACTTCTCGCCGGCCGAGTCGGTCACCGTGGTACCACTCGTCACCGTCGAGGGATAGGTGCTGACACCATCCTTGCCCAGCACCGGCACCGGTTTCCCGGTGTTGGCATCCACCAACGTCAGCTTGGCGCCGTCCAGGCGCTTGCCGCTGGTGGAATCGAACACCACGTCGAAGGGGTCCACCAGCGCCGTCGCCGAGGACTTATCGCTTGCATCCGAGATGTCGACGTAGTTCACGTCAACCGTGGTATTGGGGCCCACCTGCAGACTGCAGCCGCCCACGTTCGAGGCGCCGGTGGGCACGTAGCCCACGAACACGCCCGTGTTGACCCCGGTCTCGGTGAGCTTCAGCACCACCGATTCATGCAACGAAGGCACCGACACCGTCACCAGCACGGTGTCGCGGACCGACGGGTCGATGTTCTGGTCGTGGTCGGTCAGCTCTATGAAGAGCGGATCGCCTGCGTTGTACATCGAGGTCGGGGCCAGCGCCAGCGGGTTGGACACGTTAAGGCTACCGGGGTTCGGTAGCGGGTTGAAGGTGCTCCCGCCGTTGGTGCTGCACTGGGTCGGACCGGCCAAAAGGCTGCTGGCGTCGGGCGAACCCGGTGCATAGTCGAGGAAGATCACGGAGGACGGCGTGCGGTTCGCGGCGACCGTGGTGATGTTCACCATGTTGGTCTGCTGCGTCTGCGTGCCGCCGCCCGGAGCCTGGTAGGCAAGCGAAGCCGTGTTCGAGATCACAGTGCCCGGCGGCGTCGTCCCTGCCGCCGCCGTCCCCATGTGCGTCAAGCCAAGAGCCAGGGCTAGCGCCCACGCCTTGCTAAAGCCTCCCGTGATTCCGCCGACACGGCGGGGGGCTTTGGCAAGGCGGGCCGGCGAAGTCAACACTTCTTCCGGCCGCGTCTTGTCCACACACGCAGCATGTTCACTCCTTCTGCAGGGCCACAGACGCGCAAGAGCGCGCCCGGGTTGTTCACCCGGGCGCGCGTGCGCAACCGAAACCCTGGTCAGGATCTTTGACACTTGATCAACTCAACTGGCCGCCTGGCGGTCAGTTGATGGTCACCGTATAGACGATGGTGGTCGTGTCACCGGGCTTCAACGTGATACCGGACACCGTGATGGTGTTCGCGGTGGTCTTGTTGAAGTCGCAGCTGTCCGCCGTGTACGGCGTACCGCCCGTGACCGAGCCGCTCGTCACGCTGCCGTCCGGGCAGCTCAGCGGGTTGCCGCTGTTCACGCCCGGCGTGGTGACCGTCATGGTGCCGGTACCCGAGGTGCCCCAGCTGGTATTGTTGGGGAGCGCGTCCGTCAGCGTGATGCTGCTGGCGTTCAGCTTCGCCGTGGCTGCGTTGGCGATCGTCACGGTGTACTGCATGACCGCACCCGGGATGGCGTGCTTGGTCGCATCGCCGCTGGGATCGCTCAGGATCACGGGCGTGCCCTTGGTGATGGTCAGCGCAGCCGTCTTCACGAGGTAGACGTCGCGGCTCGAAGCCTTGCCGTCATTGGCGGCATCGCCGTCACCGGTCAGACCTGCCGTGTCGTTGAAGATCGTCTGCACGGCACCGGGCGTCCAGGCGGTCGCCTTATTGTCGGTGGTGATGCTGGCACCGGCACCGGCTGAATAGCTGCCACCCGTGGCGGCTACCGTGGCAACCAGGGCTTCCACGGCGGCATCGCCGTTCACCTGGCCGGCGGGGATCGTCGACACGATGAACACGTAGTTCGAGCTGCCGGAGGCCAGCGAGAACAGCGAGTGCGAGGTGTCAGCCACCGAGTTGTAGGTGTTGACGTTGCTGCTCGACACCCACACCGTGGGGGTGGTGGGATCGAAGTCATCCTTGATCGCGGCGTTGAACGGATCCGCGGTGGTGACGCTCGGTTCCTGCACCGTGCTGAAGTTGACACCCTGGGTCGTATTGCCGTTGTTGGTGACTTGGTACACCAATACGGCTCCTGTCTGGCCGGCGGCCACCAGCACTTCCGAGGAGTCGACGGTGGTCACCACCAGGCTCAGCATGGTGTCCACCACGAAGGTGGTCGCCGTGCCGGCACCCGAGGTGTTGCCCGCGGCCGAGCTACCGATGGACGCTTGGCTGACGCCGTTGACGGAGTACCCGACGGTCGCCAGGTTGCTGATCGTGGTGCCTGAGGGCGTGCCCACCGGAGCCGCGGAAGCGGTACCGGCGAACAGCGACAGGACCACGCCGGCCACTAAGGCGCCGGTGAGTCTCACTGTATTAACGAGTTTCATGACAATTTCCTCCTTACGAGGGTTCTTTGGGTTGCACATTCGGTCCGGCGGCCACCCGGACCCACAAACGCCTCCTTGGCTGGCCTTTCTCTTCACATGGCTTCGGCTCCCTGCCGACAGCCCATGTCCGTTTTACATAACTACAGGTCTTCGCTCGCACTCACTCGCGACCACAAGCACGACTTGTGATCGGTTTCGTTCGCCCGTCCTGGGCCTGGGTTTGCGGTCCCTACCGGGATCGCGCAGCGCGTGGTCTCCCTTCGAAATCTCGCGCTCGTGGGAACGGCTGCGCTTACTGCAGCGTGGCGTGGAAAGTCACCGTGCCCTTGGCGCCCGGCTTCAGCGTGCCCTTGATGACCCAGCGGACCGTGGTGTAGTCCTTGGGCAGCGCGTCGCGCAGCTTGCCGTCGGCACCCTGCACCTGCAGCTTCTCGGGGAGGTCGAAGCTCTTGCCCCCGTCCACGGAGAAAGTGATCTCGGCGTTCTCGCCCGAAGCGGAACCCGGGACGTAGACCATGTGGGCCGGCACCGGATCGGTGATCACCGCGTCGGTCACCGGCTGCTTGCCGATGATCTCGTAGTTGACGTTCCAGATGACCTCGGTGCCAGGCAGCACGCGGCCGACCGGCACGATCTCGGTCTTGTTGCTGCCGTCTTTCTGGGCGGTCACTTTCTCCTGGAACCCGAGGGTCTGGAGCTTGATGTGGCCAGGCTCGGCGGCCATGGCTGCGAACGCCCAACCCGACAGAAGGGCGATGACGATGGACATGCGGATGGATTTCATTTCCTTTACCTCTGCTTCAGTTGATCTGGACCTGGAACTTGATCACCTGGGCGCTGGCGGTGCCCGCCAGGTTGCCCAGCTTCACCGTCACCGCCCCGGGGGTGGTGACGTTGTAGTCGCCCGTGGCCGGAGCCACGGCGCTGCCGTTCAGGGTGAGGCTGTTCGGCACGAAGGTGGTATGGGTGGGCACGGGATCCGTGACCACCAGGCTGTTCGCCGTGGCGCTGCCGCTCGGGGTCACGGTCAGGGTGTAGGTGATGGTGGCGCCGGAGATGGGCTGGCTGCCGCCGCCGGGCGCGCTCACCGTGGCGCTCTTGGTGTAGGCGAGCGCGATCTGGTGCACCTGGTAGATGCCGGTGGCGTTGGCGGTGCCGCCGGTCTGGCCCACCACCGCGTCCACACCGCCCACGCCGCCACCGGCGTTCACGGTACCGAAGGTGCCGCTCGCGGTCTTGGAGGTGGCAGTGAGCTGCATCTCCCCCAGGCTCGCGTCCGCGGCACCGCTCGGGATGTTGCAGACGATGAGCATGTTCACCGAACCGTTCTGGGGTAGCCTCGGGTCGTTGCTGCCGGCGGTGTAGAGCACGTCGCCGGCGGCGTAGGCGCCTGTGCCGGCGGTGTCGAAATAGATCAGGCAAGACGCGGGATTGAAGGAGGAGCCGCTCGGGGTCACGACTACGTCCGTGAGCTTGAAGCTGTCCTGACCGTTGCCGGTGTTGGTCACCTTGAAGAGCAGCGCCTGGTTGCTGGCACCGGGGGTCACGCTCACGTCGGCGCTGTTCTGCCAGGTGACCGTGACGTTGACGAGCTGCTGGACCGTGATGTTCGCGAAGGTGCTCTGGGTCTGGGCCGTGGTGGCGACCAGGTACTGCACCGAGGCGGTGTTGGTGATCACCGAACCGGCAGGCGCGTCCGTAGCCGCGCCTGCCCCTTGGGCATACGCGACGAGCGCCGTCAGCAGAACGCTTACGAGTCTCCTCACTCTTCAGCTCCCATCCCGGGGGCACACGTTAGCGGGGTCGGATGGTGTGTGCCGTGAACCGGGTCTTGCTAATTGCTTCTTACGGCATTATTGTCATAAGAAAGGCTATAATATGTCAAGCAAATTTCAGTATTGATTTAACATATAATTTAACACAAAATCTGCTAACATTATGTTTTGAATGAATATGAACGCTTCGCGTACGAATGGAATGAGTCTAAACCGCATCCAAAACGCTCTCCGGGGCTTAGGTGCTGATACGCTATGCAGCGCCCATAGGTGCGGGGTGGGGTCAATCGGGTGGAAATCCGGTGTACTACCGCCAAGTGCTTGTGAATAAAGAGGTTTGCAGCCCATGAGCCCCCTGCCCCCGCGCCGCTTCGAGGCCCTCGCACGCCGCAGCCTGGCTCTGGCCGCGGGGCTCCTATGCGCTGCTCTGTTCTTGGGCTTAAGCCCCCGGGAGGCCCGGGCTGATACCACGGTGAGTCTCTTCAAGAGCTTCGCCGGCAACATCAACTACGTCACCACCGGCAACACCCTTAGGGCTGCCCCCAACAACACCTACGCCGGGGGCAATGCCTGCACCCTGCTCTCGGGCAACACCGGCACCTCCGTGGACGCCGGCACCAGCTCAAGCCCGCTCTCAGGGATCCCCGCCGGCTCTACCATCGTCGCGGCCTACCTCTACTACGCCGGTTCCGGCGCCACCGTGGACAGCGCCGTCACCTTCAACGGCACCAACGTCACCGCCAGCCGGACCTTCACCTCCACCACCGGCGGCCATAACTTCTTCAGCGGCTTCGTGGATGTCACGAGCCTCGTGACCGGCAACGGCACCTACAGCTTCGGCGGCCTCTCGGTGGACGACGCCGCTGCCGACAACTGCGCCAACTCCACGGTGCTGGCCGGCTGGGCGTTGGCGGTGGTCTACTCCAACAGCTCCGAGAAGTCCCGGGTCATCAACTTCTTCGACGGCTTCGAGGCCTTCGCCGGTTCCTCCATCACCCTGACCCCCAACAACTTCCAGATCCCGAGCACGGGCATCGACGGCAAGTTCTCGGTGATCACCTGGGAAGGGGACCCGGACATCAACAGCACCAACGGGGTCAACAACCTCACGGAGACCCTGGAGTTCAACGGCAACGTGCTGTCGGATGCCTGCAACCCCACTGCCGACACCAGCCTACCGAACGGCTCCAACGGCGGGGTGTTCGTGAGCGGCA
>DASSIS010000110.1:0-10334 GCA_035691665.1 Gammaproteobacteria bacterium | reverse complement strand
TTCCGCGGCCGCGGCGTCGGGGTACAGGGGCTGCTGTCCGGCGACGCGGGAGCGCCAGCTGTCCGGCTTCCAAGGATGGAGGAATTCGCGGTCCATAGGGCCCGCCATGCTACACGCCGGGCATGACAGGGCCAAGCACGGGGTACGACGGACGCGCGGTTTGTGGCAAAATTACGCGCTTTTTGGCTGCTTCTCCTGTCAAACCGCGTCCGCAGCGCGCGGCCGGCCGTCGAGGGGCGGTCCGGACCTTCAATAAAGAACACTTTTAGGAGTCTCGTCCATGCATCGCGTGCTCGTCCTCGGCGCCGGCAAGATCGGTTCCCTGCTCTCCGGCCTCCTGGCCTCCTCCGGCGACTATGAGATCAGCCTCGCCGACGCCAACGGCAAGGCTGCCGAGTCCGTAGCGGCCAGCCACAAGCAGGCCGGCATCGCCATCAAGGCCTACCAGGTGGATGCCTCCAACAAGGCCGCCCTGGAGACTCACCTCAAGGCTCACCCTGCCGACGCCGTGATCTCGAGCCTGCCCTACTTCTGCAACCCGCCGGTGGCCGAGGTGGCCCGCAAGCTGGACATGCATTATTTTGACCTCACCGAAGACGTGGAAGTGACTCGCTCGGTGACCGCGACCGCCCAGGGCGCCAAGACCACCTTCGCGCCCCAGTGCGGCCTCGCCCCGGGTTTCATCAGCATCGCCGCCAACGAACTGATGCGCCACTTCGACGAGATCCACGACGTGAAGCTGCGTGTCGGCGCACTCCCCCAGAACCCGGGCAACATGACCAAGTATTCGCTGACCTGGTCTTCCGACGGCGTCATCAACGAGTATGGCAACACCTGCTACGGCATCGTGAACGGCAAGGAAGCGGCGCTGATGCCGCTCGAGGGTCTGGAGACCATCCAGCTCGAAGGCAAGCTCTACGAGGCCTTCAACACCTCCGGAGGTTTGGGCTCCCTGGCCGAGACCTATGCCGGCAAGGTGCGCAACATGACCTACAAAACCATGCGCTACCCCGGCCACTGCGAGGTGATGCGCCTGTTAATGAACGACCTGGGGATGAACCAGGACCGCGACACCCTGAAACGCATCCTGGAGCGCGCGGTGCCGCGCACCGTGCAGGACGTGGTGCTCATCTACGTTTCCGTGAGCGGCCTGCAGCACGGCAAGTTCATGGAGGAGAGCTACTCCAACGCGGTCTATCCGCAGGAGATCGCCGGCCACTTGTGGTCCGCCATCCAGGTGACCACCAGCGCCGGTATCGCCGCGGTCGTGGACCTGGTGATGAAGGACCCGAAGAAGTACCAGGGCCTGGTGATGCAGGAACGCTTCAGCCTCACCGATGTGCTCAACAACCGTTTCGGCAAGGCCTATGCTCAGGCCGAGACCGCCGAGCTCTCGGCGCGCCTGGTGCGCACCGGCGAGGCCGCCAAGCAGTTCGTGGCCTAAGGCGAGCAGTATCTCAGGAGTCCCCATGGCCGACATCAGCAAGATCCTCTCCAACCTGGGCCTGACCCAGGACAACGCGGGCACCTGGACCGCCACCGGCGGCTGGCGCAAGAGCGCCGGCGGCAAGGTGATCGACTCCATCAACCCGGCCACCGGCAAGGTGATCGCCAAGGTGCACTGCGCCACCGAGGCGGACTACGAGCAGGTGATCAATGACGCCGAGGTGGCGTTCAAGGCCTGGCGTGAGGTGCCGGCGCCCAAGCGCGGCGAAGCCGTGCGCCTCATGGGCGAGGAGCTGCGCAAGCACAAGGACGACTTGGGCAGCTTGGTGTCGCTCGAGATGGGCAAGATCAAGCCCGAGGGCGACGGCGAAGTGCAGGAGATGATCGATATCGCCGACTTCGCGGTCGGCCAGTCACGCATGCTCTACGGCCGCACCATGCACTCCGAGCGCGCCCGGCACCGCATGTCCGAGCAGTGGCATCCCATCGGTGTAGTGGGCGTGATCTCCGCCTTCAACTTCCCGGTGGCGGTGTGGTCCTGGAACGCCTTCATCGCCGCCATCTGCGGCGACATCACGGTGTGGAAGCCCTCGCCCCGCACCCCGCTCTGCGCCATCGCGGTGCAGAACATCTGCAACAAGGTGCTGGAGAAGCACGGCCTGCCGGCCATCTTCAGCCTGTTCATCGACGGCGACAACCGCCTGGCGGAGCGCTTCGTGAAGGACGAGCGCGTGGCGCTGGTGTCCTTCACCGGTTCCACCGCCATCGGCCGCAAGGTGGGCGAGATGGTCGCCAACCGCATGGGCAAGTCCCTGCTGGAGCTGGGCGGGAACAACGCCATCGTGGTGGACGAGACTGCCGACCTCAAGCTGGTGGTCCCGGCCGTGGTGTTCGGCTCGGTCGGCACCGCCGGCCAGCGCTGCACCACCACCCGCCGCCTGATCGTGCACGAGAGCATCGTGGACAGCCTCACCCAGAAGCTGGTGGCCGCTTACAAGCAGGTGCGCATCGGCGACCCGCTGGACTCCGGCACCCTCATGGGCCCGCTGTGCAGCCAGGACGCAGTGAACCGCTACGAGAGCGCCGTGGCCGCGGTGCAGAAAGCCGGCGGCCAGGTGCTGGCCGGCGGCAAGAAGCTGGACCGCCCCGGCTTCTTCGTGGAGCCCACCATCGTCAAGGCCAGGAACGAGTGGGACATCGTCAAGAGCGAGACCTTCGCTCCCATCCTCTACGTCATGTCCTACAAGACGCTGGATGAGGCCATCCGCATGCACAACGACGTGCCCCAGGGCCTGTCTTCGGCCATCTTCACCACCAGCGTGAAGAACGCCGAGTACTTCCTCTCGGCGGTGGGCAGCGACTGCGGCATCGCCAACGTGAACATCGGCACCTCCGGTGCCGAGATCGGCGGGGCCTTCGGCGGCGAGAAGGAGACCGGCGGCGGCCGTGAGTCCGGCTCTGACGCCTGGAAGCAGTACATGCGTCGCCAGACCAACACCCTCAACTGGTCCGATGCGTTGCCGCTCGCGCAAGGCATCAAGTTCGACCTGGGTTGATGACGGCCGCGTTTAGGCCATAATGGAACGACGCCGCGCCCTGCGCGGCGTTCTTCTGTCGGGAGGTGCTCGTGCTCGGTCTCTATCTCATCCTGCTCGCCATCCTGCAAGGCGTCACCGAGCTCTTCCCCATCAGCAGCCTGGGCCACAGCGTGCTGCTCCCGGCGCTCCTGCACTGGCCCATCGACCGCGAAGCCCCCTGGTTCCTGCCCTACATCGTGGTGTTGCACATCGGCACGGCCGGGGCGCTGTTCCTCTATTTCTGGCGCGACTGGCTCGAGCTCTTCAAGGGACTGGGCCGTGCCCGCGGCGGTGTCGGCAACCCCGAGGCACGGCTCTTCTGGCTGCTGGTCTGCGGCACGGTGCCCGCGGGGCTGCTGGGCTTCCTGCTCGAGCACCGGCTGCGCGCCCTCTTCGGCGGCTTCACGGTGGCGGCCGTGTTCCTGATGCTGAACGGCGCGGTGCTGATCGTCGGCGACCGCTTCAAACGGCAGGCGGCGAGCCAGGACCTAGGCGGCATGGCCTGGGGCAAGGCCTTCCTCATCGGCTGCGCCCAGGCCCTGGCCCTCATCCCCGGTGTCTCCCGTTCCGGCGTGACATTGGTGGCGGGCCTCATGGGCGGACTCGACTACGCCGCTTCCGCCCGCTACTCCTTCCTACTCGCCACGCCCATCATCGGCGCCGCGGGCTTGCTGGAGATCCCGAAGCTGCTCCACGCGCACGCGTCACTGCCGCCGGGCCTGCTGCCGGTCATCCTCGCCGGCGGCGTGCTGGCTGGCATCTTCGCCTGGCTGAGCGTGTGGTTTCTGATGCGCTGGTTCAAGACCACCGAAGTGACGGCGCTGCGACCTTTCGGCATCTACTGTCTAGTCGCCGGGCTCGTGGCACTCGGTATCCGCTTGCTCTAGTGCTCAACCTGCAGCCTTGAGGTCGGTGAGCACGTAGGGTATGTCGAGCACCGGCGCGGGCTGACCGAGACGGGTCATCGCCGCGCTCACCTGCCCGCGGTGATGGGTGGCGTGGTTGAAGGCATGGGCCAGGACCACGAGCATGGGCAGCTCCCGCTGCTCGCCTTCGGTGCTGATATAACGCAGCACGCTCTGCATGCGCGTCGCATCGATCCCGGCGATCACATCCTTCCATCGCTCTCCATGGCGCTCCATATCCACGGCGAGCTGCCGGCGGTCATGCACCAGCTCCTGACCCAGGCCGGTGACCTCGAAGAGCTCGCCGGTGATGCGGCCGTGATAGAGCCGGTCCACCAGCAGGATGTGGTTGAGGGTGAGGTGGATACTCTTGAAGAACAGCCCCTGGTCGCCGTAGTAGTCGGCGTCGTCGATCGATTCCAAGGCCCGCAGCAGACGCCGGTTCGCCAGACGGTGATAAGCGGCAAGCGTCTGGAAGTAGGCGTGATGATCCACCTTATGTTTCCTCGAAGCGATTCTTGTCGCGATTCTTGCGTACCTTGCGTGCATCGAACATCCGCCCGTTCATGACGATGTAGACCCCGGGTGCCTGGTTCTGGGCCACCACCACCGCACCGCCGATGTTGAATATCGCGTCGCTGCCGCGGAACCGTGCCGGACTGAGCGCACCGGTGAGCACGATAGTCTTGCCGGCGATGCCCTGCAGGGCGGCGGCGGTCTCGGTCATGGTATCCGTGCCGTGGGTGATGAGCATGCAGCGCGCTGGGTCTTGCGCCACCGCGTCGCGGATCGAGGCGCGATCGGCGTCCGTCAGGTCCAGGCTGTCCTTGCGCATCAGCGAGGTGATCTCGAAGGGGAAAGCCACCCCCATCTCACGCAGCACCTCGCCGATCTGGGGTTCGCCTACCTCGTATTCGCTCGTGGCGTCGAAGTAGATCTTGTCGATGGTGCCGCCGGTAGTGAAGATGCGCAGTTTTTCCATGGGAGGCTCCGGCCGGTGAGGCTCAATTATTGCCGAACGACGGCGCGAGCGTGCTGCCGTTGATGGGGATGCCGAGGAACAGGAACCAGGTGCGGTTGCCGTCCTGGCCCGCACCCATGCCGAAATACAGGGGGCCCAGCACGGTATCCGCACCCACGAACAGGCTGGCGCCGTACTGCATGTCGCCGGCCGTGACCCTTTGCCCAACCTGCCAGACGTTGCCCGCATCCAGGCCCGCCCCGAAGTAGAGCCCCTTGCCGAGGCCGGAGACCAGGTTGTAGGCATGGTGGGTATAGATCAGGTGGGCGTCGAAGATCTTGTCGCCACGCAGCTCCCCCTGGCGGCGGCCCGCAAGCGACAGGAATCCGCCCAGGGCGAACTGCTCGTAGGCAGGCAGCGTGGTGCCCAGGTCGCTGCCCGCCTCGCCCAGCAGGAGCAAAGCGTCGTCGTCGTTGCCGAAGGCGTCGCCCGCGGTGATATCGAGCTTGTCGTAGCTGATGTCGCCGCCGAGCGAACGCCGCGGAAAGAAGCCGTTCACGAACACGTAGTATCCGGAACTGGGGAAGCTGATGTTATCGAAGGTATCCAGGTGCAGCAGCAGGCGCGGACCGCCCAAGGTGTCACGGTAGGTGGGCAGGGTCGCCTGACTGCCGATGCGCGGTGCCGAGACCACATGCCCGTAGTCGTAGCCCATGCGCACCTCGCCCAGGTTGCTGAACTGGCTGCCGAAATCCAGCCCCGCATGGGGGAACACGGTGCTGTACTCGGCGATGCGCTTGCGGTTCGCGAACACATCGAAGCTCTGGTCCAGGTATTCCACCTGGGGCGCCAGGAAATAATCGCCGGAATAGTCCAGCGGCTGGTATAACTCCGAATACAGGAAGCTTGAATAGCCGAACTCGAACTCATTGCGCCATTCCGCCCCGAGGCCGTTGATCTCGGAGCGGTTGTAGCTGCCCAGCAGCTCATAGACGCTGTCGCCCTCGAAGTCGTCGGCGATGTGCAAACCGAGTTTCAGGTAATTGGGCTGCCAGGGTTTCTCGGTCACTTTCAGCGAGATGCCGGTCTTGTCGTCCTGCTCCACCAAGGCGGCTTCCACGCTCTGGAAATAGCCCAGATCATATACATGGCGCAAGCTCTCGCTGATGGTGAGCACGTCCCAGGGGGCGCCCGGCTTCAAGCCGAAGCGGGCGCGGATCAGATCGGCGGGCACCCTGTCGTTGCCTTCCACCTGCACGAAATCCACGCTCAAGGGTGGTATCGGCCGACGGCGGTAGGTCTGCTGATAGCGGGCGTAGTCGGCGGCCGAGAGCTGTAGCCCGGGGATCTTCGACAACGTGTCGTAGGATTCCTGCGCCCCGAGCTTGATGGCCTCGCCCATGCGGCTGAAATCGGTGGCGCTGATGTCGCCCATGTCCGGCTGCAGCAGCACGTCATGATCCGTGAGCTGCGAGATGGACTCGACCACGTTCTGGTTCCCGAAGATCTTCAGCACCTGCAGTGAGACCGTGAACAGGTCATTGAGATCGGAGCGTGGCGCCAGGGGCGTGCCGATGTTCACCGCGATCACGACGTCGGCACCCATCTTGCGCGCGACGTCCACCGGCAGGTTGCGCGAGATGCCGCCGTCGATCAGTAGATGTCCGTCGATGGGCACCGGCGGATAGATGCCCGGCACCGCCATGCTGGCCCGCGTCGCCTCCGCCAGGTCGCCGTGGTCGAGCACCACCATGTCGCCCGTCTCCACGTCGGTGGTCACGGCCCGGAAGGGTATGGGGAGCTTGTCGAAATCCTGGTCGGGGCGAAGCGCGAGCGACAGGGCGTTGAGGATGCGGCCCGGATCGTTGCCGCTAGCGAGTCCTTGGGGGAAGAAGAAATGTCCGTCCTCGTAGCCCATCTCGAACTGCAGCAGGTACTTGAATTGGTCTTGTTTCTGCTGGAAGGTCAGCTTGTCGCGGAGCGGGCTGTCGGCCATGGTAGCCTGCACGTCCGGCCGATTCAGCACCCGCTCCAGGTCCTCGGAAGTCATGCCGGCGGCGTACAGCCCGCCGATGGCGGCCCCGATGCTGGTGCCGGCGATGCAGTCCACGGGGATGTGCAGCCTCTCCAGGGTCTCGAGCACGCCCACATGGGCCGCGCCGCGCGCACCGCCGCCGCTCAACACCAGGCAGACCTTGAGGCGCCGCTCCGGGGCGGGCACCATCGCCACAGTCGCGGCGGCAGGCGCCGCCACGGTGGCTGCCATCGGTGCCGTATCGGCATGGGCCAGCGGCGACAGAAGACAGGCGAGGGTCAACAGCCCACCGCAGAAGCGGCGATAGTGGTCACGCAAGTGGTGCATCGTCTGCATCGGGAGGTGAAAAGGCGCGCTTCTTCCGGGACGCTCTGCTCTTAAGGCACGTGCCATTTTACCGGAAGCGCATCGCGGGTGGGAGACGACAAGGCCGCCCGAAGGCGGCCTTGCATAAGTCAAACAGAAACACGCAGACGATTACTTGGTCGCGTCAACAATCACTTCGCCGCATACGCGAGACTGAATGCGCCAGGTCCGACGTGGATACCCGCCACGGTGCTCATCACCGAGAGCAGCGTCTCCACCTTGTGGGCCTGGGCGACCTTCAGGAACTCGTCGTAGCCGGGGAAGCTCTTCACTTCCTCCGGGTTGCCGGCGTAGCTCATGCATACCACCTTGGTGAGCAGACCCTTCTCGATGGCATCGGTAGCCATACCGAAGAGCTTCTTCACCGCACCGTCGAAACCACGCACGGTGTCCACCGCCTCGGTCTCGCCGCGATAGGCCCGCAGGATGGGCTTGATGTCGAGCATGGTGCCCATCTGGTACTTGAACCAGCCGATACTGTTGTCGCCCTTCTGGTGGGCGCGGGCACGCACGTAGTACAGGTCATTGGGGACGAGATAAGCGTGCACGTCCTGGGAGAAGTTCTCCACGTGTTGCCGCAGGCGGTCGAAGGCCATGTCGGCCTGGCCGCTCTGCAGCAGGCGCAAGGCTTCGTACACCACCACACCCTGTCCCGTGAACAGGGTCTTGCTGTCCAGCACGCGCAGGGCGAACTGCTCCTCCAGGCCGGCGGCCTTGCGGCGCTCCTTGTAGCCGGACAAGATCATGAAGGAGGCCTTGGTGGCGTTCTCGAACACCGGGCTGCGAGTGCTGGAGACGGTGATCACCAGCACGCGGTCGTACTTCAGCACCAGCTGGTCCAGGAACCAGTCCTTGATGGCCTTCACCGACAAGGGAGCGGTGGTGATCTCCAGTTCCTTCTCCGCCACGTAGCGGCGGTAGAACTCCATGGTCTGCTCGGGGTCGCGCACGTCCTTGAAGTTCATGGTGCCGAACTGCATGCTGATCGGCATAATCTCGAGGTTGTGCTGCGACAGGAAGCTGCGCGGCAGGTCGCAGGCTGCGTCGATCACGATTCCGATTTTTTGTGGCATTGTTCTCGCTCCCGATCCGCTCTATTCGCCCGTCCCCGGTGTGCTCATCGTGGATTCCCCATTCGCCCAGGGGACGGCCGATTTAACTTAAATTCCGTTCAAGATAGCACACCCTTTCACGGACGGCCACGCGAACCAAGGCCTTTCAGAGGCCGACGCGCTTGGCCTCATCCCAGTAGGAATCCATCTCTTCCAGGCTCACCTGCTCCGGCTTGAGTCCCCGTTCCTTGAGACGGGCCTCCACGTGGCGGAAGCGGCGCTCGAACTTGCGGTTGGTGCCCCGGAGCGCCTGTTCCGGATCCACCCCCAGCTTGCGCGCCATGTTGGCCACGGCGAACAGCACGTCGCCGAGTTCGTCCTCGAGACGCTCCCGCGGGCTGGCGCTCCCGACCTCATGCTCCAGCTCCGCGAGCTCTTCCCGCACCTTGGCGAACACCGGTCTGAGTTCGGGCCAATCGAAACCCACCCGCGCCGCCCGCTTCTGCAGCTTGTCGGCACGGGTGAGGGACGGCAGGCCTGCCGCCACCCCATCCAGGGCCCCGTCTGCCTCGCGTCCGGCCCGCTCCTCGGCCTTGCGCGCTTCCCAATCCCGGCTCTGGTGTTCAGCGTCCCGTATCTCGGTCGTGCCGAACACGTGGGGATGTCGCGCCACCAGCTTGTCGCCGATGCCCCGCGCCACATCCGCGAAACGGAACCGGCCGGCCTCCTCCGCCATGCGCGCGTGGTAGACCACCTGCAGCAACAGGTCGCCCAGTTCTTCTTCCAGGGCCACGAGGTCGTCCCGCTCGATGGCGTCCGCCACCTCGTAGGCCTCCTCCACGGTATAGGGGGCGATGCTCCGGAAAGTCTGTTGCCGGTCCCAGGGGCAGCCCTCCTCCGGGTGCCGGAGCCGGGCCATGATCTCCAGCAAGCGCTCTATCTCGCTCAAGCGGGGGAGCCTCCTTCCAGGCAGTCCAGGAAGTTCACCAGCATGGCAGCGGTGGCGCCCCAGATGCGGTGCCCTTCGTAGGTGAAGACGTAATACCCCACGGCGTGGCCGGCGAGCTCCCGCTTCTCCACCCGGCGGTTGAGGGGGTCCGCCAGGAAGGCCAGGGGCACCTCGAACACCTCAGCCACCTCCAGCGGATCCACCTTGAGGGCGAACCCGGGTCGCACCAGGCTCACCACGGGGCTCACGGCGAAGCCGGTGATGGTGAGGTAACCCGGGAGATAACCCACGACCTCTACATATTCCCGGCCGAGGCCGATCTCTTCCCGGGCCTCGCGCAGGGCGGTCTCTACGGAATCGGCATCCACGGACTCCCGGCTGCCGCCCGGGAAGCTCACCTGACCCGCATGGTCTTGGAGTCGCTCGGTGCGCTGGGTGAGCAGCACCGTGGGCATGTCCGGGTGCATGACCAACGGTACCAGCACCGCGGCGGGTTTCCAGGGGGGCTGGGGGGCGAACCGAGGTGGCAGGTCGCCGATGGCACGGCGGGAAGCGAAGTCTTCAGGGGCCTGGGTGCCCCCGAAGATATGGCGGATGAGATCAGGAAAATTTCCGCCGTTAATTTCCATTTTATCAATCTGTTACGAATACTCTTAAGAGTAAATTCTTATTTCTTGACGCCGCCCTTGGCGAGCTCCGCCGGATTCAAAAGCTCCTTGAGACGGGCTTCCGGGAGATTGGTCATCTCCTTGGCCACCTCCAGGATGGGCCGGTGTTCCTTATAAGCCCGCTTGGCGATAGCCGCCCCCTTCTCGTAGCCGATGACCGCGTTCAAGGCCGTGACCAGGATGGGGTTCTTGTCCAGGGCCTCCTTGAGACGGGCGTCGTTGACCTTGAAGCCCTTGATGGCAGCATCGGCCAGGGCCCGGGAGGCGTTGGCCAGGAGCTCGATGCTCTGCAGCAGGTTGTAGGCGATGACCGGCAGCATCACGTTGAGCTGGAAGTTGCCGGACTGGCCGCCTACGGTGATGGTGAGGTCGTTG
>DASSIS010000109.1:0-3894 GCA_035691665.1 Gammaproteobacteria bacterium | reverse complement strand
CGGTGACGGTCTCGGCGTCCGCCGCGAGGCCGGGCCACCAGGATCCTGCCAGATGCTCCGGCAATTTGACGAGTGCCAGGTGCAGGTGTCGGCGCGCGGCCGTATCGAACAGCGCCTGGGCCCGCTCTCCCGCCTGCTTGCGTCCCGCGGCCTTGAGGGTCCAGATCACGATATCCAGTTCCGGCTCGATGCCCGGCGACTGGCGCGCATCGCGGCCCAAGGCGCGATGCAGTTCCAGGGCCGCGCTGCGGCCCGCCGCGAGACCGCGCGCGAACTCGCCGCCGGGGGTCATGGGCAGGAGCTTCTGGGTGGCCCAGAGCGCCACCGCCGCGGCACCGGCGCGGGAACACTCCAGGCTGATCTCGCCCAGGTGCAGCTCGGCCGAGGTGAAATAGGTGTAAGGCGAATCGTGCTTGTAGTAACGGCCCACGGCCGGGTCCCGGAACAGGACGCAGCCGCAGCCATAGGGCTGCAGGCCGTGTTTGTGGGGGTCCACCACGATGGAATCCGCCCCGGCCGTGGCGTCGTAGGCGGCCCGGGCCGCCGCGCCGAGGTTGTCCACCAGGGTGAAATAGCCGCCGTAGGCGGCGTCCACGTGCACCCGGAAGCCGTACTTGTCCCGGAGTCTCAGGATCTCGTGCAGGGGATCCACCGCCCCCAAGGCGGTGTTGCCCAGGGTCGCCACCACGGTGGCGACGCGCTCCTTCTTCAGGAGACCCTCGAGCGCATCGAGGTCCATACGCCCGGCCGCATCCACCGCCACGCTCTTGAAGGGCATGCGCAGCACTTCGCACATGCGGCCATGGGTGTAATGGGCCTGGGAGGACGCGAGCACGAGCCCCTCCGGTCTCGCATGCCGAGCCACCCAGAGCGCCTCGAGGTTGGCGATGGTGCCGCTCGCCGAGAGATGCCCGAGATGCTCGCGATAGCCGAACATGGCCGCGATGGCCGCCACTGCTTCCCGCTCGAGTGCGGAGCTGGCGCGCCCGCCGTCGAGCGCATGGTTGTTGGGGTTGATCCACAGCGCCAGCATGTAGGCGAGCCGCGCCATGGCATGGGGCGGCTTCAGCATCTGCCCCGCATAGAGCGGATGGGGATAGGGATAGTTGTCCTGCATGCGCTGCGCGATCTCGAGCAGCACCTCGCGCGCCTCGGGCGGGAGCGGCGCCGGCTTGAACTCGGGCAGGTCCGCGAAGCCCCGCTCCAGCAAGGCCAGGGCTTCATCAAGAGCTTTCAGGCTTTCACGTTCAAACATCGAAATACCCACGTCGATTGAGTCTTATTTGGGGAAAACAGAAACCATTCTGGCTGGCGGTGGCCGCTCCCGGCTTTCTGCCTCCCGCGGCATTAGTACATCCCTGCACGTCGCCGCCAGCTTCCCCGCTCCGCTTCCCTGCTACGCGGGCAGCACAGGGCAGGCTATCCCTGCCTGCCCGTTCGGCCGGATGGTCATGCCGCTCGGCATGACCATGAAATCACCGCCCTCACCCAGCAGCTTGAGTCCGTCCCGTTCCAGCATGATGCCTGCCTCCGTGATCAGCGATGCCCGCCCTTCGCAGGCATGAGCATGAGCTGCTGCAGGTCATGCTGCAGCACCGCCTGTTGCGAGGGGTCGCGGGTCGCGTTCAGGAGTCCCTTGTAGAGGTTGCGGGCATCATCCACGTAGCCCGCCTTGGCGAGCATCTGCGCCGCCTGATAGCGCGCGGTCTGGGCCCACTGATCCATGGAGTATGGATCCAGCAGCATGGCGGAGCGCAGGTAAAACTCCGCCGCCTTCGTGTAGTCGCCGAGGGCCTTGTAGGAATCTGCGGTCCAATAGAGCATCTGCCGGCGCTGCTCGGGCACCAGCGGCATCTTCAGCAGCACCTCGAAGAAGGGGATGGCGTCCTTGTCCCGGTGCAGGGTCTGCAGATCGAACAGCACCTGCAGCACGTCGTCCGCGTCCACCGGCGCATCCTGGGGCGTGGGTTTGGCTCCGGCCGCGGTGGTAGGCGCGGGAGCCGGTTGCTTCGGCGCCAGGAGTTCCTTCAGGGCCGCGACGCCCGCATCCGGATCGCCGCCCAGGATGAACACATGGGCGCGCTTCAGCTGCCAGGCGCCTGCCGCGGTACCGGGCGGCGGTGTGTCGAGGCCCTGCATGAGCTCCGAGGCCAGTGGGATGTTCGGGATGTCCAGGACGTCGTCCACCAGGAGGTAACGCACGTCCGCCGGGATGGTGGCCACATCCTTGAAGCGGGAGGAATCGAGATACAGGCGGCGCAACACCACGCCGCCGAAGCGTTGCTTCTGGATGAGACTCGCGAACTGCCAATGGGCCACCTTGGCCTGCTGCGGATCCGTCGCGTGATAGGCCACCACCGTGAACAGTGCGGCGGCACGGATGGGATCCGAGTCGTATAGGTTGGAGGCAGCCACGAACCAGGCTTGGTCGTCGCCCACCACGAGCTGCAGATCGTTGCCGAGCTCGTCGCCGTAGCTCGCATAGGCGTCCCAGAGCATGTCGGGGGTGAGCTTGAAGACGTCGTCCTGATCCAGCAGCCCTTCCTGCAGACCCAGGCCGTCCTGGAGTGCGCTGATGCGCGCCGCCGGATTCTTGAGGTCGGCGGCAGCTTCGGCGGCGATCACCCAGGCGTGCACCCGCTCGGTCTCGCTCGCCTTGCTGTCGCTGCCGATCTTCACCGCCTGGCCCAAGGCATCGGCCGGCGCGAGCTCACCGTCTCGCAATGACGCGAGCAGGGCCAGCATGTCCGCTTCCGGCCCCTCCACGTCCTGCAACACATCGAGTGCCGCCTGGGGCTGCTGGGTCTTGAGGAACAACCGCGCCTCGAGTAGCGGCCAATCGCCGCTGTCCTTGGGATAGTCCTGGCGGTAGCGGATCACCGCCGTCTGGGCGTCGGGCAGGCGGTCGTCGGCGATGTAGCTGCGGATGATGAGCCGGCGCAGCAGCGCCAGCTCCCTGTCGTCGGGCGGCGACTTGGCGTCCCACACCAGCGGTAGCACCAGTGCACGGGCTTTCCCGCCGTCGCCCAGGTGCAGCCAGGCATCGGCGGCCTGCATCTCCTCCCAGGCGCGGAAATCTGGGCTCGCGTCCTTGGGCAGGTGCTCGGCGCGGTCGATGACCGCGCGCCAATCTCCCCCCGCCTGGTATATATAGAGGCGCTCCCGCTCCCAGCTCATCCAGCCCACCGCATCCGCGGCGAAATCCGGCTGATCCTGGTCCATGAGCTTCAGGGCCAGCGCCGGCGCTCCGGCAGAGGCTATGCCGCTGACGGTCTGGAGGGTGATGAGGTTGGGATCGGCGGGCGGTGTGGTGCTCGCGGCGGGCGCCGCCACCGTGGACGGGGCCGGGGCGGATCGGGTAACCGGCTTGGTCTTGTGTTTCTTGTGCTGGGGTGCTGCCCACGCGGCCGCCGACAGCAGCAGCGCGACCAGCGAGACGACGGCGATTATGCGTGTGCGCTTCTGCATCGGCCAACTATAAACGAGCAGGGCGCCTTGCGGCGCCCATGCTGGTAGCAGCGTGCCAACCCCGGCCCGACTTACACTTTCTCGCGGATGCGAGCCGCCTTGCCGGCCAGGTCACGCAGGTAGTACAGCTTGGCGCGGCGCACGTCGCCCTTGCGCTTCACTTCGATGCCACCGATGGCGGGGCTGTGGGTCTGGAAGGTACGCTCCACGCCTTCACCGTGGGAGACCTTGCGCACGGTGAAGGAGGTGTTGAGGCCGCGGTTCTTCATGGCGATGACCAGGCCCTCGAAGGCCTGCAGGCGCTCGCGCTCGCCGTCCTTCACCTTGACCTGCACCACCACGGTGTCGCCGGGCTCGAACGCAGGGATCTGCTTGAGCTGGGCGTTCTCGACTTCCTGGATGATCTTGTTCATGTCTGCATACCTT
>DASSIS010000108.1:0-13553 GCA_035691665.1 Gammaproteobacteria bacterium | reverse complement strand
GGATGCCCGGTCCTGGTTGTCGTTGCGGTTGCCCTGCCGGGTGGACTGGGCGGTCTCGACGTTCACTAAGAGGTCCCCTGTCGGCACGCCCGTCGGGAAGCGGTATTTTGGGCGCGTGCCGCGTTTAGCTTAACATTCAGCACCCGGCCAATCCTAAGGCCGGTATCGGGATCAGCATGGCACGCAGCATGACCGGCTTCGCGCGCCGCGAGACACGCGGCGATTTCGGCGTCCTCATCTGGGAGGTGCGTAGCGTCAACCACCGCTACCTGGACATGAGTCTCAGGTTGCCGGAGGAGCTGCGCGGCCTCGAGGGCGAGTGCCGCGAGCGCGTGGCCGCCGAGGTGAAGCGCGGCAAGCTCGACGGCCAGCTGCGCTTCGAACCCGCCTCCCGCGAGACCGCCCTGAACGTGGACGAGGCCCGGGCCCGGGCCGTGGGCCAGGCCGCCACGAAGGTCGCGGGGTTCCTGGGCACCCACGCCCCGGTGAGCCCCCTGGATGTGCTGCGCTGGCCCGGGGTGGTGGAAGAGCCGGCCCTGGATATGGCGGCGGTGGGGGCGGCGGCCCTCAAGCTGCTGCAGGAGACCCTGGCCGACCTCGCCGCGGCCCGCGGCCGCGAGGGCGAGCGCACCGCGGCGGTGCTGCGTGAGCGTGCCGAGCGCATCGGCGCCATCGTCGGCAGCCTGCGCGGCAAGCAGGCCGCCATGCTCGACCAGCTGCGCGACAAGCTGCGTACCCGCGTCGAGGAACTCAAGGTGCAGGTGGACCCGCAACGCCTGGAGCAGGAGCTCGTGATCCTGGCCCAGCGGCTCGACGTGGCCGAGGAGCTGGATCGGCTCGGCAGCCACCTCAAGGAATTCGACAACACCCTCAAGGGCAGCGAGGCCGTGGGTCGGCGGCTCGACTTCCTCATGCAGGAGTTCAACCGGGAAGCCAACACCTTGGGATCGAAGTCCCAGGACGCGGCCATCACCCAGCAGGTGGTGGACCTCAAGGTCTTGATAGAGCAGATGCGGGAACAGGTCCAGAACCTTGAATAGCACCACCGTGAAGCGCGGGCACCTTTACTTGGTCACGGCGCCCTCAGGCGCCGGCAAGACCAGCCTGGTGCGCGCGCTGCTCAAAAATCACTCCAACATAAAGTTCTCTATCTCCTACACAACACGGCCACAACGCCCCAATGAGCAGGATGGGCGCGATTATCATTTTGTGAGTAAATCAAAATTTCAGCAGATGGCAGAAGCAAGGGAATTCTTGGAGTACGCGCAAGTATTCGATAACTACTACGGCACATCGAGCCCTAGTGTGCAAAGTGATATGGCGGCGGGACGAGATGTGCTGCTGGAGATCGACTGGCAGGGGGCGGCGCAGGTGCGCAAGGTCATAGACAAGGCCGTGAGCATCTTCATCCTGCCACCCACTCGGGCCGAATTAGAGCGCCGTCTGCGCTCCCGGGGCACGGACAGCGATGAAGTCATCGCCCGGCGCCTCAAGGACGCGGTGGCAGACATGTCTCACTGGCGGGATTTCGACTACGTGGTGGTGAACCAGGATTTCGACCGGGCGGTGGCGGAGCTCGCGGCCATCGTGGATGGCCGGGGCGAGGCCAGCCGGGCCGATCGCCCCGGGCTCCAGCCCGTCATTTCCTCGCTCTTGGCTTAAGTCGTCTGCTCCGGTAAACTGTAAGGCCGTGTTTTTTACGGCTTTTTGGGCTTACGGAGTTTCAGATGGCGCGCGTGACCGTGGAAGATTGCCTGGAGAACGTGGATAACCTGTTCCAGCTGGTGCTGGTCGCGACCAAGCGTTCGCGTCAGCTCGCGCGCGGCGTCGAGCCCACGATCCCCTGGGAGAACGACAAGCCCACCGTGGTGGCCCTGCGCGAGATCGCCGCGGGCAACATCGGCCCCGACATCCTCAGCCAGGTGGAGCAGATCCCCGAGGAAGAGCCGGTGGAGCAGCAGCCGGTGGTGATGATGGACGCGGAGGATCCGCTCTAAGCCGAGTCCTTTAGGAGTCTATGAGTCAGGTCGCTTCCTCCATCTTCGATCGGGTCTTAGGGAAGCGGGCGACCGGCATCGAAGACCTGCTGGCGAAGCTCCGCCAGTACCTACCCGAAGAGCAAGTCGAAGAGATCAACCAGGCATACCTGTTCGGCGCCGTGGCCCACGAGGGCCAGCGGCGCCTGTCCGGCGAACCCTACATCTCCCACCCAGTCGCCGTCGCCTCCATCCTCGCCGACTTGCGCATGGACCACCGCACCATCGAGGCGGCCCTGCTGCACGATGTCATCGAGGACACGCCGACCCTCAAGGAGGAGATCCACACCCGTTTCGGCGCCGAGGTGGCGCAGCTGGTGGACGGGGTCTCCAAGCTCACCCAGATCAAGTTCAAGAGCCGCGCCGAGGCCCAGGCGGAGAACTTCCGCAAGATGGTGCTGGCCATGGTGGAGGACATCCGCGTCATCATGGTGAAGCTCGCGGACCGGCTCCACAACATGCGCACGCTCGGCGCCATGCCGGCTCCCAAGCGCCGCCGCATCGCCGCCGAGACCCTCGAGATCTACGCGCCCATCGCCCACCGCCTGGGGATGAGCGCCATGCGCATGGAGCTGGAGGATCTGGGTTTCCAGGCCCTGCACCCGACCCGCTACAAGGTGCTCGCCAAGCACCTGAAGCGCGCCCGCACCCACCAGAAGGAGATGGTGGCCAAGATCGTGACGAGCCTCTCCCAGGCGCTGGAACGCGCCGACATCAAGGGCACGATCGAGGGCCGCGAGAAACACCTCTACAGCGTCTACCGCAAGATGGTCGCCAAGCGCCTGCCGCTCCTGGAGGTCCTCGACGTCTACGCCTTCCGTCTCGTGGTGCCGCGCCCCGACGACTGCTACCGCACGCTCGGCCTGGTCCACAACCTCTATAAACCGGTGCCGGGCAAGTTCAAGGACTATATAGCCATCCCCAAGGCCAACGGCTACCAGTCTTTGCATACCGTGCTCATCGGCCCCCAGGGCGTGCCGCTGGAGGCGCAGATCCGCACCGAGGACATGGACAAGGTGTCCCGCTCCGGCATCGCCGCCCACTGGCTCTACAAGACAGGCGAGGGCGGGGCCACGGCTCCCGAGGTACGCGCCCGGGAATGGCTGAAGGGCGTGATGGAGATGCAGCAGGGCACTGGCAGCTCGCTGGAGTTCCTCGAGAACGTGAAGGTGGACCTGTTCCCGGACGAGGTCTACGTGTTCACCCCCCAGGGCGATATCCGCCGGCTGCCGCGCGGTTCGACGGCCGTGGACTTCGCCTACGCGGTGCACACCGACGTGGGCAACGCCTGCGTGGCCGCCAAGGTGGACCGGCGCCTGGTGCCGCTGCGCACCCCGCTGGAGAACGGTCAGACGGTGGAGATCATCACCTCGCCGAGCGGCCGCCCCAACCCCGCCTGGCTCAACTTCGTGGTCACCGCCAAGGCACGCGCCAACGTGCGGCACTACCTCAAGAACCTGCGGCGCGAGGAGGCGGTGGAGCTCGGCAAGCGCATGCTGGAGCGGGCGCTGGCGACCCTCTCCCTGAAGCTCACGCGCGTGCCCGAGGCGGAGCTCGAGGCGGTGCTGCAGGAGTTCAAGCTGGAAGACAAGGACGAGCTGTTCGAGTCCATCGGCCTCGGCCAGCACCTGGCGCCGCTCGTGGCGCGGCGCCTCATGCCGGAGCGAGGGGTGGAGGAGGTCGAACCCAAGACCAGTGCACCGCTCTCGATCCGCGGCACCGAGGGCCTGGTGGTGACCTTCGCCCGCTGTTGCCATCCGATCCCGGGCGACGCCATCGTGGGCGTGCTCACCGCCGGGCGCGGCATCGTGGTGCACCGCAACGAATGCGGCAACCTGCATGAGTACCGGGCCCAGCCGGAGAAGCTCATCGAGGTGCAGTGGGAGAAGCATATCGACCGCGACTTCCCGGTCGAGGTGCGCGCCGACGTGGCCAACCAGCGCGGCGTACTCGCCACCGTGGCCGCGGCCATCGCCGACACCGGCTCCAACATCGAGCATGTGAACCTGCAGGAGCGCGACGACCAGGCCTCGGTGCTCACCTTCGTGTTCGCGGTGCGCAACCGCAACCACCTGGCGCGTCTCTTGCGCCGCCTGCGCGCCATGCCCGAGGTCATGCGCGTGCAGCGCTCCAAGGCCTGAAAAGCCAGCGCCACCTGTGCGCTACGCCGCTCGCTTCGCTCCTGCTTCGCGAGCGGTCCAGCCCGCGCCTCCCGCGCGGGCGTTCGCGGCGTTACCGCTCACCCTGCTCCGCGCGCAGCCCCGGGCGTACCTGTCGCGCCGCATCCTGCTTCGCTCCAGGTCCGGGGCATGCGTCCTTGCATGCCCGCTGGAAGCGGCGCTTCCAGCCCCTATACGCCCGTCCGAAACGGTGTTTCGGACCCATGGTAGGGCCCTCCGGACGCTAGATGGATCCGGACCGCTCAGCCGCCGTTGGTTCTGGGCGCCGGCGCCGAGTCCACCGTCTCGTTCGTCGGCATCGGCAGGCTGTTCAACAGCTTCATCAGGTTGCCGCCGTTTATGGGGATGTGCAGCCGGTGGTTGGGCTGGACGTTAATCAGGCTCTCGAAGATGACCGTGCTGTCGTCCGCGCTCTGGTTCAGCGGATCGAAGCCGCCCTGAGAGGTCTGCTTGCCGGCGCGGCCCTGGGCGGCCAGGAACGACATCTGCGACTCGTCACGCAGTCTGGTGTAGTCCCGGTTGAAGTCGCAATCTAGGTACTCGAGGGCCTCGGACATGGCACGGTTGATGCGGCACACCACGAGGTCCGCATCTGCCGCCTTGCTGGAGTAGGGGCGCATCAGGGCCACCTTGATGGACTGCAGCACGTGGTAGATGTTGGCGTCGCCCGTGATCGGCGTCTTGCCGAGATACATGACCGTGGTCTCGGTCTTCTGGCCGGAGCTGTCGTCATCCGCCGCCGCCAGGAGCGGGGCGGCCAAGAGGGCCACCAGCGCCAGCGCCCCGGCGGTTTTCAGATAGATCTTGCTGGACATGAGGTTTCTCCTGGTACTGATTTTCTGGCCCCACGCCCTAGTAATAGCCCAGGCACCCCGGCCCCGGGCTTAATCATTTCTGAATCATTGTTTGACCCCCTCAGAGCCCGGGCGGCCCGCCCCACTCCCCGCGGCGGGGGCCGCGGTTCCGGCCGCGGGCATGGGTAGCCGGTCCAGCAGCTTGCGGAACGCGCCGCCGTTCACCGGCATGTGCAGCCTATGGTCGGGTTGCCCCACTACCAGGTTCGTGAGCATGACTTCCTCGGTGGCGAGAGTCTGGTTCCACATCTCGGCTATCTGATTCGAGCCTCCTCCTCCAGCGCGCCCCTGGGCGATCATGAAGGCCAGTTGGGATGAATCCCGCAGTTGGGTGTAATGGCGGTTGGTGTCACAGTCCAGGTATTCCACCGCCTCGCTCATGGATTTCTCGATCCGGCACACCACGAGGTCAGCGTCCTGCGGGCTGCTGGAAAAGGGGCGTAGCAGGGCTACCTTGATGGACTGCAGCGTGAGGAAGATGTTCTTCTCTCCCGTCACCTCGACCCTGCCCAGGTACATTACCGGCACTCCTTGGGTCGCGGCGGGTGGCGCCGGGTCGGCGGCGAATGCGGTGGGCATCGCGGTCAGCGCCCCGACCGCGAAAGCCGCTGCGAGCTTGAACTTGGTATCGAGAGTGGCATGCATGAGGGTGCTCCGGTGGTTCTAGTTGTCTGCCGGAGTATCCGGAGGTGGCGCATGCGACGCTGCGACCCCGATGCATGTGTGGAATGCTCATGGCCGCCGCGACCCCATTCGTCGGCTTTTCGGGTTTGTTCTATAGTGGGTGCATCGCGGCGCGATCTGCCGCCGACGGAGCCTTCCATGGCGCGCTTGAGCATCTTCTCCGACCGGGCACCCCGGGCCATCGGCCCTTACTCGCAGGCGGTACGCGCCGGCAACACCGTCTACCTCTCCGGTCAGATCCCGCTGGATCCCAAGACCGGCGAACTCGTCTCCGGCGATTTCGCGCTGGAGACGCGCCGGGTGTTCGACAACCTCAAGGCCGTGGCCGAAGCCGCGGGTGACGGCTTCAAGGACGTGGTGCGCGTCACCGTCTATCTCACCGACCTCGCCAACTTCCCGAAGGTGAACGAGGTCATGGCCGACTATTTCCAGGAGCCGTACCCGGCCCGCGTCACCATCGGCGTGGCCTCGCTGCCGCGCGGCGCCCGGGTGGAGATCGACGCGGTCATGGTGGTGCAGTAAGCCGCGCTTGAAGCCTGCCGTCGCCCCCGAGAGCACCGCCGCACCGGTGACCCGCCTGCGCGGCGTGGGACCGCAGGTGGCCGAGCGCCTCGAGAAGCTCGGCATCAGGAACGTCGAGGACCTCTTGTTCCACCTGCCGCTGCGCTACGAGGACCGCACCCGCATAACCCCGATCGGCGCCCTCAGGCCCGGCATGCACGCCACGGTGGAAGGTGTGATCGAGCTCACGGAGGTGGCGTTCCGCGGCCGGCGCATGCTGCTCACGCGTGTCGCCGACGGCACCGGTGCGCTCACCCTGCGCTTCTTCAACTTCAATTCCACCCAGATGGCGATGCTGGCCCGGGGCGCACGCCTGCGTTGCTACGGCGAGGTCAGGCCCGGCAAACTCACTCCCGAGATGGTGCATCCTGAATACCGGCTGCTGGCGCGGGACGAGCACGTCGCCGAGGCCCCGGCGCTCACGCCCATCTATCCCGCCACCGAGGGGGTGCAGCAGCTGAAGCTGCGCGCGCTCACGGACCAGGCCCTCAAGCTCCTGGATCACGCCTATGCCCCCTTGCCGGAGCTGTTGCCGGCGGAACTCCTGGATGGAGCCAAGATGCCGCCCTTGGCGGAAGCCCTGCGCTATGTGCACCGGCCGCCGCCGGATGCGCCGCTCACGGCGCTCATGGACGGCAGCCATCCGGCCCAGCAGCGCCTCGCCTTCGAGGAACTCCTGGCCCATCATCTGAGCCTCAGGCGCCTGCGCCTCGCGGAAGACAAGAGCCGGGCCGCGCCGCTCGCGGGCAAGGGTGAGCTGGCCACCAAGTTCCGCGCCGGGCTGCCTTTTACCCTCACCCGCGCCCAGGAGCGGGTGGCCGGGGAGATCCTCCGCGATCTCGGCAAGCCCCATCCCATGATGCGCTTGGTGCAGGGAGACGTGGGTTGCGGCAAGACCGTGGTGGCCGCGCTCGCGGCCCTCGCCTGCATCGAGGCCGGCAGGCATGCGGCGCTCATGGCCCCGACGGAGCTGCTGGCGGAGCAGCACTACCGCAATTTTCAGCGCTGGTTCGTACCCTTGGGACTCGAGCCCGTGTGGATCAGCGGCCGCCAGAAGCCACCCGAGCGCAAGGTGGCTCTGGAACTCCTGCGTGCGGGACAGGCCCCGCTCGCCATCGGCACCCACGCCTTGTTCCAGGAGGAAGTGCAGTTCCATTCCCTGGGTCTCGTGATCATCGACGAGCAGCACCGCTTCGGCGTGCACCAGCGCCTGGCGCTGCGGGAGAAGGGCGCAGCCGACGGGCTGCATCCCCACCAGCTCATCATGACCGCCACCCCCATCCCGCGGACCCTGGCCATGACCGCTTACGCAGACCTCGACGTCTCGTCCATCGACGAGCTGCCGCCTTCGCGCAAGCCGGTGAAGACCGTGGCCATCGCCGAGGCGCGCCGCGCCGAGGTGGTGCAGCGGGTGCACCAGGCCTGCGGCGAAGGCCGTCAGGTTTATTGGGTATGCCCGCTCATCGAGGAGTCCGAGCTCCTGCAATGCCAGGCGGCGGAAGACACCGCCACCGCACTCAAGGCTGCGTTGCCCGACCTCCAGGTGGGCCTGCTCCACGGCCGGCTGAAGCCCAAGCAGCGGGATGCGGTCATGTCCGAATTCACCGCCGGGCGCGTACAGCTGCTCGTGGCCACCACGGTGGTGGAGGTGGGGGTGGACGTGCCCAACGCCAGCCTCATGATCATCGAGAACGCCGAACGCCTCGGGCTCTCCCAGCTCCACCAGTTGCGCGGGCGGGTGGGGCGCGGCGCCGCCGAATCGAGCTGCGTGCTGCTCTATCGTCCGCCCCTGTCGTCCTCCGCCAAGGCGCGGCTCGATGTGATGCGCGCCACCAACGACGGCTTCGAGATCGCGCGTCGCGACCTGGAGCTGCGCGGCCCGGGCGAACTGCTGGGCACGCGCCAGGCGGGGGAGATCAACCTGCGCATCGCGGATCTGCTGCGCGATGCGGCCCTGATCCCCCAGGTGCAACAGGCGGCGCAGCTCTTGCTGGAGAGATATCCGGACCGTATCAATCCCATCGTACGGCGCTGGCTCGGCGAGACCGAGCGTTATGGCTCGGTGTGACGCTAAAATACGCGTCATGGGAGAGCCGGGTTGAAAGCCACTGCCGTATCCATCCCCTTCCACAGCTGGAGGCCGCTGCCGTCCTGGTCCGTGGACGCGCGCCCGGCGGCGCTCTGGCCTTATCTGTCGGAAGCCGGTTCCCTCACCGAGCGTATCAAGGCCAAAGCAGGCGCCGCGTTCCACCTGCAGATACTGAAAGAGCAGGCCGCGCCGCTGCTGCCCCAGGACGCCGCCCTGCTCTATGCCAGGACCGGCGAGCCCGCTTACCTCAGGCAGGTGTATCTCTGCGGCCCCGAGCCGCTGGTCTACGCACGTTCCGTGGCGGTGGGCGAAGGCGCCCGCTGGTTGAAGGAGCTGGGAGAGAACCCCTTGGGTGCGCGGGTGTTCGCCGACAGGGACGCGCGTCGCGGCCCCATCGAGGTGACCTGCCTAACAGTGGGCGAACCGCTGCATACCGCGGCGGTGGCGGGGCTCTCGCGGGTGCCGCAGGAACTCTGGGCGCGGCGTTCCCTGCTGACGGTGGGTGCGGCCGCCATCCTCATATATGAATGCTTCCTGTCTGAGTTGGGGAAATAAAGAGTGATGGATCCGCGCCTCGTACCCTACTGGAACAAGGTCCGTTACAGCCGCGCGGTCCGCGTGTGGTGGCCGTCCGCCTGGAAGCGTGCCGGCGCCTATGCGCGGCTCATGCGCGTGCATCGGCCCATCGGCGCTTTCCTCCTGCTCTGGCCCACCCTCTGGGCCCTATGGCTCGCCTGCGACGGCCGCCCCAGCCCCAAGCTCTTCGTGGTGTTCGTGGCCGGCGTGTTCGTGATGCGCGCTGCAGGCTGCATCATCAACGACTACGCCGACCGGGATTTCGATCCCCACGTGGCCCGCACCCGGGAGCGGCCCCTCGCCGCGGGCGAGGTGAGCGTGGTGGAGGCGCTCGTGCTCTTCGTGCTGCTCGGCCTCGCGGCGCTCGGCCTCGTGCTCACCCTCAACACCTTGAGCCTCGAACTCGCCGTGGCAGGTCTCGCGCTCGCGGTGAGCTACCCGTTCATGAAGCGCTACACCTATCTGCCGCAGCCCTATTTAGGTCTCGCCTTCGGCTGGGGCATCCCCATGGCCTATGCCGCCGCCACCGGCAAGGTGCCGCCCGAGGCCTGGCTCATCTTCATCGCCAACATCCTCTGGTCCACGGTCTACGACACCATGTACGCCATGGTCGACCGGCGCGACGACCTCAAGATCGGAGTGAAGTCCACCGCCATCCTGTTCGGCGACATGGACCGCACCATCATCGGTGTGCTGCAGGGTCTCTTGCTGCTCAATCTCGTGCTCGTGGGTACGCGGCTCGAGCTCAGCGCCGCCTACTACGTGGGCCTCGCCTTCGCGCTGGTGTTCGCGCTCTACCAGCAATACCTGATCCGCAAGCGGGTGCCCGAGAAGTGCTTCCAGGCCTTCCTCAACAACAACTGGTTCGGCGCCGCGGTGTTCGCGGGCATCTTGCTGCACTACACTTTCACCGGCCCCTGAAGCCGCCATGCGACCCGAGTACCCCGTCTTGCAGGGCCGGCACGTGCAGCTCGAGCCTTTGGAGTTGCGGCATACGGAGGCGCTGGCGGCGGCCTCCGCGGCGGATCCCTCTCTATATGAATGGAGCCTGGTGCCCCAGGGCCGGGAGGCGGTGGAACGCTACATCACCACCGCGCTCGCCTGGCGGGAGGCGGGTACGGCGCTGCCCTTCGCCACGGTGCGGCTCGCGGACAGCGCCGTCATCGGTTCCACCCGCTTCTGGGAGGTCGAACGCTGGGCCTGGCCTGCCGGGCATGCCCAGCACGGGCGTGCTACGCCCGACGTATGCGAGATCGGGTACACCTGGCTCACCGCCACGGCGATACGCAGCGGCGCGAACACCGAGGCGAAGTTCCTGATGCTGCAGCACGCCTTCGAGAGTTGGAAGGTGTACCGGGTCTCGTTCCACACCGACGCCCGCAACCTGCGCTCCCGCGCGGCCCTGGAGCGCCTCGGCGCGCGCCAGGAAGGTCTGCTGCGGGCGCACCGTATGGCGGCGGATTACACGCCCCGGGATTCCATACGCTATTCCATCACCGCGGCGGAGTGGCCGGCCGCGAAGCGGCGCCTGGAGGGATATCTGGCGCGCAGTGCCTGAGCCTCACTGCGCCGGGGCGGCGCGGGCCAGGCTCCAGAACGTGACACGAGCCGCTCCGGCGTCCTTCAATACCTTCGTCAGAGCTTCTATGGTCGCGCCGGTGGTGACCACGTCGTCCAGGATCGCCACCTGGGTGCCGTCCACGGATCGCTTTACGGCGAACGCGTCCTTGAGGTTCTTCTTCCTCTCCGTCGCATCCAGCTTCGACTGCACTTCCGTAGCGCGCACGCGCTCGCAGAGATCGAGTCGTAGCGGGATCCCGAGCCGGCGGCCCACGGGCCGCGCCAGTTCCACCGCCTGGTTGAAGCCACGTTCCTTGAGACGCGCGGGATGCAAAGGCACGGGCAGGATGCAATCGGGCCGGGTCCCGCCGCCCGCGGCGAGATAGCTCGCCAGCAGTTCCGCCAGCATCCTCCCCGTCGCCAGGTCGCCGTCGAACTTGAAGCGCTGGATGAGCCGGTCCAGGGGATAGGCGTAGGCGAGCGGGCTCTGGGCTTCGTCCCAGGCGGGCAGCACCTTGATGCAGTTTCCGCAGAGCCGGTCGTCCGCATCCGGCGGCAAGGGCGCCGCGCAGCGCGGACAGGGGCGGCGGTTCCAGGGCAGCTCGTCGAAGCAGGCGGCACAGAGGTCCAGGCCCCGGGCGCCGTCGTCCCCGCAGAGCAGGCAGCTGGGTGGATAGAGGGCCTGCATGACCCATCTGTAAATCATCGGGAAATACTCGCACACTTTGGCGGTCGTCCAAACCCATCGAACCCGAGGTGGAGCCATGCGCCGCTTGAGCGTGTTCAACAACATGAGCCTGGACGGATATTTCACCGGCGCCGGCGGCGATTTCAGCTGGGCCAAGGACGGCATGGACGACCCGGAGTTCGGGGCGTTCGTGGCGGGCAACGCCAGCGGGGAGGGGGAGTTGCTCTTCGGCCGCGTCACTTACGAGATGATGGCGTCCTTCTGGCCCACGCCGGCCGCCGAGATGGCGATGCCGCAAGTGGCTGCCGGCATGAACCGTAGCCGCAAGGTCGTGTTCTCCCGCCGCCTCGTCAAGGTGGACTGGCAGAACACACGCCTCATGCAGGGTGAGCTCGTGACCGAGGTGCTCAAGCTCAAGCAGGAGAGCGGTCCCGGTATGGCGATCCTGGGCAGCGGCAACATCACGGCGCAGCTCGCTGCCGCGGGCCTCATCGACGAGTACCAGTTCGTGGTCAATCCGGTAGCGTTGGGCAAGGGGAGGACGATATTCGAGGGTATGAAACAGCGGTTGGAATTAAAGCTGATGCAATCGCGAACTTTCAAGAACGGCAAGGTCTACTTGAGCTATGTGCCCGCGTAATGAGGAAGGAATCGATATGCGCGCTCTTTCATCGGCCGTTGCTGCCGCATTGATCTCGATATCGATTCCGCTCACGTCCCATGCCACCGATGGCTGCGGGGAAGCGGTCCTGAAGAACGAGCATAAGGATGCTGCCACTATCCAGGTGCTGGAACGCGCTTGGTCCGTGGCGTTCCGGCAAGGGGATATCGATTTCGAGCGCTGCTTGCTCACGCCGGATTTCACCGAGATCGGATCAGACGGGAAGCTGGGCGTGTTGGTCGATGAACTCAAGTTCGCGGCTGACAACCTCGGCAAGAACCTGCCTATCCCGCCCCAGCCCCCGACCACCGTCCTGATCCACGGAGACGTGGCGGTGGCTTACGTGGAGGTATCCCGCGGCAAGGGCGGCAAGACCTTCAGTGTGTACAACGCTGACTACTACGTCTGGGAGGGTCGGGCCTGGCATGCCTACTTCTCCCAGCAGAGCCGGTTTGGCGGCTGATTCCCGGGGGAACGTGTCAGAGCATTAATTGATCGATTGTAAACTGTTTACCCATTCTCAAGTTGACAATGACCCCTTAGACTAGGGGCTCCCAGGGCAATCCCCCGCCGAGGCCCCCATGTCCACCGTGATGCCCAACGACGTTCGCCACGACTGGACCCTGGCCGAGGTGCAGGCCCTGTTCGCGCTGCCCTTCAACGACCTCCTGTTCCGGGCCCAGGGAGTGCACCGCCGCCACTTCGACCCCAACGCGGTGCAGATCTCGACCCTGCTCTCCATCAAGACCGGTGCCTGCCCCGAGGACTGTGCCTATTGTCCCCAGAGCGCGCGCTACCACACGGGCCTCAAGGCCGAGAAGCTCATGTGCGTGGACGACGTGGTGGCGAAGGCCAGGATCGCCCGCGACGCCGGCGCCACGCGCTTCTGCATGGGCGCCGCCTACCGCTCGCCCAAGGACAAGGACCTGGACCAGATCGCCGACATGGTGAAGGGCGTGCGGGAGCTCGGCATGGAGACCTGCTGCACCCTCGGCATGCTCACGCCGGAGCAGGCGAAGAAGCTCGCGGACGCAGGCCTCGACTACTACAACCACAACATCGACACCTCCGCTGAGTACTACAAGGACATCATCTCCACGCGCACTTTCCAGGATCGCCTGGACACGCTGCAGAACGTGCGGGACGCCGGCATGCACGTGTGCTGCGGAGGCATCGTCGGCATGGGCGAGCAGCAGGAAGACCGGGCCAAGATGCTGCACACGCTGGCCACGCTGCCGGAGCACCCGGAGAGCGTGCCCATCAACCAGCTGGTGCAGGTCACGGGCACGCCGCTGGACGGCACCGCGCCCATCGATCCCTTCGACTTCGTGCGCGTCATCGCGGTGGCGCGCATCCTCATGCCCAAGGCGCACGTGCGCCTCTCGGCGGGCAGGAGCGAGATGCACGACGAGATGCAGGCACTGGCCTTCTTCGCCGGCGCCAACTCCATCTTCTACGGTGAGAAGCTGCTCACCACCGGCAACCCGGACATGGAGAAGGACCGGGCGCTGTTCGCCCGTCTCGGCATCAAGCCCGAGGAGCTGAAGCAGCGCTCCGACACCGCGCATCTCGACATCACGGCCGAGGACCATGGACGCCACGCAGCGACTTGATGCGCTGCTCACCCCTGAACTCGCCGCGCTCCAGCAGAAGTCCTTATATAG
>DASSIS010000107.1:0-21105 GCA_035691665.1 Gammaproteobacteria bacterium | reverse complement strand
GGGCGCGCGTCGCGGAGCTCGGCGTGGACCCGGTTCCGGCGCTTGTCGCGGATCCCGAAACCGTGCATAAGTCCACCAGCCTGATGGACCTCGACGTAGCCAAGATGCTGGCCGACGCCCACAAGCAGGCGGAGGAAGCCCGCGCACTCGCGAAGGAAAAACTGGCGGCGATGTGCAAGCAGGTGGGGATGGATCCGGACGAGCTCATGAAGAAGCAGGCGGCAACCTTGCCGCGCTTCTCCGCCGCGCAACGCCTGGAACGGCTGCAGGCGGCATTGACCTTGGCACCGGGTTCCCGGGAACTGCTCATGAAAAAGACCGGTTCCGCCGACCTCAAGGAGCTGGAAGGCAAGCTGCGCTTGGCCGAGGAGGCCTTCCGCAAGGCCTATGGCATGGGCGCGCACGTCATGCTCACCGGCGCGCTGCCGGCGGAACGCCAGGCGGGCCTGGCGACGCTCAAGGAGCAGGTCTTGCAGCGCTTGAAGCGCGGCGAATCCCTGGCACGCATGGATCTCGCCGGCGTGAACCTCTCGGGAGCGGACCTCAAGGGCGTGGACTTCACCGGGACCTACCTGGAATTCGCCGATTTCTCCGGGGCCGACCTCTCCGGCGCCAAACTCACGGGCGCCGTCGCGGTACGCGCGAACTTCAGCGGTGCCAAGCTCGCCAAGACGGACTTCTCCTCTGCGAACGTGGGCAAGTCCAGCTTCGTGGGCGCGGTCGGGGCAGGCGCGGACTTCGGGGATGCGGTGTTGAGCGAGGCCAGCTTCGAGAACAGCGCCTTCCCGGGCGCCAAGTTCACCGGCGGCCTGATCATGAAGGCGGATTTCACCGGAGCGGACCTGGGCGGGGCCGAGTTCACCAAGCCGCTGTTCATGGACTGCCGTCTCGACGGCGCCAGGCTGAACGGCGCCACCATCCGGCGCACGACGGTGTTGGGCGGCAGCGCCGTGGGCCTGGACCTGAGCGGCGCCAAGGGCGAGACCCTGTTGTTCGCGAACGTGGATCTCGACCGCTTGCGGGCGGCCGGGGCCGAGATCGCCAAGCTGCGTCTGGTGGGAAACGAGACCCGGGCCCGGGGCGCAGACTTCAGCGGGGCCAAGCTGCCGGGCTCCAACCTGCGCGGCATCGACCTCACGGACGGCAATTTCGAGCGGGCGGTGCTGGATGGCTCGGACCTGAGCGAAGCCAAGCTCAAGCAGGCGCGCTTCCGCGGCGCGAGCGCCGTGCGGGCCCATTTCATGCAGACCGACCTCGAGGCCGCGAACCTCTCCAACTGCAACCTCAAGGAGGCCATGCTCAACAAGGCGCGGCTGGTGCGGGCCAACCTCGGCGATTCGAACTGCTTCGGCGCCGAGTTCCTGGGGGTGGTGGTGGGCGAGACCCGCTTCCACGGCGCCAACCTCAAGCGCACCAAGCTCAAGGACTGGCATCCATGACCCGCGACGAGCTGGAAACCGCCATCCGCCGCGGCGAGACCATCCGCGGCCAGGACTTCAAGGGCGCGAAGCTCGCCGGTGCCGCCTTGGCCGGCGGTGTCTTCGAGCAAGTCAGCTTCGCGGGCGCGGATCTGGACGGTGCGGATCTGCGCGAGGGCGTGTTCACCGGCGTCGACTTCCAGGGCGCGGCCCTCGAGCGCGCCCAGTTGGCTCATGGCGTGTTCAGCAAGTGCGATCTCGGCGGGGCGCGGCTCGCGGCGGCGGACCTGCTGCGCGCCCAATTCATGGAGACCCGCCTCAAGGGGGCCGTGCTCGCGGGCGTGCACCTGGAATACACGGTGCTGAACCGCTGCAACCTCGAGCAGACGGATCTCTCGGCCACGAAACTCTTCAAGACCATCGTCATGGATACCCCGGTGACCGGCTCCAAGCTCGACGGCGCGAGCTTCGCCAAGACGGTGCTGATGAACGGGGATTTCACCGGCAGCAGCTTCAAGGGCTTCTCGGCGCAGCAGCTGTTCCTGCAAAGCGGAAACTTCGCCGGCGTGGATCTTTCCGGCCTCAGCTTCATCGCCTGTCAGCTGCGCGGCTGCGACCTCACCGGAACCAGGTTCCGCAAGGCCAACCTGGAATACACCGGCTTCCTGGACTGCAAGCTCCCGGGCGCCGATCTCGGCGGAGCCAAGCTCACCAACACGATGTTCTCCGGAGCCGACCTCGAGGGCGCCGACCTCTCCGGCGCCGAACTCACCCAGGCTCACTTCCAGCAGGCCCGGCTGGTGCGCGCGCGCCTCGACAAGGCCCGTCTCGACATGGCGCAGCTCACGGATGCCGACTGCACCGCGGCTTCGTTCAAGGGCTGCGAGATGAGTTACACGGATTTCTCCCGTTCGGTGCTGGACGGCGCGGATTTCACCGACGCCAACCTCTTCAAGGCCAAGCTGCACGCCGTGCGCGACCAGGCCACCCGTTGGCCGGCGAGCAAGGCCTTGGCCTACGGTACCGATCCCGATCAACTCGCGGCCGAGAACTGGCGCCCCGCCTAAAACCAGGAGTACAGCGTCATGCAGACACTCACCCATATGCAGTCCGAACCCGCGGCGAGCGGCCTCATCCAGGCAAAGGTCCTGGATGCCGGCGAGGACATCTGCCGTCTCGGCAGCCCGGGCGGAGCCTTCACCGCGCGCCGTGCCGCCTCCTGCCTGCTGCAGCCGGCGGCTGGCGATACCGTGCTCGCCGCAGACGTGGAGGGTAGCCTGTGGATACTGGCGGTGCTGGTGCGGGGCGAGGCCCCGGCGGTGATCCCCCTGCCCGCGGACAGCACCCTCAAGGTCGCGCAAGGCGGGCTCAAGCTCGCGGTGCAGGACGAGCTGACGCTGGCCGCGGGCCGGCAGATCAGCGCCGTGGCTCCCGAGGTCTCGGTGCAGGCGGCCCAGGCGAGCTTCGCCCTCGGGGCGCTGCAGCTGGCCGCGGGACTCGTGGAAGCGACGGTGGACCGGGTGAAGACCTTCGCCGAGTTGCTGGAGACCGTGGCCGAGCGGGTGCGGCTCAAGGCGGGTGCGGTGCACCGCGAAGTCGAAGACCTGGAGCACCTGCAGGCCGGGCAGGTCTATTACTCCGTCAAGAACGTCCTCAACCTCCGCGGCAAGCACGCCGTGATGTCCGCCGAGAGCGAAGTGCGCATCGACGGCGAGCGCATCCACCTGGGTTGAGGAGGCTAGCTATGTTCGCCAATACCCAGATGCCCGGCATGGCCTTCGGCTTTCCGGACGTATGCCTGACCCCGATCCTGGTGCCGGTGCCCATCCCCTATCCCAACATCGCCCTTAACGCCTTGGCCATGCCGTTCACGACGGCGATGTTCGTGATGAGCGAGTGCATGCCCACCCACACCATCGGCACCATGGGCACCATCAGCTTGGGCGATCAGCCGGGCATCGAGCTCGGGGTGCTGTCGGGCATGTTCATGGGGCCGCACCACACCCTGATCCCCTCTTTCACCGTGCTGTGCGACGGCATGCCCACCTCGAGGCTCACCAGCATGACCGCCCACAACGGCTTCAGCCTCAACGCGCCCGGCCTGTCCATCGTGCCGAGCCAAGTCACCACCCTGATCCTGGCGCCCTGAACGGGCTTCGACCGGAGGAACACCATCATGACCATCAATCGGATGCTCAACGCCCTGTGGGCCCAGATATCTTCCCGCGGCTTCCTAATCAAGATAGCCACTAACCCCTATAACCCCAGTCCCGGCACCACCGTCGGCAGCGGCAGCAGCAACAACCAGGGCATGGCGGCGGTCACCGGCCCGACTCCGTTCGTGACCCTCGACCCCAACGGGGTCTGCGCACAAGTCCCCGTGAACACCCCCCTGTCTGGCATCGGCAGCGTGCAGAACATACAGGCGCTGGACGAGGGCAGCAGCGCCTACCAGGTGAGCCGCCACTACGGGGACATCTATTTCTTCAACGACGGCAACATCATCCAGTGGGGCGGCAACGGCAAGAACTTCAACTTCGGCAACGGCTACGAGGAAGGCCACGCCTGGGCGAACCAGGCCTGCGTGTACAACAACGAGACGTTCACCATCCCCCGGGGCTCCATGTCCCTCTACCTGGCCGGCGTCGTCGCCCAACCTTCGAACTACAACGCCCCAGCCTCGCTGGATGCCTACGAGTGGCTCGGGGGCAACGTGGAGAAGTTCTGGGGCAATGGATACGAATTCAAGTACGGCAGCAGCTACGAGTGGAGCGCCGGCCCGAACAACTACGTGGATGCCTACGGCAACACCGACGCGAACGCCCTTCCCGACATCAAGCTGGGCAAGCACTGCACCTACAGCTACGGCACGGGGTATGAGGAATCCCTGATCGCCTGGGACCAGGGCAGCGGCTGGTTCCATGCCGACGATCCGACTTCCCCCTACACCAGCCGTAAGCACGACGACTGGACGTCGAGCTTCCTCTCGCTGGAGAGCGTGGCCAGCAGTTTCGCCGCCGCTTCGCCGGTCCCCACGTTCGGCGGCTTGTTGAGCCCGGACCAGGCGGAGGAGGCGACCGATACGTTGAGCGAGAGCGAGGCGGCGCTCGATGCGGTGTTCAACCCCCAGGATTTCGCCAAGCGCAACACCTGGAAGGCGGTCAACTTGAAGGTGTCGAAGGATTTCGGCAACACCTATGAGTACCACAATGGACCGGGGCTCTCGGTGCAGGAGGGACCCACGGAGGAGCGCAACTACGGCAACACCTCGAGTACCGTGGTGGGCAACAGCAGCGAGTCGGTCACCGGCAACAGCACCTCGACGGTGACCGGGAACAAGATGGAGACGACCACGGGTAATTCCACCGAGATGGTCCAAGGTGACGCCCTGGAGCAGTTCTGGGGCGGCAAGGCTGAGTTCTTCATGGGCGGCAAGAGCGAGATGAACCTGGCGGCCTGCGACGAGATCACCCTGTCCGCCAAGGTCGAGATCACGGCCGGAGCGGCCCTGGAGATATTCCTCGGGTTCAAGACGGAGATCGCTTCCGCCGGCAGCCTTTCGTTCGAATTGGGCCCCAAACTGGAGTTGATCCCCGATGACGCGGAATTGAAGGAGTTGACCGCGAAGGTGGAGGTCATCGAATCGGCCCAGGCGCAGTTGGCCAATGTCGTGATGAACGTCACGGACTTGTACTGTAACGTCTGAGGCGGGCTAGCGGTCCCTCGGCAACAGGGCGGTGGCGGCCTCGATAGGGGCCGCCAGGCTCAGATCGGTCTGCAGGGGCAGGGTGAATTTGCCGGCGGATTCGCTGTCTTTGGGCAGCAGCGCCAGCTGGCTGCCGAGCACGCCCACGATGCGGCCACGGCGCAGGTCCACCAGCGCCCCGCCGGCCGCGCCGGAATACACCGCACCCTCCACCAGCAGTTGCCGGCGGCCGTCGGTGCTGAGCATCTTCGCGGCCAGGTGCCCGGTGCGGGCGGTCAACACCAGGGTGCCGTGACGGCCGAAGGGGAAGCCGAGCTGCATCATCGCGGCGCCTGGGTGCAGGGTCTCCGTCTCGCCCAGCAGGTCGGGCAGCAGGCGTAACGACACCGGGTCGATGATCTTCAGTAGGGCGACGTTGTTGCCTGCATCCGCCGCTTTGACTTCCGCGGCGAAGCAGCGCAGCTGTTCGCGGCTGGAGGACTGGAATCCAAGGGCGTCCTCCGCCGGCGAGACCAGCAGCGAGGTCCGGTCCTTCACCACCTCGGCGGCGGTGAACAGATAGCCGTCCTCCCGCACCGCGAAAGCGCTGCCGAGGAAATCCACCCCCTTGCCGGAAGCGTTCCTGGTGAGGACCATGGCGCAGGAGGGCGCCAGGCGCTGGAAGATCTGTTCCACGGGTGCTTATTCCCGGACCGCGGCGGGAGGCTGCTCATAGGTGACCGCTGCCGGGCTCGCTTCCGTGGCGGCGGGCGGAGCCGCGCTTTCCGGCCGCGACTCGATGCGGCCACCGGGCAGTACGCAGACCCAGCCGCTGTCCGTCTGCTGGGGTTGCCCGCCTTCTTCGGCACACCAGGCCATGGGGTACTTGTCGAGGGGCGAGGCGTCGGGCAGGGCGAGCGGTGGTGCGGGCGGCACACTGCCGCCGAAGCGGAAGCCGAGGCCGAAGCTCAAGACGAGATCGTTGTAGCTGCCGAGCACGTGCTGCAGCTGCAGGTCGGTGCGCAGGTAGATCGGCAGTGACTGCCAGGGGGCGCTGTCGAAACCGGCGCCGAAGGCGAGGTAGGCCTTGTGGAGCTTGCTGTTGTCGCCGTAGTACTCGTTGGCGAATCCCAGGCCCGCGTCGGCGAAGGGCGAGAACAGCCGTGACTGCCGATGGGTGAAGTACCACAGCCCGTCCGCGCCGAAGGTCTTCCAGTTGGCGATGCCGCCCAAGTCCTTGGGGTTGTCCGCGTGGTAAGCGGCGTTGAACTCCAGGCTGAAGTCGCCGCGCTCCTTGCCGACGAGGATGCCCCAGCCGCGCGGGCCGTGGGTAGAGGCGTCGCGCTTGCCGTCGGGCTTGATGAGGTTGACCTGGCCGCCCACGTACCACGCGTCGGCGGTGGAGGCCGGTGCCGGGGCATCGCCGTCGGCCGCCGCCGTGGCCGTCCACAGCAGCGCCAGGGCGCCCAGCGCCGGCAGGAAGCGGCGTGCGCGGCGCCAGGCGAGGAGCATACCGAGTAGCAGCAGGTACAGGGGCCCGTAGCCGCCCCTGCCCGGGCCGCCATGGTGCACGGCGGTGGGCGGTGCGGCGGCGATGGTGAGCGATGCCGTCGCGGCGCTGGATTTGAGCTTGGAGACTGTGTCGGTGGCGGTGTAGGCGAAGCTGTCCGTGCCCGAGTAACCGGAGGCCGGCGTGTAGCTGAAACCGCCGGTGGCGGCATCTACGGTCACGCTGCCGTGCTTCGGTTGGGTGCTGATCGCATAGCTCATGGGGTTGTCGTTCACGTCGATGGCGGAAAGCATGCCGTTATAGGTCTGGCCGGAATAGAGGGTCAGGGCGAGGTCGTTGGCCAGCGGCGCCACCGCCGCGAGCGGCAGGGCGGCCACGGTGATGTTCACGGTGGCGATGCTGGAAGAGAGGTGGGTCACCGTGTCCGTGGCGGCGAAGCTGAAGCTGTCCTTGCCGGTGTATCCGGCGGCAGGCGTGTAGGTGTAAGCGCCGCTCGCGGCGGTGAGGGTGAGCGTGCCGTGGCCTGGTTGGGCCTGGGCGGCGTAACTCAGGGGGTTCGCGGTGGCATCCACGGCGGCGAGCTTGCCGCTCGCGGGTTGGCCCTCGTATAGGGCGAGGCTGCCGCCGTTGGCGAGCGGTGCCACGCCGGCGATGGGCAGGGGCTGCACCGTGAGCGAGACGGTGGCGGCGGAGGACGCGCTACCGCTGGTGCTGTCGACGGCGGTGAAGCTGAAGCTGTCGGGGCCGGTGTAGCCGGCGTTGGGCGTGTAGGTGAAGCTCCCGGCCCCCAGGCCGCTGGCCGTCACCGTGACCGTGCCGTGGCTGGGCTGCACCGCCGCATAGCTCAGGTTCGTGCTGCCGCTGGTCTCCACCGCCACCAGGGTACCGCTCAGGGCCTGGCCTGCGAAGAGGCTGTAGTTGGTGCTGCTGGCCTGGGGCGGGGTGGCCGGGATCGTAGTGCTCGCCACGGTGATCACCATGCTCGCCGTGGCGGAGACGAGGCTGGTGTGGGCATCCTTGACCGTGAAGGTGAAGGCGTCGGCGCCGGTGAAGTTGGTCGCAGGCCTGTAGGTGAAGGCGCCGCTGGCGGCGGGCGCGATCGGCGCGGTGCTGTGGCTGGGCTGGGTACCGATCACATAGCTCACGCCGTCGGCGGCCGGGGACACCGCCCCCGACAGGAACGAACTGAGTGCATTGTTCTCGTAGATGGTCACGTTGGCGCTGTTGGCGAGCGGTGTGGCGTTGCCCGAGGTGGGCGCCGCGATCACCGAGAAGTTGACGGTGGCCGGGGCGGAGACCACGTGGGTGGTACCGTCGGTCACGGTGTAGGTCATGGTATCGGTACCGCCGGTGAAGCCCGCGGCCGGGGTGTAGGTGAAGGAGCCGTCGCTGTTGATGATCGGCGTAGCGGGACTGCCATGGGTGGTGGGAGTGACCACCGTGTAGCTGATGGTGTGGCCGGCGCCATCGCTGGCGGGTAGCACCGCCGTGACCGGGACGCCGACGTAGGTGGACAGGGTGAGGTTCCCGGCCACGGGCGCCGGCGGCGGCAGCGCGCTCACGGTGATGGTAACGGTGGCGCTGGCCGAGTGGCTGCCGTCGCTGACCTGGAAGCTGAAGCTGTCGCTGCCGATGTAGCCCGTGGCCGGCGTATAGCTGAAGCCGCCGGTGCCGGCGATGGTCACGGACCCGTGGGCGGTGGCGGTGGTGCCCACCGTGCCGTAGCTCAGGGTGGCGCCGGTGGCGCTGCTGCCGGTCAAGGTGCCGCTCACCGCCGCGTTCTCGTAGGTGCCGAGGGTCGCGGGGTTGGCGACGGGAGGCGTGGAGGCGGACGGCGGCGGGGTGGCCACCATGGTGAGGGCGACGCTGGCCGCGGCGGAAACCACGTTCGTGGTGGCGTCGGTGGCGGTGTAGCTGAAGCTGTCGCTGCCGGTGTAGCCCGTGGTCGGGGTGTAGAGGAAGGCGCCGGTGGCGGCGGTGATCACCACGGTACCGTGGGTGGGCGGGGTGGCGAGGGTGTAGTTGAGGGCGTTGCCGGCGGCGTCGCTGGCGCTCAGGGTGCCGCTCAATGCCACGTTCTCATAGGTGCTGAAGCTGCCGTTGCTGGCGAGCGGCACCGCCATGCTCGAGACCGGCACGGCGTTGACGGTGATGCTCACGCCGGCAGCAGCGGAGCTTAAGCCCGTCACCTTGTCTATGGCCGTGAAGCTGAAGCTGTCGGCGCCGGTGTAGCCGGCCGCCGGCGTGTAGGTGAAAGCGCCGGTGGCGGCATCGGTGAGCTTGACGTTGCCGTGACTCGCGGCCGTGACGGTGAACCCCAGAGTGTTGCCGGCGGCATCGCTCGCTGCCAGCACCCCGCTCAAGGGCGTGGCGGCGTAGGTGGCGAGGCTCATGGCGCTGGCGATAGGCACCACGCTGTTCGGACCGGAACCCGAGCCTGATCCCGAACCGGAACCTGATCCCGATCCTGAGCCGGAACCCGAGCCCGATCCGGAACCGCCGCCGCCCACGGTGATGGTCACGGTGGCGGGGTTGGACGTGGCCTTGAGGAGGGTGTCCTCGGCGGTGAAGGTGAAGCTATCGCTACCGTTGTAGCCCTTGGCCGGGGTGTAGGTGAACGCTCCGGTGCTGGCGCTGCCGAGGCTCAAGGTGCCGTGGGCCGGTTTGCTGGCGATGGCGAAACTGATGGAGGCGCCGCTGGCCTGCAGGCTGCCGTTGAGCGGCGTGTTCGCTGGGGTGCTGAGCGTCATGTCCGACACCGTCGGCGCGCCCGGCGGGGGCGGCGGCAGGGTCACGGTGATGCTCACGGTGGCGACGTTGGAGTCGCTCGACCCGTCGTTGGCCATCCAGGTGAAACTGTCGGCGCCCACGTAGCCCGCGGCGGGGGTGTAGGCATAGGTGCCGCTGCTGGGTTTGAGGGTGCCGTGGGCGGGCTGGGCGACGATGCTGTAGGTGAACGTGACCGTGAGCGCATCGGTGGCGGAGAGGGTGCCGTTGAGCGTCTGCCCCGAGGCTACGCTCACCGAGGAGGCATGCGCCACCGGGGTGGGCGGGATCACGCTCACGGCGAAGCTGCCGTAGCCCGTCTGGCCGTAGCCGTTGGTGGCGGTGAGGATCACGTTGGTGCTGCCGGTCTTGGTAGCGGTGGGCGTGAGGCTCAGGGAACAGGTGTCCAGCGCCAGGCTGCCGCCGCAGTTGGCCGAGAGCGCGAGGTTCGCGGCCGGCAGCACCGTGGCGTTGGAGGAGAGGGTGCTTAAGGAGAGCACCGGTTGGGTGGCGTCGTTGCCCGTGAGGTTGAACCACTCGAGCGAGGCGTTGTTGCCCGCGGTGAGGGTCAAGCCCTGCAGGCCACCGAAGCTGGGCGCGGACTTCTGGGTGCCGCTGATCTCATAGGCACCGATCTCCGGTGCGAGGGCGTTGCGCAGGTAGCCGCGCTGGTCCAGTGGCGGGGCACCGCTGACGACGCCGGCGCCGATGGGCACCACGAGCTGCATGGTCTGGGTGGGGCCGCCGTTGTTGGCGAGGGGCAGCGGCGGCAACAGGGCGGTGGTGATGTCACCGCTGAGGATGCAGGAGGTGGAGGCGCTGCCCACCAGGTTGGACCCGCCGCCGAGCGTGCCGCCGTCGTTGAAGCAATCGGTGGCGGCGGCGCTCGTCACGTTGCCCGAGGAATCGGTGGTGTTGAGCACCGAGCCGTAGAGGATGGATGAACTCACCGTGACGCTCGCGCTGCTGCTGGCATCGGCCGCGGGAGAGCCGGGAGTGGCGAGCTGCTTGCTGTAGATCGAGCCGCCGTCGCCGGCGGTGCCACCCAGGGCGTTGGCATCGAGGGTGGAGTAGCTGATGGTGACGGTCCCGTTGAGGTTGAAGATGGCGCCGCCCAGGGCCGAGCCGTTACTTATACCGGGCAATATCCCGCTGCCGGTACCGCCACCGGCGTTGTTGCCGCTGAGGGTGCAGTTCAGGATGGTGACGGTGCCGCCCTCGTTGAAGATGGCCCCGCCCATGCCGGCGCCGCCTCCCAGGAAGGAACCGCCGCCGAAACCACCCAGCGCGCCGATGCCGCCGCTGCCACCGCCGAAACCGCCAGCCGCGCCGACACCACCACCTCCGCCGCCGCCGCCATAACCGCCCTTGAAGCCGCTGCCGCCACCGCCGCCCACGCCGCCGGCCTGGCTCATGCTGCCGCCGTTGCCGAACTCGCCGCTGGGGGTAGTGCTGTCCGGCCAGGAGCCATTGGTGTTGAAGCCGCCGCCGTTGCCGAAGCTGTCGCCCCCGCCGGCCATGCCGCCACCGCCGCCAGGATTGCTGTTGCTGGTGCTGCTGCTGCCGCCTGAGTTGCCTCCGATGGCTTGGTTGCCCACCAGCGTGACGCCCTCAAGCGTGAGCGTGCCCTGGTTGTAGATGGCGCCGCCGGCCCCGAGGCCGCCACCGGCGCTGCCGAGGGTACTAGCACCCCCGGTGCCGCCCTGGGCGAGGCCGTTCTCGATGGTGAGGTTGATGAGCGTGAGGTTGCCGGGGCCCGGCAGCTTGGAGAAGTCCGTGGGTGGGTTGTAGTTGGCCGCGGACTGGCCGCCGCCTACGAAGAAGAGGCGGAACGCCTGCACGCCTTGGTTGGTGCTGCGTATGATCACCGTGCCCTTGGGGTCGCCCACGATGGTGATCTTGGAGGTGATGGGCGGCAGGCCGTTGGGTCCGTACCAGTCGTTGTCGACGGTGCCGACCTTGTAGGTACCGGCGGCGAGCACGATTACGTCGCCGCCGTTGGTCTGGTCGTCGCCGGCTGGGCAGGCGCCGGTGGCGGCGTTGTTGTTGGCGGCGTTGATGGCATCCACCAGCGAGCAGGAGCTGCTGCTGGAGCCCACGGCGGAAGCGGCCACCAGGATCACGTTGGCGTGGGCGAGGGAGGCACCGAGGAACAGGAAGGCGGCCAGGAATCCCCGGGCGCAGGGGGGTACCCGCGGCTGTAGCCGGGCGGTAGTGGGGAGACTGGGCTCACGCATGGGGTGGTCCAACCGTGGGGCGCCGGGCAGCCAGAAATTAGGGTATTTACCTTACGGATTATAAGGTAGGAGGCCGTCCACGAGGGGGTTGGAAGTCTGTCGTATCCGGCATAAAAAACCGGCCCCGCCGCTCGCGCAGCGGGGCCGGCTTCGGTCTCAGCGCGTCACTTCTGGCTAGGGATGAAGTCCTGCTCGATGGCCTGCTGCAGCAGGGTGGGCGGCAGGAGCCCCTGGCTCAGGATGAAGTCGTTGAACTTCTGGCGGTTGAACTTCGGCCCCAGGGCCACCTCGGCTTCGCCCCGCATGGTCATGAGGTTGTGGTAGCCGTAGTAGTAGCTCGTGGCCTGGCCCGGCAGGCGGAAGGCGAAGCGGTCCGCCTCCTCCTTGGCGAAGGCCGGCGAGAACGCCAGTTCCTGCTCCAGGAAGGTCTTGGCGTCGGCCGGGGTGATCATCCCCAGGTTCACCATCGGATCCAGGAAGGCCCGGGCGGCGCGCAGCGCCCGGTCGCGCAGGGCGATGAGCTGGCCGTCCAGGGGCTCGTAGGGCTGCATCTCGGCCTCGGAATACAGGGCCCAGCCCTCCACGTTGGCGCTGTTGAAGGCGAACACCGCGCGGGCGATGGAGGTGCCGTTCTCGATCATGCTGGCGAACTGCAGCTCATGGCCGGGACGGCCCTCGTGGGCGGTCAGCGTCCAGGCGGCGGCATCGAAGCTGTCGTCGTCTTCTTGGGTATCCTTGCCCATGTTCGCCTTGGTCATCAGCGGCAGCACGAACTGGCCGTACTGGCCGGTGTTGCCGATGAGCCGCGGCGTATCCATGTGTGGCGCCGGCTGCTGGGCGGTCTCGGCCGCGGAACCCATGCGGATGACCATGTCGCGCTGCGGCAGGGTCACGATGTGCTGGGCGCGGATGATGGCCTCGATCTGCTTCAGGCGGCCCTTGTAGAAGGGCAGGATGGCGTCGCCCACGAGTTGTTTCTTCTTGAGCTCGCGGATCACGTCGCGGTAATCGGCGCTCTTGAAGTGGTGTTCCTTGGCTACCTGGGCCGCCACGTACACCATCTGATGCTGGATCTCGGCGTAGGAGAACTCGCCCTCGCTGATGAGCTCGCGCGGATCCTCGTAGACGCCCAGGTCCTTGAGGTTGTTGGCGTAGATCTCCTCGGGGAGCTGGCTCTTGTCGCGGCAATGTGGCAGGACGTCGCTCTTCTCCCAGGCGATGTAGTCGTTGAGCTGGGCCTCGAGCTTGTCATAGACCGGCTGCCAGCCCGTGACCTTGCTCTTCACGAGCAGCTCCTTGATGCCGGCGACGTATTGCGGCTGGTCCTGCAGGTCCTGCTCGATCTCGCCCTTGTAGGGGCCCACGAGTCCGGGGCGCTTCAGGTCCGCCTCGAACAGCACCTTGGCCTGGTCGGTGATGGGCGGGCGGCCCGCCAGCATGCCGGCGTAGGCCTGCATGCGCTGCACCACCGCCTGCTGGCGGTCTTCCGGCACCTGCGGGTCGATGAGCGCGCGCACGCCGGAGAACACCAGCTGCGGCACGTCGGTGAAGTTGAGCAGGTACTTGTGCTGCAAGTCGTTGTCGCGCTTGAAGCCGGTGGTGGCATCGAGGAGGATCTGCAGGTCCTGCTTCAGGTGCGGGTCGGTGGCCTTGTCCTTCAGGGCCGTGAGCTGGGCCACGTCCGCATCGGCGGCGGCATCCAGCTTGTCGGAGATGTCCGGCGGCAAGTCGGTGGCCTGGGCGTCGAGGCCGTCCACGCCGAGCTGGCCCGCCTGCTCGGGGGCGAATTCGGCGAAGGTCTTGAGGACGATCTGGGCGTCCTGGTTGCTCTCGTTGACCCAGGCCGGGGTCTCCGGGGCGGCCGCGGCGGCGGCCACGGTGGTGATGGATAAGGCGGTCGCCACCGCCAGCATCAGGGACTTGGATCTCATGGCGCTAACCCTCTCTCTTGTGTTGTTGGCTGCCCGCCGGGAGGCGGGAGTCTGCTTCGGCTGTGGGCCGGTTTGCCGGCCGGATTTCCTTGGAACCCCTAGGTGTTATACATTTATATAACACCAACACGCCGATTGCAATAGCCCCCTGGATGCTGGAATTCCCGGGTTTTTGCGACCTTTCACCGTTGCGGAGCATCCTAAGGGACATGAGCAGCCGTTTCGACCTGCGCATCGCGGACCAGGTGCTGGACCGGGCCCGGGAGGGTGACCGCGTGTCCCAGGCGGAGCTGTTCGCGGCTTATGGCCGGGCGGTGTTCGGTCTCGCCCGCCGCATGCTCGGGCGTGCGGACCTCGCGGAGGACGTGCTCCAGGACACCTTCGTGGAGGTGCTGAAGGGACTCAAGGATTTCCGCGGCGAGGCCCCGGTGGGCCTGTGGATACGGCGCATCGCGGTGAACAAGTGCCTCATGCTCGTGCGTTCCCACTGGCACCGTTACCGCCTGCCGCTGGATAACGACGAGGACTCGACCCACGCCGAGGAATGGCTGAAGTCCGGCGACGCGCCGCCGGAAGTAGGCCTGGACCTGGAACGGGCCCTGGATGAGCTGCCGGCGGAGGCGCGCGCGGTGGTGTGGCTGCACGACGTGGAGGGCTATACCCACGTCGAGATCGCCCGCCTCATGGGCGCGACGCCGAGTTTTTCGAAATCGCAGCTGGCACGCGCTTACGTGCGCATGCGGCGCTGGGCCGGGAGGCCCGCTGAAGAGGTGCAATCATGCATGCCAGTCTTGAACAACTGATCAGCCTGCGCGACGAGGAGCCGGTGGCCTTCGAGGTGCAGCAGCACGTGCGCGGCTGCGAATACTGCGCCAAGGTGCTGAACGAGTTGGCCGCGATGCGCGAGAGTCTCGCCAGTCTCCCGGACTCTCTGCCGCCGGCCGACGCCTGGGGGCGGATCACCGCCCCCAGGCAGGGCGGTGCGGGCTTCAAGCGCCGCTGGCTGCCCGCGGCGGGCGTCGGGCTCGTCGCCTCGGTAGCCGCCGCCCTGCTCGTGGTCAATCCCCAGCTGCGCCGGCCCGCGGAAGCCCCAGTCACCACCCCGGTGACCGGCACCCAGGCGGTGGATATCGGCCAGCTGCAGGCCCAGTCCCAGTACCTGGAGCGCGCGGTGCTCGAGCTCAACGGCAACACTGCCGCCATGCCCGTCAGCGCGGACACGGCCAACACCATCGCCGCCCTCGAGGACAACATCGCGCTGGTGGACGACGAGATCAACAACGCGCCGGGCCAGGGCGAGAGTAACTCGCAGCTCGCCCAGCTCTGGAAGAAGCGCGTGGACTTGCTGCAATCCCTGGCGGCGGTGCGCTATGCGCAGGTCGCCGACAACAACGGCATCTGAACATTCGAAGCAGAGGTAGGTCATGAAGAGATTGAAGACGACCATCGTGGTGCTGGGCCTGTGCGGCATGCCGCTGCTGGCATCCGCCGCAGACGCGGATGCCCCGCCGGCCCCCGGCGCGGCCGACAAGAGCCAGGCGCAGCTGGAGCAGGAGCTGGGCGTGGCTCGGGCGAAGCTGCAGGAGGACGCGCGCCGCGTGGCGGACCTCTCCATGCAGCTCAACGGCCCGGCCATGAACGGCTTCTACCGCGTCCGCTACGGCGAGGGCGGGGGGCAGCACGGCCACCTGGGCCTGGACGTGACCACCGACACGCAGCCCGGTCAGGACGGCGACGCGGGCGCGATCATCAGCGACGTGACGCCCGGCAGTCCCGCGGACAAGGCAGGCTTGAAGGCGGGCGACGTGATCACCTCCATCAACGGCACGGGCCTCAAGCCCAGCGGCGAAGAGAGCGCCTTCGACAAGCTGGTGGATGCGATGCGCCCGGTGAAACCCGGTGACAGCGTCAGCATCGCCTATACCCGCAGCGGCAAGGCCGCCACCGTCAAGGCCACGGCGGAAAGCGCCCGGGACATCGTCTCCCTGCGTCTGCCGGCTTTCATGCAGCGCCCGGTGATCGGCGTGGACTTGGGTCCCGATAACGGCGACGGCAGCGTGACCTTGGTGGCCGTGACGCCGGACGGCCCCGCCGACAAGGCGGGCCTGCAGGCGGGCGACCAGCTCACCGCCGTCAACGGCGCGCCGCTGAAGGCGCAGGGCGACAAGACGAGCCGCGACGCCCTGTTCGCGGCCCTGGAGAAGGTGCAGCCGGGCGACAAGGTGACGGTGGGCTACACCCGCGACGGCAAGGTGGGCACCGCCAGTGTGACCACCGTGAGCCCGCGCGACTTCTTCTTCAGTTTCCGCATGCCGCCGATGCCCCCGATGCCCACCATGCCGGTGATGGCCCCGGACGCGCCCATCGCGCCGGTCTTCAACCGCGGTTTCTTCCTCTCCGGGGGCGACGGTTGGGGAGAGATGCAGCTCGCCAACATGAGCCCGGGCCTCGGCAAGTATTTCGGTACGGACAAGGGGCTCCTGGTGCTGAATGCGCCCAAGGATTCAGCCCTGCAGCTGCAGGACGGCGACGTGATCACCGCCATCGGCGGCCGCGACCCCGGCAACCCTTCCCACGCCATGCGCATCCTGCGCTCCTACGGACCGGGGGAGAGCGTGAAGCTGGACGTCATGCGCAAGGGCAAGAGCACCACCCTCAACGTGACCTTGCCGAAGGCACGCGGCTATTCAGGCGACTCGAATTCCTCCAGCGCCTTCAACTGGATGCCGGACCCGGACGGGGATGACGATGCAGACGACGACGGAAGATAGACGCTAGACGTTCCTACCATGGCAGTTAGAGCGACCCGGTGAGGGGTCGCTCTTTTTTTATGGCTGTCTGAAAATCTCCTGCTCGCTACGCAATCCCTGCTCCGCTCGCAGGTCCAGGGCACTCATCCTGAGTGCCCGTCCGACGCATGCGTCGGACCCCTGCACCGTGGTCGCGCCGGATAGTGGCGACCCACCTCTATACCGGGGTATCCCGTTTAGTTGCTACCATGCGCCCATGCGGCGCACCGACTTCCATTATGAGCTGCCTCCCGCGCTCATCGCCCAGCATCCCTTGGTGGAACGCAGTGCCAGCCGCCTCTTGTGCCTGGACGGGGCGAGCGGTGCCCTGAGCGACCGCGCTTTCCGGGACCTGCCCGGGTTCCTGGAGGAAGGCGACCTGCTGGTGTTCAACGACACCCGGGTGGTGCCGGCGCGCTTGCACGGCCGCAAGGAGACCGGCGGGGCGGTGGAGTTCCTCATCGAGCGTCTGCTGGATGAGCACACGGCCCTGGTGCATGCGCGCGCCAGCAAACCCTGGCGGCCCGGCATGCGGGTGCTGTTCAGCGAGGACGTCGAGGCCCGGGTGCTGGGCCGGGAAGAGGATCTCCTCAAGGTGGAGTTCCCGGGGGTGAAGCTCCTGGATTTCCTGAACGCCCACGGCCATGTACCCCTGCCTCCTTATATAGTGCGTGACGACGCGGGCGAGGACCGGGAGCGCTACCAGACGGTCTACGCCCGGGTGCCGGGGGCGGTGGCGGCCCCCACCGCGGGCCTGCACTTCGATGCCGCCACCCTCGAGACCCTCGAGCAGCGGGGAGTGCGGAGTGCCTACGTGACCCTGCACGTGGGGGCCGGCACCTTCCAGCCGGTGCGGGAAGACGACATCCGCGACCACAAGATGCACCGGGAATACGCCGTGGTGAGCGAGGAGGTGTGCCGAGCAGTGGCAGAGACCAAGGCGCGGGGCAAGCGGGTGATCGCCGTGGGCACCACCGCGGTGCGGAGCCTCGAAGCGGCGGCGTCCGATGGTGCGCTGGTGCCGATGCAGGGTGACACGGAGATCTTTATCTACCCTGGCTACAAGTTCCAGGTGGTGGATGCGATGGTCACGAACTTCCATCTGCCCGAGTCCACGCTGCTGATGCTGGTGTGTGCATTCGCAGGCCAGGAGCAGGTGCTTAAGGCTTACCGCCATGCGGTGGAACAGCAGTACCGTTTCTTCAGCTACGGCGACGCCATGTTCGTGACAGTGGCGCCGGGCGCAAAAACTTAAATCCCCACATCCTTGTCTAAATCCGTTCCGCTGCCTCCGGGCAGCGGGGCACTTTTGTTTCGGCAAAAGTGCCCAAAACCATTTCCCCGGAGCGCGGGGTGCGGAAGCCGCACCTGCCCTGCGCTTATCGCTCGCGGCAGAGCCGCGCTCACGGGACTTGGTCGCTGCGCATCCAGCTCCGCTCCCAAGCCCAGGGCATACATCCCTGTATGCCCGCGCGAAGCTTCGCTTCGGGGCCCCTGTCCCTTCGCGCGGGTGCAGCCCTCCCTGGGCCGCACCCCTGCGGGCTGGCTTTGCTCGCTGCGATGCTCGCGCCGCTTTCGGCATCCTGCCTCCCGCGGCACTTGTACATCCCTGTACATCGTCGCGCTACGGGTGGAGAGAGAGGACCAATAGTTGAGGGCGAGTTCTTCACACCCGTGGATGGCGCCGAGTACGCAGCGCTCGCAGGAGAGAACCCGCGTAGCGGGACAAGCCAGGGATGGCGAAGTCCGCGCACGCGGGCTAGGGACAGCCCGTGTGCGCGGTTCCGAGGACGCGAGTAACGAGGGGAGGCAATGAATCTCCCGCCTTCCTAGGTGGGAGATTCATTAAGCCCGCCATCCCCGGGGAGCGTTTCTTTGGCTACTTTCTTGTCGCGACAAGAAAGTAGCCCGCCCCCTGGAGGGGGCGGAACCGATTTCGGCAGGGATGCCGCCTCTTCTTGTAAACTCCGCGCATGAAATTCGAGCTCATCAAGGAATCGGGCAAGGCCCGACGTGGGTGAGCCGCAATAGCGGCGAACGCCCAGCCAGGGATGGCTGGGCTGGAAGGCGCACCAGGGATGGGTCATAGCCACTTTTGAGATTTAATAAATTGGCCACAATGAAATTTGAATTGATAAAGGAATCCGGGAAAGCCCGTAGAGGGCGTTTGACCTTTCCCCGCGGTACCGTAGAAACCCCCGCGTTCATGGCCATCGGCACCTATGGCTCCGTGAAGACCCTGACCCCGGAGGAACTGCGCTCGGTCGGCTGCGAGATAATCCTGGGCAACACCTTCCACCTGATGCTGCGCCCCGGCACCGGGATCATCCAGGCCCACGGCGACCTGCACGGCTTCATGCACTGGGAAGGCCCCATCCTCACCGACTCCGGCGGCTTCCAGGTCTGGAGCCTCGCCGAGCTGCGCAAGATCAGCGAGGAGGGGGTGAGCTTCCAGTCGCCGGTGAACGGCGACAAGGTGTTCTTGAGCCCGGAGGATTCCATCCGGGTGCAGCACGAGCTCGGCTCCGACATCCACATGGTGTTCGACGAGTGCATGCCCTATCCCGCCACTCCCGAGACGGCCCGGGCCTCCATGGAGCTCTCCCTGCGCTGGGCACGACGCTGCCGCGCGGCCCATGCCGACCATCCTGCCGCGCTCTTCGGCATCGTGCAGGGCGGGATGTACGCGGAACTGCGTCGGGAGTCCCTGGCGGGCCTGAAGGAGATCGGTTTCGACGGCTATGCCTTGGGCGGCCTGTCGGTGGGGGAGACGGAACACGAGCGGCTGGCGGTGCTCGATGCCGTGGCTCACGAGCTCCCCCGGGAGCGGCCCCGTTACCTCATGGGGGTCGGCACTCCCCTGGACCTGGTCCAGGCGGTGGGTCGGGGCATGGACATGTTCGATTGCGTGCTCCCCACCCGCAACGCCCGCAACGGCCACCTCTATACGAGCCAGGGGGTGGTGCGCCTCCGCAACAGCACCTACCAGGACGATACCCGGCCCCTGGATCCGGACTGCGATTGCTATACCTGCCGGCACTACAGCCGGGCCTACCTGCGCCACCTGGACAAGTGCGGGGAGATGCTGGGTCCTAGGCTCGCCACCCTCCATAACCTGCACTACTACCAGGCCCTGATGCGCGAGATGCGCTCTGCCATCGAAGCGGGGCATTTCGAGGCCTGGGCCCGGGATTTCGAGGCCCGGCAGGGGGCGGCCCGGGAGGCCGAAACCCCCTGAAGAGAGTCCCTTCGTCCTGCCAGACGTTGTAGAATCCGCCTTCTTTATATATGTGCCGGGCCCCAAGGCCCGGTTTCGTTTGACCAAAACGGGAACCCCATGAACTTCTTCATCCAGGATGCCCAGGCTGCCGCCGGCGCCGCCCCCCAGGGCAACGACTTCATGTCCACCTTGTTCTTCATGGCCATCCTCTTCGGCGGGCTCTGGTTCTTCATGATCCGCCCCCAGCAGAAGCGCCAGAAGGAGCACCAGGCCCTGCTCGGGAACCTCGGCAAGGGCGACGAGGTGGTGACCAACGGCGGCATCCTCGGCCGGGTGAAGGAAGTGAACGACCAGTTCGTGACCGTCGAGATCGCCAAGGGCGTGGACATCCACCTGCAGAAGCAGGCCGTGAGCGCCGTGCTTCCCAAGGGCACCCTCAAGAACCTCTGATAACGGAACCCCCATGTCCACGATCAACCGCTATCCCCTCTGGAAGAACTTGCTGGTGATGCTGATCACCGCCGCCGGCCTCCTGCTCGCGCTCCCCAACCTCTACGGCGACGACCCGGCAGTGCAGGTCTCGGCCACCAACGCCAAGGTGGACCAGGGCACGTTGCAACAGGTGGAAGACACCCTCAAGGCCGCGAAGCTCGACTACAAGTCCGGCGAAGTGGCGGACTCGCGGGTGCTGGTGCGCTTCGCCGACACCGACACCCAGCTGAAGGCCCTGGACGCGGTCAAGCAGGCGCTCGGCACCAGCTACAACGTGGCGCTCAACCTCGCGCCGCGTACCCCCAAGTGGATGGACGACCTCGGCATGCGCCCCATGTCCAAGGGTCTGGACCTGCAGGGCGGCGTGCACTTCCAGCTCCAGGTGGACCTCAACGCCGCGGCCCAGACCAAGCTGCAGCGCGATATGAACGACATCCGCAGCGGCATGCGCGAGAAGCTGATCCGCTACGAGGACATCTCCCTCTCCGGCAACAGCATCGCCATCCAGCTGCACACGCCGGATGACGCGGACAAGGCCAGGCAGCTGCTGACCGCCCAGTATTCCGACCTCACCGTGGCCAACGGCAGCCAGCCCAACAGCCTCACCGCCGGGCTCGCCGACAAGGACATCCAGGCCCTGCGTCAGTCGGCGGTGGAGCAGAACATCACCACGCTGCGCAACCGCGTGAACGAGCTCGGCGTGGCCGAGCCCATCGTGCAGCAGCAGGGCGCCACCAGCATCGTGGTGGAGCTGCCGGGCGTGCAGGACACGGCCCGCGCCAAGGAGATCCTGGGCGCCACCGCGACCCTGGAGTTCCGGCTGGTGGATCCCACCGGCAACCCGCTAGACGCCCAGCAGACCGGCCATGTGCCGCTGGACGACCAGCTGTTCACCATGAAGGACACCAATGCCCCGGTGCTCTTGAAGCGCGACGTCATCGTGAGCGGTGAGCAGCTCGTGAACGCCTCCTCGGGCTTCGACCAGGAATCAGGCACCCCGGACGTGAGCGTGACGCTCAACTCCGCCGGCGCCAGCAAGATGGGCGATACCACCCGC
>DASSIS010000106.1:0-10761 GCA_035691665.1 Gammaproteobacteria bacterium | reverse complement strand
CCCGGGGCCGTTCACCACACAACCCATGACCGCCACCTGCATGGTCTCGACGCCTGCGTAACGCTTCTTCCACTCGGGCATCTGGTGCCGGATGTAGCTCTGGATGTCCTGGGCGAGCTGCTGGAAATAGGTGCTGGTGGTGCGCCCGCAGCCGGGGCAGGCGGCCACGAGGGGCATGAAAGCGCGCAGGCCCATGGTCTGGAGGATCTCCTGGGCCACGATTACCTCGCGGGTGCGGTCGCCGCCGGGCTCCGGCGTGAGCGAGATGCGGATGGTGTCGCCGATGCCCTGCTGCAAGAGCACCGCGAGTGCGGCGGTGGAGGCCACGATGCCCTTGCTGCCCATTCCGGCCTCGGTCAAACCCAGGTGCAGGGGATAGATGCAGCGGGACGCGAGGCGCAGATATACATCTATCAGGTCCTGCACCTGGCTCATCTTGCAGGAGAGGATGATGCGGTCGTGGGCGAGACCCAGTTCCTTGGCCCGCTCTGCCGAGAGGAGGGCCGAGGCCACCACCGCCTCGTGCAGGATCACCTTGGCATCTTTCGGCTGCCGGGCCGCGGCATTCTCGTCCATCATGCGCGTCAAGAGATCCTGGTCCAGGCTCCCCCAGTTCACGCCGATGCGCACGCACTTGTCGTACTTCAGCGCCACCTCGACCATCTCCGCGAACTGCGGGTCGCGCTTGGAGCCGCGCCCCACGTTGCCGGGGTTGATGCGGTACTTGGTGAGCGCCTCGGCGCAGGCGGGGTGCGCCTTCAGGAGCTTGTGGCCGTTGAAGTGGAAGTCGCCCACGAGCGGCACGCGTATCCCTAAGGCTTCCAGCCGGTCCCGGATGTGGGGCACGGCGGCGGCGGCCTCGTCGGTGTTCACGGTGATGCGCACGAGCTCGGAGCCTGCGCGGGCCAACTCCGCCACCTGCTTGGTGGTGGCGGTGACGTCGGCGGTGTCGGTGTTGGTCATGGACTGCACCGCGATGGGGGCGTCGCCGCCCACCTTCACGGTGCCGACCATGACCGGCACGCTGTGCCGGCGCTTGAGGACTTGGATGTCGTTCATAGGAGCCGTAAATGATACCGGATTGGGCCTAATACCGGCCTGATACCGGGATTCTGTGCCGTAGTATTAGGGGGTAAAAGGCGCTCAGAGCCGTCGCGAGCGCAGGCAGGACGAGGCGCGGGAGGCGAGCAACCGGAGCGTACTTTTGGTGTACGTGAGGATTGCGAGCCGGACCGCAACGAAGTCATGGCAAGCGCAGCAGGTTCTGAGCTTAAGTACCGGAAGGCATGTGAACTGATATGTCAGAAGTAGTTGTGTTCGTGCATGGCCTGTACATGACGGGGGTGGAGCTGGGCTTGCTCCGCCGGCGCCTGGAGGCGGCCGGCTTCGCCACCCAGGTCTTCCGCTATCACAGCCTGCTGCGTAGCGTGGATGAGAACGCCATGTTGCTGGCGGATTTCCTCAAAGGGGTGCAGGGCGAGCGTCTGCACTTGGTGGGTCACAGCCTCGGGGGCATGGTGATCCTGCGCATGTTCGAGCGGGGTGTGGGACTCCCGCCCGGGCGGGTGGTGTTCATGGGCTCGCCGGTGCGGGGGAGCCTCGCGGCCAAGAACCTGAGGGACCGGGGACTCGGCTTCCTGCTGGGCCGCAGCGGCCCGACGGGCCTGGAGCTGCCGCAGGAAGCTTTCTGGAAAGCAGACCGGGAACTGGGCGTCATCGCCGGCACCCACGCCTTCAGCATCAATCCCTTCCATCCCAAGCTTCCGGAGCCCAACGACGGGATGGTGTCTTTGGAGGAGACGCGCATTGCGGGGGCCAAGGATTCCATCGAATTGCATCTTGCGCACACCACGATGCTGTTCAGCAACCTGTTGGCAGAGCAGGTGAATACGTTCCTCAAGCAAGGTGTATTCCTGGCTTGACGGCCGGCCAAAAACTGCTCAGGTGAAAGTATATAAACTGTGGAACACATCACGTCCGTGCTCGGGCGCAAAAGTTAGTTTGGTACATCACCAAGAACAACAGGGAGCATACCGCCGTGATCAGACAAGCTCGGTTCGCATCACTGCTCTTCGCCGGCGCCCTCTTGGTTGGCTGCGCCAGCGACACGATCGGTCCCGAGCGCGACCTCAACGACCCTACGAATTCGCTGGTGTTCGTCTATGTCGATATGGCCGACGCTCCCACCGGTATCGATGACGCAACCCTCAAGCCCCAGGGTGAGGAAGGCTATTGGCACCTGGTGGTGGAAGACGGCCTCATGTACCAGCGATACCTGCCGAACGGTTCCTATCAATTCTCGAGGCTGGCGGGCTCAAGTTTCCTGCATGGGGAAGTGCTCTATGACTTCCCGGCCTACGGGCAGAATGCATCGGCGATCCGCATCCAGAAGCCCGGGATCTATTTCCTGGGTTCGTTCAAGTACAAGGAGGTCAAGACCGGTTTCTTCGAACAAGCCAAGTTCGACATCGAGCGGGTGGACAGCCCCACCGAGCTGGAGCTGCTGAACCGTCTGCTCAAGGAGGATTGGGTGAAAGGCAGCCAGTGGGATGCGCGCATCCGCGCACGCATCGCGGAACTCGGCAAGAAGAAGTGAGGACGGCGGCGATGCGTGGCTCGAGCGGCGTACTGGTTCTGGTCTATGCGGCGCTGCTCGCCGCCTGCGTGCCGACGTCTGGCATCAAGCCGGTGGACGCGCTGTCGGCGGTGTCGGCGGGGCACACGGTGCTCGTCGGCCGCGTGGAACTCCATCCGGCCCTGAAGCCCGGCGAGCAGAAGCTCGGGGACTCCTACAAGGAATTCGCGGACGAGGCGCTCCTGATAGTCGACGAGGAGCTGAGGCCGGTGCCGCAGTTCAGGCGCGGCGACCTGGGTGAGCGCATCGACGCACCCTTTGGCCGGCTGTTCTTCGTGGAGCTGCCGGCTGAACCCACGTACATCCTCAAGGGCTGGGTCGTCATGGACGCCCAAGTCGAGGTCGTGGGTCCGAACGAACCGCCTCCCGACCCCGCCGCGCCGCTTGCAGGCGCATTCAAGCTGGACCTAAAACCGGGCGACCGTGCGGTGTACATCGGCACGATCCAGTACTACCGGGACGAATTCTTCTCGACGCAGAAGGTTGTGGTCAAGGACGATTACGCGGCGGCGAACGAGGAATTCCAACGCAAGTTCGGCAAGGGCGTCGCGCTGCGCAAAGCGTTGGCGGTGCCGGTATCCGCCTCCGAGTGATCAGCCGGGACAGGCGCGGGTGGGCTCTGGCACGGTGATCACTTCTCGTCGAGATTCCACACCCCATCCCAACCCGCTGCCGGCGGACGCGCTTCCAATCCCTGGATACGCTTCAGCAGCGCCTTCGCGGGGCCGTCCTCCGGCTCCATCAGTAGGCATTGCTGGAATGCTTCGCGAGCGCTGGCCCAGCGGCCCTGGCGGTAGTCGCCGAGGCCCGCGGCGTAGTGGTCCCGCAGCTTGAGCGACTCTGCCGGCGCCTGGCCCTTCAGCCCCAAGAGCTCATAGATCTCCACCGGCTCGGACTTGCCGAGGACACGGATGCTGTCCAGCTCCCGGGCTTCGATGCCGTCCTTCGCCGTCTCATAGGTGGCGCCCGCCATCATGATCCGGGTGCCGTAGTACTTGTTCGCCGATTCCAGCCGTGAGGCCAGGTTCACGGTGTCACCGATGACGGTGTAGTTCTTGGCGTTCTCGGAGCCGATGGTGCCCGCGGTCACCGGGCCGGTGCAGATGCCCATGCGCACGTCGAACTTCGGCAACCCGCGGCGCAGGCCAGTGACGTCCGGGATGGCGCGGCGCACGTCCTTGAGGTTCTCGAGCTGCTGCAGTGCCGCCTGGCAGGCGAGCAGGGCATGCTCTTTCTCGCCGGTGAACGGGGGCCCCCAGAAGGCCATGATGGCATCACCGATGTACTTGTCGATGATGCCCTTGTGCTCGCCGATGGGCTTGGACATGGCGGAGAGGTAGTGGTTGAGCAGGCGCACGATGGCGTCCGGCGTGAGCTGCTCCCCCAGGGAGGTGAACCCGGCGATGTCGGAGAAGAACACCGTCATCACCCGCTTCTCGCCTGCCTCCGTAAGGGGCTTGCCGGCCAGGAGCGCGTTCACGATGCGCGGGTCCACGTACTGGCCGAAGGTGGCCTTGATGGATTCCTTCTCCTTGAGGCCTGAGACCATGTAGTTGAAGGACTGGGCCAGGAGCGCGATCTCGTCGGCGGTGTGCACCTGCACGTGAGCGCTCAAGTCGCCGTTCTTGACCGCCGTGGCGCCGCTGAGGAGCTCCCGCACCGGTTTCACCAGGTTGCGGGCCAGGAAGGCCGCCAGCAGGAAGCCCAAGATCGCGGCGATCAAGGTGAGGCCCCAGTTGATCAAGATGGCCCGCTGCTCCAGGGCGTCGGCCCGGGCCGCCGCGGCCTCGGTGTACTGCCGCACCTTCAGGGAGATGTCGGAGACCTGCTTGCCCACGAGCCGCAGGTTCTGGTCCACCTGCTCGCGCAGCACGCTGTTGTTATCCAGTTTGCCCTGTTCGGAGGCGTCGACGGAGGTCTGCATGAGCTGCACCAGGTTGGCACGCAGCCCCGGTAGCGCCTCGAGCTGCGCCTGCAGGGAGGTGAACAGGCCCACCAGGTCAGGGTCGCCGGCGACATCCGGGGAGGCAAGCGCCGTGCCGACGAGGCTGTGGGCGGCATCGATGACACCGTCGGCGCAGTGGCCCTGCAGGTAGAACGCCGCGCTTTCCCAGACGTCGCGGTCCGGGAACTGCTCGTGCAACTTCTGCATGGCGGCGAGCAGGTCGTCACGCTTGCAGGCGCCGAGGGTCTTGCCGGCGGCGTCGCCCGCCTGCTCGGCGGGGTCACGCTGCTTGCTGAACTTGATGTGGATGATGCGCTCGAAGGTCAGTACCTGGGCGAGGTTGTAGTAGCGCAGGTCGTTGACCTTCTCGTCCAGGGGGATGTCGTACTGGGAGAGGATCGCGAGCTCGCTCTTGAGGTGCCCGAGCTGCACGCCGGTGCTGTAGGTCACCACCGCCATGAGCACCAGCAGGATGGAGACGATGCCGGTGATCTTGGCCCAGATGGGGTAGCGGATGGAGTCCTGGCCTGGATTCGGTGGAGACATGAGTGCGACCTTTGGGTGCGGATGCTTATATCGAAGCAAGTTTAAGTGGAAAGGACAACTCCGTTGCTCCGTGGCAGGCCTTTTCTTCGGCCGGGAGCGAGGATCCGAGGCGGGCGAGGGACCGCCGCGCTTGGGGCTTTGCCCCCTGTTCGAGCCGGCGGTATATTTGCCCGGCGCGGGGGCGCCGGTCGTCAGGATGTCGATTGGACGATATTGGGGTTATCCATATGCCGACCTACATCGATATCCACGAGGCGCCGGGCGTGACCCCGGAAGACGTCGCCAAGGCTCACCACGCCGACGAGAAGGTGCAGAACAAATACGGTGTGTGTTACCACAAATATTGGCTCAACCAGAAAGAAGGCAAGATCTACTGCATGTGCACCGCGCCGAACGCGGAGGCGGCGCACGCGGTACATCGCGAGGCCCATGGGTTGGTCGCGGACAAGATCCTGGAAGTCACCGAGGAACTGGCGCAAGCCTTCATGGGTGAGGCGCCCGTGGGCGAGCACGGCGCCGCATTGCTGCCCGATGGCGCCGAGCGCGACTCCGGCATCCGTACGGTGTTCTTCACCGACATCGTCGGCTCCACCAACATGACCCAGCATCTCGGTGACGAGAAAGCCATGGAGATCCTGGAACTGCACGACCACATCGTGCGCGATGCGCTCAACGCGACCGGCGGCCGGGAGATCAAGCACACGGGAGACGGCATCATGGCCGCCTTCACTTCCGCCGCCGCCGCCATCCGTTGCAGCATGAACATCCAGAACGAGCTGGGCCGTCACAACCGAGCCAATCCCGGGCTGCCCCTGCAGGTGCGCATCGGGCTCGCCGCGGGGGAGCCGGTGGAACGTCACCACGACCTCTTCGGGTCCACGGTCCAGTTGGCCGCACGGCTCTGCGCCCATGCCGAGCCCGAGCAGATCCTGGTCTCGAACGCGGTCGCCGAACTTTGCCTCGGCAAGGGACTCGCGTTCCGGGACCTGGGCACGGTGTCGCTCAAGGGGTTTGAGCAGCCGGTCCACGTGCATACCACCATGGTGATGGGACACGCCTGACGCTTACTTGACTGCCTTCTTCAGTTCGTACAATAACTCCAGCGCTTCCTTCGGCGACAGCTTGTCCGGATCCACGTTCTTGAGTTTCTCTTCCACCGCCGAGGGCGGCGGGGCGAAGAGGCCGATCTGCTGTTCCGTGGCGGGCTTCTCTTTCGGCTGGCGTTGGGCGGACTCGAGACGTGTCAGATATTCCTTGGCCTGGGTGATGACGGGTTTGGGGATGCCGGCTAAGGCCGCCACCTGCAATCCATAGCTTCTGTCCGCCGGGCCTTCCTTCACGGCGTGCAGGAACACGAGTTCGTGGGCGTGCTCGGTAGCGTCCAGATGCACGTTGGCGACGCCGGGCACGAGGTCGGCGAGGGCCGTGAGCTCGAAATAATGGGTGGCGAAGAGGGTGAACGCGCGCACTTGGCGCGCGATATGGCTCGCCGCCGCCCAGGCGAGCGACATGCCGTCGTAGGTGGAGGTGCCGCGGCCGATCTCGTCCATGAGCACGAGGCTTCGGTCGGTGGCGTTGTTGAGGATGTTGGCGGTTTCCACCATCTCCACCATGAAGGTGGAGCGGCCGCCGGCGAGATCGTCCGAGGCGCCGATGCGGGTGAAGATGCGATCGAGCGGGCCGATGAGGGCGCGGCTCGCGGGCACGAAGCTGCCGATGTGGGCGAGGATGGCGATGAGCGCTGTCTGGCGCATGTAGGTGGACTTGCCGCCCATGTTGGGGCCGGTGATCACCAGCATGCGGCGCGCGTCGTCGAGCCTGAGGTCGTTGGGCACGAAGGGGGTGTCGATGACCTGTTCCACCACCAGGTGCCGGCCGCCTTCAATAAGGAGCTGGGGGGCCGTGCTCAATTCCGGTTCCGCGAGCCTGAGTTCCGCGGCGCGCTCGGCGAGGTTCGCGAGCACGTCCAGGCTAGCGAGGGCCGCGGCGGTCCGCTGCAGGCCGGCGAGCTTCTCGATCAGGGAATCCAGCAAGGCGTCGTAGAGGCTGCGCTCGCGGGCCAGGGCCTTTTCCTCGGCCGATAGGGCCTTGTCCTCGAAGGCCTTGAGCTCGGGGGTGATGTAGCGCTCGACGCCTTTCAGGGTCTGGCGGCGGATGTAGTCCGCCGGCACCTTGTCCGACTGGGCGCGGGTGACTTCGATGTAATAGCCGTGCACCCGGTTGTAGTTCACCCGCAGGGTGCTGATGCCGCTGCGGGCCTTCTCCCGCGCCTCCAACTCCGCCAGGAACTCGGTGCCGTGCTGGCCGATGCGGCGCAGCTCGTCCAGCTCCGGGTCGTAGCCTTCGGCGATGACGCCGCCGTCCCGCACCAGGGCGGGCGGGTTCTCGGCGAGCGCCTTCTTCAGGAGCGCGTAAAGATCCGGGTGCTCGCCCAGCTCCTCTGTGAGCTCGGCCATGAGAGGTGTGTCGAGCTCCGCCAGCTGGCGCTGCAGGGCCGGGAGCTCGCCCAGGGTGTAGCACAGCTGGCCGAGATCCCGGGGGCGGGCGGACTTGAGCGCCACCCGCGCCAGGATGCGCTCCACGTCGCCGATGCCGTTGAGGGGCTCGCGCAGGCTCTCGTGATGCCGGTCCTCGATGAGCGTGGCGACGCAGTGGTAGCGCTGCTTGAGCAGGGCATGGTCCCGCAGCGGGCGGTTGAGCCAGCGGCGCAGCAAGCGGCTGCCCATGGGAGTGACGCAGCGGTCCAAGACGCCCGCGAGCGTGTATTCGTGGCGGCCCACCAGGCTCGCTTCCAGCTCGAGATTCCGGCGGGTGGCGGCGTCCAGGATGAGCGCTTCGTCGCGCCGCTCCACCGTGAGGCCCGTGAGATGGGGCAGGGCGGTGCGCTGGGTCTCCTGCACGTATTGCAGCAGGGCGCCGGCGGCGGCCACGGCGGCGGGCATCTCCTCGCAGCCGAAGCCCGCGAGGTCGCGGGTGCGGAACTGGCCCGTGAGCAGGCGGGTGGCGGTCTCGGTGTCGAAATGCCAGGGTGGGCGGCCCCGGGCGCCCACCCGTGCTTGGGCAGCCTTGGGCAGGAGCGCGTCTTCGGCGTAGAGCAGTTCCGCCGGACGCAGGCGCTCCAGTTCCCCCAGCAGCGCCTCATCGCCTGCCACTTCCAATAAGGTGAAACGGCCGCTGCCCAAGTCTAGGGCGGCGAGGCCGTAACGGCCATCGCGGGCATAGGCGGCGGCCAGCAGGTTCTCGCGGCGCTCTTCCAGGAGCGCCTCGTCGGTGACGGTGCCGGGCGTCACGATGCGTACCACCTTGCGCTCCACCGGACCCTTGGACGTGGCCGGGTCGCCGATCTGCTCGCAGATGGCGACGGATTCCCCGAGCTTCACCAGCTTGGCCAGGTAGTTGTCCAGCTGGTGGTAGGGCACGCCCGCCATGGGGATGGGCGCGCCGCCGGACTGGCCGCGCTGGGTCAGGGTGATGTCCATGAGCCGCGCCGCCTTGCGGGCGTCGTCGTAGAAGAGCTCGTAGAAGTCGCCCATGCGGTAGAACACGAGCACGTCCGGGTGCTCGGCCTTCACCTTGAGGTATTGGCGCATCACCGGCGTGTGTTCGGCGAAGCTGCTGTCCAGGAGTTGCTGCATGGGGCGGTAGTCTGAAGGGAAGGGCGATGCTAGGGAAGCTCTGCATGAGGCAGAGCTTCCGCGGTGCAGGGACGCACCGCGCGCGAATCAAGCACGCAAGTGCTTGATTCGGCGGAGGCGTGTCCGGGCCTGTACCGGACTCGCCGACTCTGAAAAATCCTGGGACGGATTTTTCAGAGGTCTATGCACCAATGTTAACCTCTGGGCCATGAAGACCGATGACGGATCCTTGCAGGCGCTCGCCGCCGAGGTGGGGCGCCGCTTGAAGGCGGCAGAGCTCACGCTCGCCACCGCCGAGTCCTGCACCGGCGGCTGGATCGCCAAGGCCATGACGGACGTCGCCGGCAGCTCCGAGTGGTTCGACCGGGGCTATGTCACCTACAGCAACGCCGCCAAGCTCGCCTCCCTGGGCGTCGAGCAGGGGACCCTGGATGCGGAGGGTGCGGTCTCGGAAGCCACGGTGCGGGAGATGGCAGCGGGAGCCGCACAGGCCAGCGGCAGCCGCATCACCGTGGCCGTGAGCGGTATCGCCGGACCCGACGGAGGCAGCCCAGATAAGCCCGTGGGCACGGTGTGGATCGCCTGGCGCTGGGCCCAGGGCCAAGTGACCGCCCGTCAGTACCTCTTTAAAGGGGACCGGGAAGCTATCAGAAGGGCCACGGTGGCCATGGCCCTGGAGGGCTTGAGGGACGGGCTCCCTTAAGGTTTAATCTCTCTAAGCCTTGACTTTTTATCCAGTACTGTATATAAATACAGACACCGGCAAAATCCTGGGTACAGCCCTGTACCGCTGCCGGGGACGGGCCTTAAGAGATGCCGCAGCGATCTCCCCTAAGCACCCCAATGAGTACTCCGGACATCCAGCCGGCCGGCGCACGCCTCTTCTTCGCCCTCTGCCCCGACCAGGGTGCTGGGGATTCCATCTATAAGTCCACCCGCAACGCGGTCCAGGCCAGCGGCGGGCGTCCCACTTCCCGCGAGAACCTGCACATCACCCTCGCCTTCCTCGGCAACGTGGCCGCGGAGCTGGAAGCGCGCGTCGCCGCGCTCGCCACGGACACGGCGGCGGAGGTGGCGGCCGCGCCCTTCAGCTTCGACCTGGACGAGATCGGCTACTGGCCGGGCTCGCAGGTGCTCTGGTACGGCTGCCGGCAGACCCCCGACACCCTGCGCGAGCTCGCCATGCAGCTGCGCCGCCGGCTCCAGGCCGCGCGCCTGCCGCCGAAGGCCGACAAGTTCGTGCCGCACGTGACCTTGGCGCGCTGGGTGCGCCACTCCGGCGCGCTGCCCGCGGCGGTGCGCATCCCCTGGGAAGTGCGCGAGTTCGTATTGATGCGTTCCGAGACCCTGGCCGCCGGCGTGCGCTACACGCCGCTCGCGCGCTGTGCGCTCGGGAGGCAAGGCTCACTGCTCTGAATCAACTGTGGAATAATGGCAACAGAAGGATAATGACCATGAACGCGATCCTGAAGGTGGTTCCGATGGACGACAACCGCAAGAAAGCCCTGGCCGCCGCGCTCGGCCAGATCGAGAAGCAGTTCGGCAAGGGTTCCGTGATGCGCCTCGGCGATCACGCCGCCACCCGCGAATTCGAAGTGGTCTCCACGGGCTCCCTCACCCTCGACCTCGCGCTCGGCGTCGGCGGCCTGCCGCGCGGCCGCGTGGTGGAGATCTACGGGCCGGAGTCCTCGGGCAAGACCACGCTCACCCTGCAGGTGATCGCCGAGATCCAGAAGAAGGGCGGCACCGCCGCATTCATCGACGCGGAGCATGCGCTCGACCCCCAGTACGCCGCCAAGCTCGGCGTGAAGGTGGAAGACCTGCTGATCTCGCAGCCCGACACCGGCGAACAGGCGCTGGAGATCGCCGACATGCTGGTGCGCTCCGCCGCGGTGGACGTGGTGGTGGTGGACTCGGTGGCGGCGCTCACGCCCAAGGCCGAGATCGAGGGCGAGATGGGCGACCAGCACATGGGCCTGCAGGCGCGCCTCATGTCCCAG
>DASSIS010000105.1:0-37851 GCA_035691665.1 Gammaproteobacteria bacterium | reverse complement strand
TCACGAGGGCGTCCGCATCCCCCGGAAAGCCCGCCTCCGCCAGGGCCCGGGCGCTCCAGCCGGAATGCTTCAATAGATAGGTGCCCACCAGCCACTGGATGCGGCGCTCGTCGGAGAGGTTCGCGGGCAGGACGGGCGCGGCCAGGGCTTCCAGCTCCGCCTTGCGGCGCAGGCACCCGTAGACGGTCTCGGCGGCGAAGGCCCGGTCCTTGGAGCCCATCTGACGATGGGCGCGGAAGTATTGATCTATCAGATGGTCGGCAGGAGAACGGGTCTCGGCAAGGATGCTGCCGAGGATCTCTGTCGCTTGATTCAGACGGGAATGCCCGTGACGAATTTCAGTCGCCACGAAGTTTGTCCAATTCTTGGCGGCGCGTTTTAACTCGATTTAAAACCGAACTATCAAAATAACTATGGAGCGTTAGTGTAGCTCTCATAAGTATTTCCGTGACAATCCCCACTGTAAGAGCATTATCTGCTTCTTCAGGTATTTTGTAATAAGTAATGGAGAAATCATCTTCTCCCATTTCAGAATGCCGATCGAAAAGCGCTCGTAGATTGTTATGAGCTTTCGAACAAAGGTCGTTATATACAGATCTGTATTCGTTTTCCAAATTCGCTTTTTGAAATTTCTCTAGATGCCTTAGAGCACGTCCACCCTGTGACTCTAATTCAGCTTTCTTTTTTTCCCATTTTTGTATCGCCTCTGCCAAATCTGGCACCTCGGAAAGCTTTCCAAGATATGGATTCTTACCGTGGGCAGCCTCATTGAGAATTTTTAGCCACTCAGCTGCAAAAGACACTTCCATATCTCTCAAATACGACTTATCCCTAGTCAAATTCTCAAGGTCTACATAAGCCTCGAGAATTGATCTTACTAATACAGAGGCTCCTGTAAGAAGGCCCTTATCAGTCAAAATCACAAATGATGTGGTCAATTCAAGAATTGATCCATACAAAGATACGCAACTCCTATGAAGCGTATCTGAACCGTTAAATTTTATTTCTTCGGCTAATACCTGAAATTCATCGTGAGATGTTTTTAAGAAGCTGAGAACTTCTGTATAAGCCGCGGTCAATCTCTACTCCGGCCGCATCAGGGGAAACAGGATCACGTCGCGGATGGAGGGGGAATCCGTGAACAGCATGACCAGGCGGTCGATGCCGATGCCCTCGCCCGCCGTGGGGGGCATGCCGTATTCCAGGGCCCGCACGTAGTCGGCGTCGTAGAACATGGCCTCCTGGTCGCCGGCATCCTTCTCCGCCACCTGGGCCTTGAAGCGCTCCGCCTGGTCCTCCGGGTCGTTCAGCTCCGAGAAGCCGTTGGCGAGCTCGCGGCCACCCACGTAGAACTCGAAGCGGTCCACCAGGAAGGGGTCGCTGTCCTTCTTGCGGGACAGGGGCGAGACCTCCACCGGGTAGTCGGTGATGAAGGTGGGCTGCTTGAGGTTCGCTTCCACGGTGTGTTCGAAGATCGTGAACTGCAGCTTGCCGGCGCCCCAGGAGGGTTTCACGGGGATCTTGTGCTGGGTGCAGTAGTGATGCAGGTAGGCGGGATCGCGGACCTTTGACCGCTCCAGCTTGTTGGTCTCGACGATGGCGTCTTCCACGGTCCAGCGCTTGAAGGCGGGACCGAAGTCGTAGGTCTCGCCCTGATAGCTCAGCTGGGTACCGCCCTTCAGGGCCGTGGTGAGGCTGCGCAGCAGGCTCTCGGTCAAGTCCATGAGGTCCACGTAGGTGGCGTAGGCCTGGTAGAACTCGATCATGGTGAACTCGGGATTGTGGCGCGTGGATACCCCTTCGTTGCGGAAGTTGCGGTTGATCTCGAACACCCGTTCGAAGCCGCCTACCACCAGGCGCTTGAGATACAGCTCCGGCGCGATGCGCAGGTAGAGCTGCATGTCCAGGGTGTTGTGATGGGTGATGAAGGGTCGGGCCACGGCGCCGCCGGGGATGGGCTGCATCATGGGCGTCTCGACTTCGAGATACCCTAAGGCGTTCATGAAGTCGCGCACGTGCTGCACGATGCGGGTGCGGGTGCGGAAGACTTCCGCCGACTCCGGGTTCATGATGAGGTCGAGGTAGCGCTGGCGGTAACGGGTCTCGGTGTCGGCGAGACCGTGGAACTTCTCCGGCAGCGGCAGCAGCGACTTGGAGATGAGCCGGGCCTTGTCTGCCTTCACCGACAGCTCGCCGGTCTTGGTCTTGAACATCTCGCCCTCGGCGGCCACGATGTCGCCCAGGTCCCAGGTCTTGAAGGCCTCGTAGACCTCCTCCCCCACCGCGTCCTTCTGCAGGAAGAGCTGCAGGCGGCCGGAGCTGTCCTGGATGTGGGCGAAGCTCGCCTTGCCCATGATGCGCTTGCCCATCATGCGGCCCGCCACCTTCACCCGCACCTTCTCCTGTTCGAGCGATTCGCCGCTACGATGGCCGTAGAGCCCATGCAGGTCCGCCGCCAGGGCGTCTCGATGCACACCATTGGGGAAGGCCTGGCCTTTTTCTCTCAACTTCGCAAGCTTCTCCTTGCGTTGCTGGATCAGTGAGTTTTCGTCTTGTTGGTCTGTCATGTCAGTCCCCGAAACGGATCTTTTGCCCTCTGGCGTCGTTGCGGTCCGGCTCGCGCTCCTCACGTACCCCAAAAGTACGCTCCGGGCGCTCGCCTCCCGCGCCTAGCCAGAGGCCAAAATCTCTCGTTTCTCCAGATAGTACAAGAACGTTTTATAAACCTTGTTTCAAGGATGCTTCAATAAATGGGTCTAGCGCGCCATCGAGGACTTTCTGCGGATCGCCGGTCTCATAACCGGTGCGCAGATCCTTGATGCGGGACTGGTCCAGGACGTAGGAACGGATCTGGCTGCCCCAGCCGATGTCCGCCTTGCTGTCCTCCAGCTTCTGCTGCTCCTCGCGCCGCTTCTGCATCTCCATCTCGTACATCTTGGCCTTCAGCATCTTCATGGCGGTGGCGCGGTTCTTGTGCTGGGAGCGCTCGCTCTGGCAGGCCACCACGATGCCGGTGGGGAGGTGGGTGATGCGGATGGCGGAGTCGGTCTTGTTGACGTGCTGGCCGCCGGCGCCCTGTGAGCGGTAGGTGTCCACCCTGAGGTCAGCCGGGTTGATCTCGATCTCGATCTCATCGTCCACTTCCGGCGAGACGAACACTGCGGTGAACGAGGTGTGGCGCCGAGCGTTGGAATCGAAGGGCGACTTGCGCACCAGGCGGTGCACGCCGGTCTCGGTGCGCAGCCAGCCGTAGGCATAGGGCCCCTCGTAGCGGATGGTGGCGCTCTTGATGCCGGCCACTTCGCCGGCGGAGGCCTCCACGAGCTCGGTCTTGAAGCCGCGGCGCTCGCCCCAGCGCAGGTACATGCGCAGCAGCATCTCGGCCCAGTCCTGGGCCTCGGTGCCGCCGGAACCGGCCTGGATGTCGAGGAAGGCGTTGTGGGAGTCCATCTCGCCGGAGAACATGCGGCGGAACTCCATGTCCGCCACCTGCTGCTCCATGCGCTCCACGTCGGCGGCGACGCTGCCCACGCCGGACTCGTCGCCCTCCTCCGCCAGCATCTCCAGCAACTCGCCGGAATCGTTCAAGCCGCTACTGAGCTTGTCCAGCAGGGTCACCACCTCGTGCAGGCGCGCCCGTTCGCGGCCCAGTTCCTGGGCGCGTTCCGGTTTGTCCCAGACCTTGGGGTTCTCCAGCTCGCGATCTACTTCTTGGAGGCGTTCGCGCTTAGAGTCGTATTCAAAGATACCCCCTCAGGGCGGTCGCGCGCCCCTGGAGGTCAGAGATCTTGTTTCGTATCGGATTGATTTCCATAAGTTGCGCATTTTACTACAAACCGTCTTAAAACCGGCTGCGGCGGCGCCTCATGTATTGCCCCCTCGCTACGCATCCAGCTCCGCTCGCGTTTCCAGGGCGAACATCCTGTCCGCCCGTTCGCCGCATGCGGCGAACCCTCATGTACACCCAAAGTACACTCCGGTTCCTCGCCGCCGGGCGCCTTGCCTCGCTCGGTTTTTAAGGCGGTTAGCCTATGGGTTCGATGTATTCGACTAGCAATTGAAGCTTTCGCTCACCGCGGTATTCGTTCACGTCGGGCCGGTAAGCGATGCGCACCTGCCGGCAGTCCACCGGGATGTGCTCGCCGGTCTCGCCGAAGGCGATGGCCTCGCAGCGCAGGCCCGCGCCCGGATGCTCCAGCACCAGCTTCAAGTGCCCCGTGCCCACCACGCGCCGTTCCAGGAGCCGGAACTCGCCGTCGAACAGGGGCTCGGGGAAGCCCTGGCCCCAGGGGCCGGCGCTACGCAGGAGCTCGGCGCATTCCAGGGTCATGAACTCCCGTTCCAGCTCGCCGTCGGTGTGCAGGACACCCGCCAGGTCGTCCCGGCTCAGCCAGCGGCGGGCCTCGACGTCGAAGGCCTCCCGGAACTCCGTGAACCGCGCTTCCTCGAGGCTGAGACCCGCCGCCATGGCATGGCCGCCGAACTTGCCGATGAGGCCCGGGTGGCGGGTGGAGACCGCTTCCAAGGCGTCGCGGATATGCATGCCCCGCACGGAGCGGCCCGAGCCCTTGAGGCTGCCATCCTCGGAGCGGGCGAAGGCGATCACCGGCCGTTGCAGCTTGTCCTTCACTTTCGAAGCCACCAAGCCCACCACGCCCTGGTGCCAATCCGGATTGAAGAGACAGACGCCCACCGGCAGTGACGGATCGTCTTCACTGAAATCGAGATGCGCCAGGACGGCGAAGGCTTCCTCGCGCATCTTGATCTCGATGTCCCGCCGCTCGCGGTTGAGTTCGTCCAGGCGCACCGCCAGCTGCTGCGCGCGGGCCGGATCGTCCGTGAGCAGGCACTCGATGCCCAGGGACATGTCCGTGAGGCGGCCGGCGGCGTTGAGCCGCGGCGCCACGGTGAAACCCAGATCGCTGGCGGTGAGACGCCGCAAGTCCCGTTTGCCCACCTCCATGAGCGCCACGATGCCGGGGATGCAGCGGCCGGCGCGGATGCGGCGCAGGCCCTCCGCCACCAGCACCCGGTTGTTGCGGTCGAGCTGCACCATGTCCGCCACGGTGCCTAAGGCCACGATGTCCAGGTACTCCGCCAGGTTCGGCTCCGGGATGCCGCGCTGCGTGAACCAGCCGGACTCCCGCAGCCGCGCGCGCAGCGCCATGAGGAGATAGAACACCACGCCGACGCCAGCCAGGTGCTTGCTGGGGAAGGTATCTTCCTTGAGGTTGGGATTGAGGATGGCGTCCGCCGCCGGAAGCGTGGCGCCGGGGAGATGGTGGTCCGTCACCAAGACGGCGATGCCCCGCTCTTTCGCGGCGCCGACGCCCGCATGACTGGAGATGCCGTTGTCCACGGTGATGATGAGATCGGGCTTGCGCTCGGCGGCGAGGGCCACGATCTCGGGCGTGAGCCCGTAGCCGTACTCGAAGCGGTTGGGCACGAGGTAATCCGCGTGTTCCGCGCCGAAGCGGCGCAGGGCCCGCACCAGGAGCGCCGAGCTGGTGGCGCCGTCGGCGTCGAAATCCCCCACCACCAGGATGCGCTGCTGGGCGCTGAGGCATGCCGCCAGAAGATCGATGGCCTGCTCCATGCCCCCCAGGGCCCGATAGTCCGCGAGGCTCCCCAAGGCCAGGTCGAGCTCCGCCTGGGTGGCGATGCCACGCGCCCCATAGATGCGACGCAGCAAGGGATGCAGCTCCCCGGGCAGACCGGAGCCATCCCCCGGCGCGCGGCGTTCGATATGGCGAGCATTCATGGGTATACCAACGGTTTGCCGCGACGCCAAAACCTATGGGATTCGGCGGTACCTAGTTCAAAACTACCTAGGCCGCCAAGATAGAGCTGAAGATGCTCGATATTGCCGTGCTGCAAACCTTGCAATAAAGGCCCGAACCAATCCCTATTTAAAGTCCGGGGATCGTTGAGACCCAATGCGAAGAAATCACCAGGCTCCCAGATTACATTTCGATTCGGAATTCCAGTGTCCTTGCCGGCCCATGCTGCCAATCCTCGGACCAAGGGAAGATCGCTAAATACCCTCATCGGGCTGGCCCCAGCCTTCGCTGGCAGCATGCCGCCGCCCCAGAGCCATAGACTATTGATGAGCGGACGCGCTACCTCCTCCCGGGCGCGGTTCACTGGGTGGGTGTGAAACAGCATCTGGCTCTCGTTCATGAGCTGCTTCAGCCGCGCAGCATCGGAACCGCTGGGCATGTGGTCGAATACCGGCTGCCCTGACATTGCATCCAGTTCGGTCGTGATCACATCGAGCGGGCCGGGGCAGCGCAGATAGGTCCGGCCCTGGGGCATCAACTCCAGGGACCATCCCTCGGCACCAAAGAGGGAATTGAAGGTCGTCGCCAGGCCCGCCAACTCCTCGGGCAGAGCCTCGAGCAGGGATCCTGGCATGAATACCAATTGGTCCCGGTCTGCTGCCAGGTGCACGAAATCCGCGCACAACCGATAGGCGCGGTCGGACTTCCCGGAATCACCCAGGTGCATGAACGGTGCCGGCGCGATCTGCTCAGGCGACAGCCCGAAGAACGGCGCCAGGAATTCTGCCGCGGATGACGTTTTATGGCGGGCGGCGCGCGCGACCAGCCGCTCCAAGGCCGGGAGGCGCGGCTCGCCGGTCGCGACGAAGCAACGCTTGAAATCCGGGATGAAGAGGCTGCAGGGCATGGGCACGACTGGCGTTAACTTGTGGGCATTATGCCGCGTACCGTAGGCTATGGATATGAAGATCGCCAAAGACAACCTGAGCCGGGACACCAAGGTGATCCGCGCCTATGCCCCGGGCCGCATCAACGTCAGCGACGAGTTGCTCACCCAAAGCTTCATCGTGGCCCCGGACCGGCTGGTGAAGGACTGGCCACCCCAGCGCTTCGAGGAACTCACGGCCGCGCACCTGGACGCGGCCTTGGCCTTGGCGCCCGAGATCCTGATCATCGGCACCGGCGCCACCCAGCGTTTCCTGCCGGGGGAGCTCATGGCCAAGCTCGGCGCGAAGGGCATCGGGGTGGAGATGATGGACACGGCGGCGGCCTGCCGCACCTACAACATCCTCTTGAGCGAGGACCGGAAAGTGGTCGCCGCACTGCTCATGATCTGACCGGGCGGTCTTTCGCCCTGTTCCTCAAGAGGTTAATCAAGAGGGCGGCTTCCGCGCCGCAGACGGGTCCCTTTTCTTTGCACGCCCAAAGAAAAGGGACGAAAAGAAAGGGGGAATCGCCATGGCGCTTGCGGAGGCCGCCTCCCATCCCTGGCGCCAATCCAGCTCGACATCCATGTCTCGCGTTCGCGGCTGTCGCCGCTCACCCATGGCTTCGCCCCCTGACGGGGCTATTCCTTGCTCGCTCCAGTGCTCGCCGGTATCCAAGGGGGTGGGAAGAACTCACTCTCAACTCTCCGTCTTCTCTCCCCACCCGTAGCGCGGGCCGAGCATCGCAGCGAGCAAAGGCAGCCCGCAGGGGTGCGGCCCAGGGAGGGCCGCACCCGCGCGAAGGCACATGGATGTGCCGTGAGCGCGGCTCTGCCGAGAGCGAGAAGCGCAGGGCCACCCGCCGTTTCGGCGGGCCGCGCTCCGGAGAGCGTTTCTTTCGCCCCTTTCTTTGCGCCCAAAGAAAGGGGCTCGCTCCCGGGAGGGAGCGAAACCATCTTCGGCAGGGATGCCGTTCTTTCTCCAAGGAGAGAGAAATATGGATGGAGAACCCATCTGGAACTGGATACCGGCTTTCGCCGGTATGACGGAGAAGAAGCTGGCTGGCCTGGACGGCCAGCTCCCGGTCTGCGCTTCCCTGCTCCGACCGCAGGCCCGCCCGCGCTCCCTGCGCGGTCGCTCGCCGCATGCGGCTCGCCCGGCTTTCGCCGGTATGACGGAGGGGTGGCGCGAGGTCTACTCGAACAAAGACTCTTCAGAGAGGCCTTCGGCTTCGAGTATCTGCCGCAGCCGCTTCAGCGCGTCCATCTGTATCTGCCGCACCCGCTCCCGGGTCACGCCGATGGCGTTGCCCACGTCCTCCAGGGTGCCTTTCTCCTGGCCGTTGAGACCGAAACGCTGCTCCACCACCTGGCGCTGCTTGTCATTGAGTCTCGACAGCCATTTCTCGATGATCGTCTGCATGTCCGCGTCCTGCAGCATGCGCGAGGGGTCGGTGTTGTTCTCGTCGGGGATGGCGTCCAGCAGCAGCCGGTCGCCGTCGCGGTTGATGGGCGAATCCACCGAAGCCACGCGCTCGTTCAGACCCAGGATGCGCTTCACCTCCTCCGGCGTCTTGTCCATGAGCGCCGCGATCTCCTCCGCGGTGGCATCCCGGTCCAGCTGGTTGGAGAGCTTGCGGGCGGCGCGCAGGTAGAGGTTCAGTTCCTTGATGACGTGGATCGGCAGGCGGATGGTGCGGGTCTGGTTCATGATGGCCCGCTCGATGGTCTGGCGGATCCACCAGGTGGCATAGGTGGAGAAGCGGAAGCCGCGCTCCGGGTCGAACTTCTCCACCGCGTGGATCAGCCCCAGGTTGCCTTCCTCGATGAGGTCGAGGAGCGGCAGGCCGCGGTTGATGTACTTGCGGGCGATCTTGACCACGAGCCGCAGGTTGCTCTCGATCATGCGCCGGCGCGCGGATTCGTCGCCGCGCAGCGCGAGGCGGCCGTAGTAGACCTCTTCCTCGGCGGAGAGCAGCGGCGAATAGCCGATCTCGGAGAGATAGATGCGGGTGGCGTCGAGCTGCGCGTCGCCGAAGTCCGGCGCGCCCTGCTCCTTGGCATCGGCCGCGGATTCCTCCTCGGCCTCCTCCTCTTCCGCCTCGGCGAGCGCGGTATCGGCCTCCTCCTCGGCGAGCAGTTCCTCGACCGGGGGCGCAGCCTCGGGCTCGGATTCGAGCAGGAGATCTTCTTCCTTCTCGGTTTCGCCGCTGCGATTCAGGCCGTTACCCATGATTCCGGTAGGATCGGAGGGACACCATCACCCCCAATCTTGCTAGGAAGCGCGCCTCCTGGCAAGTCACCGTTTCGGCAGATACCCCAACGGGTCGACGGGTTTACCGTCGTAGCGTATCTCGAAGTGCAGCAGGGGCCGCCCGTCGCGGCCCAGGCCCATGGTCGCGATGCGGTCACCCAGGCGCACGCTGTCGCCTTCCCGCACCAGGATCTCGTCGTTGTCCGCGTAGGCGGACAGGAAACTCTCGCTGTTCTTGATGATGATGAGCTTGCCGTAGCCGATGATGCCGCTGCCGGCATACACCACCTTGCCGGTCGCGGCGGCCAGGACGTCCGTGCCGCGCGAGGCGGTGATGTCGATGCCCTTGGCCAGCGGGCTGTCCGCGTGGAACAGGCGCACCACCTGGCCCGTGACAGGCCAGCCCCAGGGGGTATTGCCCGCGGGCGGCGGGGCGCTCACCACCGCGCGGCTCGCCGCCACGGGAGCGGGCGCCGGCGCGCGATGCAGGCTCCCAGCGGGCGCGGCCAGGACCAGCCTGTCGCCGGGATGGATGAGGTAGCCGCGGTTGAGATGATTCCAAGCCGCGAGGTCGTGGTAATCGAGGCCGTAGCGGAAGGCGATGGCGTACACGTCGTCGCCCTTCTGCACCACGTAGGACGCGGGCGCCGGCTCCACGGCGCCGCCATCCTGCTGCGGAGACCACTGCAGCGCGCCGGCGCAGCCGGCGAGCAGGAGCACGAGGCAGGACGCGAGACAGCGTCTCACTCGAGGCCCCCGAGCAGGGGCACGAAGCTCACGTGCTCGATCACTTCCCGGTCGTAACGCTCCGCTTCGCGGCGGGTGATCAGGAGCAGCTCCTGGCGGCCCTGGGGCCCCACGGGTATGAGCATGCGCCCGCCCACCGCGAGCTGCTCCTTGAGCGCCGGCGGCACCTCCTCCGGTGCGGCGGTCACCATGATGCCGTCGTAGGGCGCATGCTGCGGCCAGCCCCAGCCGCCGTCCGCATGGCGGAAGAAGACGTTGCGGATGCCGATCTCGGCGAGCGTCTGCCGCGCGCGCTGCGACAGGGCCCCGAGCCGCTCGGCGCTGTAGACCCGCTTCGCCAGGGCGGCGAGGATCGCGGTCTGGTAGCCGCAGCCGGTGCCCACCTCCAGCACCGTCTCCAGGGGGCCAGCGGCCATGAGCGCCTCGGTCATGCGCGCCACCACGTAGGGCTGGGAGATGGTCTGCCCGAGGCCGATGGGCAGGGCCGTGTCCTCGTAGGCGCGGGTGGCGAGCGCCTCGTCCACGAACAGGTGTCTGGGCGTCGAACGGATCAGGTTCAGCACCACGGGATCGCGTATCCCCTGCTCCTTGAGGCGCGCCACCAGCCGGTCGCGGGTGCGCGCCGAGGTCATGCCGATGCCGCGGGTGGGGCCGGCGCTCATGCGAGCGAGATCCCCTGCAGCCACTGGGAGAGGTTGTCGAGGGCCGTGTAGCGGGTGAGGTCGATCTGGATGGGCGTCACCGAGATGCAGCCGCGCTTCACGGCGTTGAAGTCCGTGCCCGGGCCCGCATCCTGCTCCGCGCCCGGCGGCCCGATCCAATAGATGGGCCGGCCGCGAGGATCGGTGAGCCGGGTGACGGGCTCCGAGCGGTGCCGGTGGCCCAGGCGCGTGGCTTCCACGGCCTCGATCTCATCCCAGGGACGGTCCGGCACGTTCACGTTGAGGATGGTGTCCGCCGGCAGCGGATGGGATACGAGCCGTCTCACCAGATCCCCGGTGAAGCGCGCCGCGGTGGCGTAATGGCGCGGGGAATCGGTCACGAGGGAGACGGCCACCGCCGGGAAACCCAGGAAGCGGCCCTCCATGGCCGCGGCCACGGTGCCGGAATAGAGCACGTCGTCTCCCAGGTTGGCGCCGTTATTGATGCCGGAGACCACCATGTCCGGGGCCTCGTCCAGGAGCCCGGTGATGGCGAGGTGCACGCAGTCGGTGGGGGTGCCGTCCACGCAGATGACGCCCGGCTCCTCGCGGCGCAGCCTCAGGGGAGCGTCCAGGGTCAGGGAATTGCTGGCGCCGCTGCGGTTGCGGTCCGGGGCCACCACCGTCACCGTGGCGAAACCCCGCAGGGTCTCGGCCAGGCAACGCAGACCCTCAGCATGGCAGCCGTCGTCGTTGCTCACCAATATCCGCACCGGCATCCCCACATCTATGTATGCTAAGCATACTGTAAAAATCCCCATCCCTGACCATCGCCGCCGTGAACCGCAAGCAGATCATCAGCGACGAAGAGCGCGAGCTGTTCCGCAAATCGGTGGCTGGCGCGAAACCGCTCAAGGCGAAGAAGCAGGCGGCGTCCAAGCGTGCCAAGCCCCTGCCGCGGGCGCGCTTCTCCGATGCCGAGAAGCGCGCGGTGCTGGAGGAGAGCCTCAGGCTCGACCTGCAGGACACCGATGCCTTCACCGGCGAGGAACTCTGGTACGCCCGCACCGGGGTGCAGCATGCCCTGATGCGCAAGCTCCGGCGCGGCCAGTTCAGCACCCGGGCGGAACTGGACCTGCACGGCCTGCGCAGCGAGGATGCCCGGACGGCGGTGGCGGGATTCCTCCACGAGGCCCGGCAGCGCAACTTCCGCTGCGTGCGCATCATCCACGGCAAGGGCCTGGGGTCCGGCCCCAAGGGACCGGTGATCAAGCAGAAGCTGGGCGGCTGGCTGCGCCAGCACAAGGACGTGCTCGCGTTCTGCTCCGCACGCCCCGTGGATGGCGGATCAGGCGCGCTGTATGTGCTAATAGGCCGCTCTTAGTTCACTTCTTCTTCGCGTTCAGTTGCGCCACCAGGGCATGCAGCACCCGCTGCGGTTCCTCGCTGAACCATACCGCCGTCATCTCCTCCCGGGTGCCTTCCGAGAGCGCTTGGAACAGGGCCTTGAAGTCGGCCCGTAGCGCCCGGCGGGTGATGCCCATGGCGGACGGCGGCAGCTTGATGATCTCCCGGCACCAGGCGAGCGCCGTAGACACCACCTCCTCCGGCGCCGTGAGCTGGTCCACGAGGCCGGCCGCGAGGGCCTCTTCGGGCGAGAGCAGGAGGCCCCGCACCGCGAGGCGCTCCGCGTGGCGCTGTCCCACGAGGCGGGTCAGGGCAGCCAGGATCACCCGCGGCACCGGCAGACCCACCTGCACTTCGTTGAGACCGATCTTGAACTTGCCCTGGGCGGCGATGCGGGTGTCGCAGAAGATGGCGAGCACCGCCCCGCCCGCCGGGCTATGGCCGGTGATGGCCGCCGCCACGGGGATGGACGAGAGCGCGATGCTCTCGAGGAGCTCGAAGAAATCCTGCCAGAAGCGGGCCATGGTCGCTCGGTCATAGCCGAGCAGCTCCGGCACATCCAGGCCGCCGCTGTACATGCCAGGGGAACCCGAGAGCACGATGGCCTTGGCACCGGTGCCCGGCGCTGCTTCGATGGCGGCGCGCAGCTCCTTCACCAGCGCATGGTTCAGGGCGTTGGCGGGCGGGCGCTCAAGACGTACTTCTAGTATACCGTCGTGTTCAATTTTCTTGAGCATCACCTTCCTCCACATCGGTTACGTCGACGCTCCATTTCGGATCTGAAAAATCCATCCCAGGATTTTTCAGACTCGGCGAGTCCGGTACATGCCCGGACTCGCTTTCTGCTCCGCCTCCCGCTGCGCAGAAAGCCCAGCCCCTACATCCTGTAGGGGCGCTCGCGGCAGTGCCGCTCACCCGACGAATCAAGCACTCATGTGCTTGATTCGCGTGCGGTGCATCCCTGCACCGCATCCTTGCTATTCCGCTTCTTCCGTATCTTCAACAACTTCAGCAGACTCAATCAGCTCCCGCAGCACGGTGGTGGCATAGGCGCCGGCCGGCAGGAAGAAACTCAAGACCAAAGTATGGGGTTCCGGCAGCTCCCAGGCCAATTCCCGCACCGGCAGGCGCAGGGCGCGTCGTGCCATGTCCACACCCGCCTTGGCGAGACCCTGTATCAAGGCCTGATGCGGCGCCGCGACCGTCTCCTCCAACTGGCGCGCCGCACCGGCACTGGCGAGTTCACCCCGGCCCCAGAGAGGACCGGTGGGGTGCACATCGGCCTCGGCGAGGCGCCGCAGGAGGTCCGCATCCCCGGCTTCGCTCTTGAACACGCTGCGGCTGCCGTCGAGCATCAGCACTTCGCCGGGTAGGAGCCCGTCCCAATCGCCGGCGGCGACCCGGGCCGAGAGGAGATCGTTGAACAGCAGGCTGCGGGCGCTGGAGAGCAAGAGGCTGCGCAGGCGCCTGTCGAAGATGCGGCGGCCTCCCACGAGCATGGCCTCGGCCTTCTGGATGTTGGCGCCGTCGCGGCCGAAGCGCTGGGCGCCGAAGTAGTTGGGCACGCCGCGTGCGGCGATGGCTTCGAGCTTGGGGAGCAGCGATTCAGCGGGGACGCTGAGTTCCTTGAGGGCGATGCGGAAGCGGTTGCCCTCGAGGGAGCCGATCTTGAGCTTGCGCCGGTGGCGTGCCGCTGCGAGCACCTTATATTCGTCGGAGACGACGGCTTTCCAGTCCGGTTCCGGCCGGCCTTCGATGGGCACGGTGAAATGCTGCACCGTGACCGCGTGCCGGTCCTTCAGGCCCGCGTAGCCCACGTCCCGGGGCGGGAGGCCCGCGAGCCGCGCCAGCTCCGCCGCCACCCAACGGGTGTTGGCGCCGCGCTTCTGCACCTTGAGCAGGGCATGGGGCCCCTCGCCGTCGGCCTCGAAACCCAGCACCTCGTCCACCCGGAAATCCTCGGGCGTGAGTTTCAGTCGGCCGCGCGCCGTGACGGGGCCGTGGGCCAGGGCCCAGGCAGGGAGACCCGGATGCATGGGCTCAGGCCGAATCGGCGGCGTGACCCACCAGCGCGACGGCATGGGCCGCGATGCCTTCGCCGCGGCCGATGTATCCCAGGCCCTCGCTGGTGGTGGCTTTGACGTTGACGCAGTCTTCAGGTATCCCTAAGTCCGCGGCGATGTTGGCGCGCATGGCCCCCACATAGGGCGCGAGCTTCGGGGCTTCGGCGATGACCGTGGCGTCCACCTGCAGGGGCTTCAGGTCGCGGCGGGCCAGGAGCTTCAGCACTTCCTTGAGCAGCAGGCGGCTGTCGGCGCCGCGCCAGAGTTCGTTGCTGTCCGGGAAATGCCGGCCGATGTCCCCCAGGGCCGCGGCGCCCAGCAGCGCGTCGCAGAGGGCGTGCAGCAGCACGTCGCCGTCGGAATGGGCGCGGATGGCTTTCCCGTGGGGGATGCGCACGCCGCCCAGCATCACGTGGTCGCCGGGGGCGAAGGCATGCACGTCGTAGCCATGCCCCACTCTCATACGCGTGCTCCTGCGCGGTGAGCCAGGATGGCCTCGGCCAAGGCCACGTCATCCGGGCGGGTGATCTTGATGTTGTCGCTGCGGCCCTCCAGCACGCGCACCTCGTGCTTCTGGCGCTCCATGGCGGAGGCCTCATCGGTGGGCGGGTCGCCGGAGCGGATGGCCGCCTCCAGGGCGTCCATGAGCAGGCGGTAGCGGAACATCTGCGGCGTGAAGGCACGCCACACGTCGCCCCGGTCCAGGGTGGCGGTCACGTGCTGCTGGTCGTCGACGCGCTTGAGGGTGTCGGGCACGCGCCGTGCGAGGATGCCGCCCACGGGATCGTTGCCGAACATCTGGATGATCAGCGACAGGTCGCGGGGGTGCAGGCAGGGACGCGCCGCGTCGTGCACCAGCACCCAGTCGTCGTCCTTGAGCTCGTCGCGCAGGGTCATGAGCGAGTTGAGCACCGAATGGGCCCGGGTGTCGCCGCCGCTGGCGATGCGCACCGGCTTGCTGCGCGGGCTGAGCAGGTAGCGTTGCCAGTAGGGGTCGTCCGCGGCCACCGCCACGGTGATGCCGGCCACCTGGGGCTCGGCTTCGAGGATGCCGAGCACGTGCTCGATGACGGTGTGGCCGGCGAGCGATAGGTACTGCTTGGGGATGGAGCCGCCCATGCGCGCCCCGCTGCCGGCGGCGGGGATCACCGCCCAATACCGCGTCATGCGCGCTCCTTCAGGGTTTCGCGGCAGGCGACGGCGCCTGCACGATCTGGTAGAAGGTCTCGCCTTTCTTCACCATGCCGAGCTCGGTACGGGCCCGCTCCTCGATGGCCGCCTGGCCCTGCTTCAGGTCCGCCACTTCCGCCTCCAGGGCGGCGTTGCGTTTCACCAGCGCGGCGTTCTCGGTCGCCTGGGCGTCCGCCTGGCTCTTCAGGCGCATGGCGTCCGGCACGCTGCCGACGCCGAACCAGAGCTGGTACTGCAGCAGCGCGAGCAACAGCAGCAGGATGAGCGGCACGAGCCGTCCCCAGCCGATGTCGCGCGGCAGCTTCACGTGAGCTTCACGCCCGCCGGGAAGGCCCGGGTGCCGTGGTAACGCGCCTTGGCGCCCAGGGTCTCCTGGATGCGCAGCAGCTGGTTGTATTTCGCCAGGCGGTCGGAGCGCGACAGGGAACCGGTCTTGATCTGGGTGGCCTTGCTGCCCACGGCGATGTCCGCGATGGTGTGGTCCTCGGTCTCGCCGGAGCGGTGCGACACCACGGCGGTGTAGCCCGCCTTCACGGCCGTGTCGATGGCGTCCAGGGTCTCGGTGAGGGTGCCGATCTGGTTCACCTTGATGAGGATGGAGTTGGCCACGCCCTTCTGGATGCCTTCCTTCAGGATCCTGGAGTTGGTGACGAACACGTCGTCGCCCACGAGCTGCACGCTCTTGCCGAGCTTGTCGGTGAGGATCTTCCAGCCCTGCCAGTCGTTCTCCGCCATGCCGTCCTCGATGCTGACGATGGGGAAGCGCTTGACGAGACCCGCGAGGTAATCCGCGAACTCGCCGGAGCTGTACTGGCGGTGCTCCGATTCCAGGTGGTAGCGGCCGTCCTTGTAGAACTCGGTGCTGGCCGCGTCCAGGCCCAGGTGGATGTCCTTGCCCGGCTTGTAGCCGGCGCGCTCGATGGCCTCCATGATGGCCATGAGCGCCGCCTCGTTGGAAGGCAGGTCCGGGGCGAAACCGCCCTCGTCGCCCACGGAGGTGGCGAGGCCGCGCTCGTGCAGCACCTTCTTCAGGGTGTGGAACACCTCGGCGCCGTAGCGCAGCGCCTCGGCGAAGTCCGGCGCGCCCGAGGGGATGATCATGAACTCCTGGATGTCCACGTTGTTGTCGGCGTGGGCGCCGCCATTGATGATGTTCATCATCGGCACCGGCAGGCTCACGGCCTTGCCGCCGCCGAGGTGCTGGAACAGCGGCACGTCCTTGCGGTTGGCCGCGGCCCGCGCGGCGGCGAGCGACACCGCCAGGATGGCGTTCGCGCCCAGGCGCGACTTGTTCTCGGTGCCGTCCAACTCGATCAGCAGCCTGTCGAGCCTGGCCTGGTCGTCGATCTTCTGGCCCTTGAGCTTCTTGCGGATCACGCCCTGCACGTTGGCCACGGCCTTCAGCACGCCCTTGCCGCCGTAGCGCTTCTTGTCGCCGTCGCGCAGTTCCACCGCCTCGCGGCTGCCGGTGGAAGCGCCCGAGGGGACCGCGGCGCGGCCCCAGTTGCCGTCGTCCAGCAGCACGTCGGCTTCCACCGTGGGGTTGCCGCGGGAATCCAGGATCTCTCGGGCGCGGATGTCTTCGATCTTGGCCATGGTCTTCTTGTCCTTCGTCAGGGGGTTCTTGTCACAGCCGGTCTTCGGCGAAAGGACGGCGCTTGGCCGCCGTGTCCAGTTCCTTCAGCGTCTCGAGCAAGGCCGCCATGTTGGCGAGCTTCCAGGAGTTGGGTCCGTCGCAGAGCGCCTTGTCCGGGTCCGGATGGGTCTCCATGAACACGCCGGCGACGCCGGCGCCTACCGCGGCGCGGGCCAGCACGGAGATGTGCTCCCGCTGGCCGCCGGAGCTGCCGCCCTGCCCGCCCGGCAGCTGCACCGAATGGGTGGCGTCGAACACCACCGGGCAGCCGGTGCGGCGCATGACCGCGAGGCCGCGCATGTCCACCACCAGGTTGTTGTAGCCGAAGGAGAAGCCGCGCTCGCACACCAGGATCTGCTTGTTGCCGGTGGCTTGGGCCTTGTCCACCACGTTCTGCATCTCCCAGGGGGAGAGGAACTGCCCCTTCTTGATGTTGACGGGCTTGCCCGCCTTGGCGGCGCGCTGGATGAAGTTGGTCTGGCGGCAGAGGAAGGCCGGGGTCTGGATCACGTCCACCACCTTGGCCACCGCCTCGATGTCCGTGTCCTCGTGCACGTCGGTGAGCACCGGCACGCCGACTTGGCTTCGCACCTTGGCGAGGATGCTGAGGCCCTCCTCCATGCCCGGCCCCCGGTAGCTCTTGCCCGAGGTGCGATTGGCCTTGTCGAAGGACCCTTTGAATATGTACGGGATGCCGAGCTTGCCGGTGACTTCCTTGAGATGGCCGGCCACGTCCAGGGAGAGCTGTTCGCTCTCCAGGGTGTCGGGGCCCGCGATGAGGAAGAAAGGCTTGTCGATCCCGGCCTCGAAGCCGCAGAGCTTCATGCCCGGGCCGCCTTGAGGGTGTGGCCTGCCGCCGCATAGGCCCGCGCCGCCTTCACGAAGCCCGTGAACAGCGGATGGCCATCGCGCGGGGTCGAGGTGAACTCCGGATGGAACTGGGAGGCGACGAAGAAGGGATGATTCGGCAGCTCCACCATCTCGACGAGGCCGTCCACGGAGCGGCCGGAGAACACCATGCCTTTCTTCTCGAGCTGCTCCAGGTAGTTGTTGTTGAACTCGAAGCGGTGACGGTGGCGCTCCATGACCTTGTCGGCGGCATACAGTTTGTGGGCCAGGGTGCCGGCCTTCAGCAGGCATTCCTGGGCGCCGAGACGCATGGTCCCGCCGAGGTCGGATTTCTCGCTGCGCTTCTCCAGGTTGCCGCTGCGGTCCTGCCACTCGGTGATGAGGCCGATGACGGGATGCGGTGTGTTGCGCTCGAACTCGGTGCTGTGGGCGCCCTTGAGACCCACGGCATCGCGCGCGAACTCGATCACCGCCACCTGCAGGCCGAGACAGAGGCCGAGGTAGGGGACATTGTTCTCGCGGGCGTAGGCTGCAGCCGCGATCTTGCCCTCGATGCCGCGCTCGCCGAAGCCTCCGGGCACCAGGATCGCCTCCATGCCGCGCAGCGCGCCGGTGCCGTTCTTGGCGATCTCCTCGGAATCGAGGTAATGGATCTTCACCTGGGTGCGGGTGTGGATGCCGGCGTGGCGCAGCGCCTCGTTGAGCGACATGTAGGCGTCCACCAGGTTCACGTACTTGCCCACCATGGCCACGTTCACCGTGGCTTCGGGGTTGGCGCGGGCTTCCACCACCTTGCGCCACTCGGAGAGGCTGGCGGAACGGGCGTTGATGCGCAGGTGATCCACCACGATGTCATCCAGGCCCTGCTCGTGCAGCACCAGGGGGATCTTGTAGATGTCGTCCACGTCCGGCGCGGAGATGACCGCGCGCTCCTCCACGTTGGTGAACAGCGCGATCTTGCGGCGCGCGTCCTGGGGCAGCTCCGCGGCGGCGCGGCACAGGAGGATGTCCGGCTGGATGCCGATGGAGCGCAGCTCCTTCACCGAATGCTGGGTGGGCTTGGTCTTGGTCTCGCCGGAGGTGGGGATGTAGGGCACCAGGGTGAGGTGCATGTAGACGCACTTACCGCTGCGGCCCATCTCGATGCCCATCTGGCGGATGGCCTCCAGGAACGGCAGCGATTCGATGTCGCCCACGGTGCCGCCGATCTCCACCAGGCACACGTCGGCGTCGCCCGCGCCCTCGCGGATGCAGCGCTTGATCTCGTCGGTGATGTGGGGGATCACCTGCACCGTGCCGCCCAGGTAGTCGCCGCGGCGCTCCTTGCGGATCACGTTCTCGTAGATGCGGCCGGTGGTGAAGTTGTTTCTCTTGCGCATGCGGGTGCGCACGAAACGCTCGTAATGGCCGAGGTCGAGGTCGGTCTCGGCGCCGTCGTCGGTGACGAACACCTCGCCGTGCTGGAAGGGGCTCATGGTGCCCGGGTCCACGTTGATATAGGGATCCAGCTTCACCATGGTGACCTTGAGGCCACGGGCTTCGAGGATGGCGCCCAAGGAGGCGGAGGCGATGCCTTTCCCCAACGAGGAAACGACGCCGCCGGTCACGAAAACGAATTGGGTCATCTGGAACTCCCGATGCGGCGCCGGGACGGCGCTGCGGAATCGGGAACACAGATTATCAGAAGCGACCGGTTTTCAAAAGTGCGATCCGCCGCAGGCGCGGATTCTCGCGGAGAAACGCGGATTCTTCAACGCAGCGGCGGGTGCTCGAGCCATTCGATGCGCAAACCCGGCTCGCCGGGACGCGCCGCATGCGGTTCGCAGACGAATAGCCCCCCCACCGCCAATAGCCCACGCTCGCCCTGCACCAGTGGCAGCCGGTCCCGGAGCCAGGGCACCACGTGCAGCTCCTGCAGCCATTTCTTGAGGGGCCGCTCATGGGCGCGGCCGGCGGGCTGGCAGCTCTCCCCACCCTGGCGGAAGGCGATAGCGAGCCCCTGGGGGCCGCAGAGACTGGCCCGCAGGCCTTCGCCGGCGGCGGGCACGAGCTTGAGCACGCCCAGGCCCGGCCCCAGGTCGTGGGCGATGCCGGGCCTCAAGCTGAAACCCTCGGGGGCTTCCGGCACCGGCGGCAGGGCATAGAGACGCTGGCGATAGCGCCGCACCTCGGCCCCTTCCCAATCGATGCAGGGGTTCCGGTCCGCACGGGCCTCGGCCTGGCGCAGGATCTGTTCCAGCTTCTGGGCCGGCGGCAAGGGCAGGCCGCGCGCATGGACCCAATGACGTAGGAGGTTACGGGCCCGGGGCGCGGAGAGCTCCTGCAAGGCCTTGAGAGGCAGGGTCTCACCAGCCCGGAAACGGGCGGCATCTTCCGCGGCCAGCTCCTTCAATAGCTCGTCCGCCTCGGCGGCGAACCGGGCGCTGCGGGAGACGGTCTCGGCGGCCGCGGGCCAGCGCTGCTTGAGGCGTGGCAACACCTCATGGCGCAGATAATTGCGATCGAAACCGGTGTCCGCGTTGCTGGGATCCTCCACCCAGTGGAGGTCCTGCTGCCGTGCCCAGGTTTCCAGTTCTGCCCGGCCATAGCTCAGCAGTGGCCTTGCCAGCTTGAGCCCCGCGAAGTTCGCGGTCTCGGGCATGGCGGCGAGGCCGCGCACGCCGGCGCCGCGCAGGGCCTGCAGCAGGAAGGTCTCCAACTGATCGTCCTCATGCTGGGCCAGGAGCAGGAGATCGTCCGCTCCCAAGAGCTCCCGGAAGGCGGCGTAGCGCCGTTCCCGGGCCACGGCCTCCAGGCTCTCGCCCGCGCCGGGCCGCACCACCACGCGCCTTGCCTCCAGCGGGATACGGAGGGATGCGCAGGCGGTCTCACAATGGCGCTGCCATGCGTCCGCCTTGGGATTGAGGCCGTGGTTCACGTGCAGGGCCTTGAGCTCGCCGGGCAATCCGCCCCGCTCCACCGCCAGGGCCGTGAGCAGCACCATGGAATCGAGCCCGCCGCTCAAGGCCACCCAATAGCGCCGCGCGGCCGGGAGGCCGCGCAGGATCTGGATCAGGTTGTCGGGCGAGAAAGCCACGGGAATAGCCTGCGAGGCTATTCCTTGAAGCTGCCGAAAGAAGTGAAGCGCTTGTAGCGGGCTTCCACGAGCTCGTCGACGGACAGGCGCTCCAGCCGCGCCAGGTTGTCCAGGAGCGCCTTCTTGATGGTGAGGGCCATAGTGTCCATGTCCCGGTGTGCGCCGCCCAAAGGCTCCTTGAGCACGCCGTCGATGAGACCCAGCGACTTCAAGCGCTCGGCGGTGATGCCCATGGCTTCCGCCGCATCCGAAGCCTTGTCGGCGCTCTTCCAAAGGATGGAGGCGCAGCCCTCCGGTGAGATCACGGAGTAGATGCTGTACTGCAGCATGAGCACCCGATCACCCACGCCGATGGCGAGCGCGCCGCCGGAGCCGCCCTCGCCCACCACGGTGCAGATGATGGGCACCCGCAAGGTGGACATCTCGAACAGGTTGCGGGCGATGGCCTCGCTCTGGCCCCGTTCCTCGGCGCCGACGCCGGGATAGGCGCCGGGGGTGTCGATGAAGGTGAAGATGGGCAGGCGGAAGCGCTCCGCCAGCTTCATGATGCGCAGCGCCTTGCGGTAACCCTCGGGGCGGGGCATGCCGAAGTTGCGGCGGATCTTCTCCTTGGTGTCGCGGCCCTTCTGCTGGCCGATGACGGCCACCGGCTTGCCGTCGAAACGCGCCACGCCGCAGACGATGGCCGGGTCGTCGGCGTAGGACCGGTCGCCCTTCAGTTCCTCGAAGTCGGTGAACAGGCGCTGCACGTAGTCCAAGGTGTAGGGCCGCTGGGGATGGCGCGCCAGCTGGGCCACCTGCCAGGCTGACAGGTTGGCGAAGATGTTCTCGGTGAGCGCGCGGCTCTTGGCCTGCAGGCGCTCGATCTCATCGGTGATGCTGACGGCAGACTCATCGCCCACGAAGCGCAGTTCTTCGATCTTCGCTTCCAGTTCGGCGATGGGCTGCTCGAATTCGAGAAAGTTGAGATTCATTCTTTAATAATTGTCCCAAGAGACAGTAAACGTTACCGGTTGGGCGGTCGGGGGACAAGCCCCTGAAAACCTTGACTTAAGCACCCACCGCTTCCGCGGGCCGGCTCATGGGCCGCGGCGCGTACCCCAGCGTGACTTTGTCCGAGCCTATCCAACCCTCCAGGCGCCGGAGCAGGCCCTCGGCGGGGTGCACCCGCCAGCCCTCGCCCAGGGAGACAGGGGCCTTGCCGCTGTCACCCCGGAAATGCACCCAGACGGTGCAGCGCCCGCCCAGGTGGGGCTTGAGGAGCTCCTTCAGGCGCCCGGCGAAATCCGGCGGCGCCGTGGCCGTGTCCCAGACGATGTCCAGGCGGTTCACCCGGCGTTCCCGCAAGGCGTCCATGTCGTACATGTCCCTGACCTTGTTGATGCGCCAGTTGTTGTTGAAGCTGTCGAAGCTGCAGTTGCCCTCCACCACCAGGATGCGGTCCTTGAGGGCGATGCCCTTGTACTTGCCGAAGCCGTCCTCGAAGAACACCACTTCCATGCGGCCGGTGTTGTCATCGAGGGTCAGGATCACCCGGTTGCCCTTCTTGCGGATGCCGAGCAACAGGCCCGCGATGGTCACGGCGCGCGGCGGCGTGTAGGCGCGCTCGCCGTTGTGCTCCGGCGGCGGCGATTCGCTGGCGAGCTCGCCCAGGGGGTCGCTCGTCACCGCGTCGAGCTCGCGCTTGTAGCGGTTGATGGGGTGACCCGTGAGATAGAGGCCCAGGGTCTCGTTCTCGCCCCGCAGGCGCTCGTCCTCGTCCCAGTCCGGCAAGACCTTCGCCGGCGCGGCGGCCTTCTCGACGGCCGATGCCGCAGCAGCGAGGCCGAACATGTCGTTCTGCCCCGCCTCGCTCGCGCGGGTGTGCTGCTGGGCCATGGCGAGGGCGTCGGGCAGCTGCGCCATGAGCGTGGCGCGGTTGGGACCGAGGCGGTCCATGGCGCCGGCACGGATCATGGCCTCCAGCACCCGCTTGTTCACCTTCTGCAGGTCGATACGCCGGCACACGTCCTCGAGATCCTTGAAGAGGCCGTTGGCGCTGCGCTCCACCAACACGCCTTCGATGGCCGCGAAGCCGACGCCCTTGATGGCGCCGAGTCCATAGCGGATGGTCTCGTCGTCGGCCAGGGTGAACCTATAGTCGGAACCGTTGATGTCAGGCGGCAGAATGGTGAGCTCCATCTGCCGGCACTCGTGGATGAAGGTCACCACGTTGTCGGTGTGATCCATGTCCGAGGACAGGACCGCCGCCATGAAGGCCGCCGGGTAATGGGCCTTGAGCCAGGCGGTCTGGTAGGAGAGCAAGGCGTAGGCCGCGGAATGGGACTTGTTGAAGCCGTAACCCGCGAACTTCTCCATCAGGTCGAAGATGAAGGTAGCGAGCCGGCCGTCCACGCCGTTCTTGATGGCGCCGTCGGTGAAGATGCTGCGCTGCTTCGCCATCTCCTCCGGCTTCTTCTTGCCCATGGCGCGACGCAGGAGATCGGCGCCGCCGAGCGTGTAGCCGGCGAGCACCTGGGCGATCTGCATCACCTGCTCCTGGTACAGGATCACGCCGTAGGTGGGCCGGAGGATCGGCTCGAGCTTGGGGTGCGGGTAGTCGACCTTCTGCTTGCCGTGCTTGCGGTTGATGAAGTCGTCCACCATGCCCGACTGCAGCGGCCCGGGGCGGAACAGCGCGTTCACCGCCACAATGTCCTCGAAGCGGTCCGGCTGCAGGCGCCGGATGAGGTCGCGCATGCCGCGGGATTCCAGCTGGAACACCGCGGTGGTCTGGCAACGCTTCAGCAGACTGTAGGTCGCGACATCGTCCATGGGCAAGGCGCCGATGTCCAGCGGCGGCTCGCCGAGCTTGGCGCGCTCGGCGTTGATGATGCGCACCGCCCGGTCGATGATGGTGAGGGTGCGCAGGCCCAGGAAGTCGAACTTCACGAGGCCCACGGCCTCCACGTCGTCCTTGTCCAGCTGCGTCACCGGGTGGTGGCCGCCCGCTTCGCAGTAGAGCGGCGTGAAGTCGGTGAGCTCCGTGGGTGCGATCACCACGCCGCCCGCGTGTTTGCCGGCGTTGCGCGCCAGGCCTTCCAGGCGTTTGGCGAGGTCGATGAGCGCGTGCAGCTCGTCGTCGGACTCGTACAGCTGCGCGAGCTCCGCCACGTCCGCCAGCGCCTTATCGAGGGTGATCTCCAGTTCCATGGGGATCAGCTTGGCGATCTTGTCCACGTAGCCGTAGGGATGGCCCAGCACCCGGCCCACGTCGCGCACCACCGCGCGCGCCGCCATGCTGCCGTAGGTGATGATCTGGGAGACGCGGCTCGCGCCGTACTTCTCCGACACGTAGTCGATCACCCGGTCGCGGCCTTCCATGCAGAAGTCCACGTCGAAGTCGGGCATGGACACGCGCTCGGGGTTGAGGAAGCGCTCGAACAGGAGGTCGTGCTCGATGGGATCGAGGTCGGTGATGCCGAGGGAATACGCCACCAGCGAGCCGGCGCCCGAGCCACGGCCCGGCCCCACCGGCACCCCATGCTCCCGGGCCCACCGGATGAAGTCAGCCACGATGAGGAAGTAACCCGGGAAGCCCATGCCGGCGATGACGCGGATCTCGAGGGCGAGACGCTCGCGGTACTGCTGCTCCCGCGCCTCGCGCTGGGCACCGGCCCTGGCGAGGATCTTCTCCAGGCGCGCCTTGAGGCCCCGCTCCGCCTCTGACTGCAGGAAGCTCTCGGTGGTGTGGCCTTCCGGCACCGGGAAGGCCGGCAGATAGTTCTTGCCGAGCTCCAGGTGCAGGTTGCAGCGCCTGGCGATCTCCACCGAGTTCTCGAGCGCTTCCGGCAGGTCCGCGAAGAGCTCGGCCATCTCCGCCGCGCTCTTCAGGTATTGCTGCTCGCTGTAATGGCGCGGCCGGCGCGGGTCGTCCAGCACCCGGCCTTCCTGGATGCACACCCGGGCCTCATGGGCCTCGAACTCGTCGCGCTGCAGGAAGCGCACGTCGTTGGTGGCCACCACCGGCACGCCCTCGGCGGCGGCGAGGTCCACGACCGCCTCCAGGTATTCGTTCTCAAGCGGACGGCCGGTGCGCTGCAGCTCCAGGTAATACCGCTCCGGGAAGAGCTTGCGCCAGGCGGCCAGGCGGGTGCGGGCCTCCGCGGCGCGGCCCGCCAGCAGGGCACGGCCCACGTCCCCCTCCTTGCCGCCGGACAGCGCGATGAGCCCCTCAGTCTTGCCCGCGAACCACTCCCGCTCCAGCACGGGCTCGCCGCGCTTCTGCCCTTCCAGGTAGCTGCGGGTGATGAGCGCCGAGAGGTTGAGATAGCCCTGGTGGTCGCAGCAGTAGAGGGTGATGAGCGCGGTCTCGCCGTTGTCGCCGTCGCGGATGCGCAGGTCCGTCCCTACGATGGGCTTGATGCCCGCCTCCTCCGCCTCCTCGTAGAACTTGATGAGCGCGAAGAGGTTGCCCTGGTCCGAGAGCGCCACCGCGGGCATGCCCTGGGCGCGCACCGCGCGCATCAGGTCCGGCACCCGGATGACGCTGTCCGCTAGGGAGTATTCGGTGTGCAGCCTGAGGTGCACGAAGCCCGGTCTCATGAGCCGGTCCTCTTCTGCAGGCAGCGCTGCACCGGCCCGAAGGTCTTGCGATGCACGGGGGAGGCTCCGTGCCGCTCCAAGGCCGCGAGATGCACGGCGGTGGGGTAACCCTTGTGCAGGGCGAAGCCATAGTCCGGATAGAGTAGGTCGAGCCGCTGCATGGCCGCATCCCGCTCCACTTTGGCGAGGATGGAGGCGGCGCTGATGGCAGGTACCATGGCATCGCCCTTCACCACGGCGGTCACGGGCATGGGCATGGCGGGACGGCGGTTGCCGTCCACCAGCACCCGCGCCGGCTGGGGCGTGAGCGCCGCCACGGCCCGGGCCATGGCGAGGAGGCTTGCCTGCAGGATGTTCAAGCGGTCGATTTCCTCGTGGTCCGCCCAGGCCACGGCCCAGGCGAGGGAACGGGCACGGATCTCGGCGGCGAGCGCCTCCCGCTGGCCGGCGCTGAGTTGCTTGGAGTCCTTGAGGCCCGGGATGGGACGCGCGGGATCGAGGATCACGGCGGCGGCGGCCACCGGCCCCGCCAGGGGGCCGCGTCCCGCTTCATCCACGCCCGCGATGCTCGCGGCGTCTTCGCTCTCGTCCCACTGCATGCGCATGCCTTGAGGCCCGGTAGTCGCCGCCATTCTAACTCCGGACCGCGCCGCGGGATTCCAGCAACCCCAGCACGGCCTCCGCGGCACGCTGGTCCGCGCCCCGGCGCAGCATGTGGGTGAGAGCACCGAGGCCCCCGAGCTGCTCCCCGCGCACCGCGGGATCCTCCAGGAGCTTCAAGAGCTCCGCGCCCATGGCGGCCGGGCTCGCGTCGTATTGCAGGAACTCCGGCACCAGCCGCCGTGCCGCCAGCAGGTTGGGCAGGGAGACGTAGGGGATCTTGAGGAGATCGAAGGCGCGGATGAAGGCGTAGCTCAGGTTGGAGAGCTTGTAGGCCACCACCATGGGGCATTGGATCAGCATGGCTTCCAGCGCCGCGGTGCCCGAGGCGAGCAGTACCGCGTCCGCCGCGCCGAGCACGTCGCGCGAATGGCCCTCCACCAGGGTCAGGGCCAAGTCCGGGGCATACATGCGTATCTGCCGCTTCAGGAGCTCGTTGAGCTTCGGCGTCGCCGCCGGGATCGCGAAGCGCAGGCCCGGCTTCTGCGCCGCGAGCCACTGGGCCGTGTCCAGGAACAGCTTGCCGAGCCGGTCCACTTCCGTGCCGCGGCTGCCCGGCAGGAGCGCCACCACGGCGCCGTCCTCCGGCAGGTGCAGCTCGCTGCGGAGCTTCACCCGGTCCACGTGGTCCGGGATCGCGTCCGCCAGGGGATGACCCACGAACACCGCCTTGAAGCCGTGCTTGGCGTAGAGCGGCGGCTCGAAGGGCAGGATGGCGAGGGTGAGGTCGGCCGCATGACCTACCTTGAACACGCGCTTGGGGCGCCAGGCCCAGATGGAGGGGCTCACGTAGTGCACGGTGGGGATACCCGACCGGCGCAGGGTCTTCTCCAACCCCAGGTTGAAGTCCGGGGAGTCGATGCCGATGAACACGTCCGGTGGGTCGGCGCGGAAATGCCGCACGAGATGGCGGCGCACCGACAGCAGCCGCGGCAGGTGCGCGAGCACTTCGGAGAGGCCCATGACGGCGAGGGTCTCGGCGGGATAGAGGGCTTCGCAGCCGGCGGCCTGCATCTCGGGGCCGGCGACGCCCTCGAAACGCGCCTGCGGCAGCCGCTCGCGCAGCGCGCGTATCAGGCCCGCACCCAGGATGTCGCCCGATGTCTCCCCCGCGACGATGCCGATGCGCATTATGGCCCTTCCGGTCAGCGGGTGATGCTGCGTTCGCTCTGCTCCAGGAACTTCACCATCTGCGCGACTTCAGGCTGCGAGGCGCCGAGCTCGCGCAGCTGGGCGATGGCCTCCTCCAGGCGCAGTTCGGAGCGGTACAGGACGCGGTAGGCGTTCTTGATGTTGCGGATCTGCTCGGCGCTGAACTCGCGCCGCTTCAGGCCCTCGCTGTTGATGCCGTGGGGCTCGGCGGGCGTGCCGGAGACCATCACGTAGGGCGGCACGTCGCGGGTGATGTCCACGTTCATGCCCGTGAAGCTGTGGGCGCCGATGCGTACGAATTGGTGCACCTTGGTGAAGCCACCGAGGATGGCCCAATCCTCGATGGTGACGTGGCCTGCCAGGGTGGCGTTGTTGGCCATGATGATGTTGTCGCCCAGGATGCAGTCGTGGGCCAGGTGCACGTAGGCCATCAACCAGTTGTCGTTGCCGACGCGCGTGGTGCCCTTGTCCTGGGACGTGCCGCGGTTGAAGGTGACGAACTCGAAGATGTCGTTGCGGTCGCCGATCTCGAGCAGCGTGGGCTCGCCGGCGTACTTCTTGTCCTGCGGCGCTCCCCCCAAGGAAGCGAAGGGATGGATGCGGTTGTCGCGCCCGATGCGGGTCGGGCCCTGGATCACCACGTGTGGGCCGATGACGGTGCCGGCGCCGATGTGCACGTCCGGACCGATGACGCTGTAGGGGCCGACGCTCACATCCGGGGCGAGTTTCGCCGTCGGATCGATCACCGCCCTGGGATCGATACCCGCCACGCTCAATCCATCTTCCGGGCCGCGCACATGAGCTCGGCCTCGGCCGCCACGCGGCCCTCCACCTCGGCGGTGCCGGCGAACTTCCACACGCCGCGCTTGCTGGCGAGCACCCGCACCCGGAAGATCAGCTGGTCGCCAGGCTCCACGGGTTCGCGGAAGCGCGCATTGTCGATGCCTACGAAGTAATAGAGCTCGTCCTTGGTCGGGGGATGCCCGAGGCTGGCGAAAGCCAGGAGGCCGGTGGCCTGGGCCATGGCTTCCAGGATCAGCACGCCCGGCATCACCGGATGATGGGGGAAGTGACCTGGGAAGAACGGCTCGTTGATGGTGACGTTCTTGAGCGCCACCAGCGACTCGCCCGGCTTGCACTCCAGCACCCGGTCCACGAGCAGGAACGGATAACGGTGCGGCAGCTGCCGCATGATGGCGTGGATATCGAGGAACGGCTGCTGCGACATGGCTTAATCCTTGAGTTTCTTTTCCATATCCGCGACCCGGCGCGCGAGGGAATCGAGCTGCCGGAATCGCACACTGTTCTTGCGCCATTGCGCTGTGGCGTCCATAGGCAGGCTACCCGAATAGACGCCCGGCTCGGTAATCGAATGGCTCACCAGGGTCATGGCGGTCACCGTGACGTCGTCGCAGATCTCGATGTGCCCGGTAACCCCGACCCCGCCGGCAATCATACAACGCTTGCCGATGACGGCGCTGCCGGCGATGGCGGTGCAGCCGGCTATCGCCGTGTGCGCACCGATACGCACGTTGTGGGCCACCTGGATCTGGTTGTCGAGCTTCACGCCGTCTTCGATGACCGTGTCTTCGAGCGCGCCGCGGTCCACCGTGGTGTTGGCGCCGATCTCCACGTCGTCCCCGACCTTGACCGAGCCGAGCTGGGGCACCTTGACCCAGCCAGCCTTGTCGCGCGCGATGCCGAAACCGTCGGCGCCGATCACCGCGCCCGGGTGCAGCAACCCGCGCCTGCCGATCTCGACTCCATGGCAGAGGGTCACGGACGCCACCAGGCGGCTGTCCTCGCCGACCTTGGCGCCCGCCATGACCACGCAGTTCGGTCCGATGCTGGCGCGCGCGCCGATCTCGGCACCCGCCTCCACCACCGCGCCAGGCCCCACCCAGGCATCGGCGGCGAGCTGCGCCTTCGGGTCCACGTGGGCGGCGGGATGCACGCCGCGCCGCGCCGGCGGTTCCGGCGCGAGCAGCGCCGCCACGCGCGCGTACATCAGGTAGGGATTGGAGGTGACGAGCGCCGGAAGCGTGCAGCCTTCGGCATCTGTCGCCGAGAGGATCAGCGCGCTGGCGCGGGTCGTGGCCAGGAACTTTCGGTAATGGGGGTTCGCCAGGAACGCGATGCTGCCGGGTCCGGCGTTCTGGATGGTGGCGACGCGGTCGATGCGCGCACCGCCGTCGCCCCGCACTTCTCCTCCGCAGCGGGCCGCCAGTTCAGCCAGCGTGTATCCCGCCCCCATGTGCGCTTCAGTTGCCGCTGGACGGGCTCGCGGCCTTGTAGTCTTTCTGCATCTGCGCGAGCACCTGATCGGTGACGTCCACCGCGGGGTCGGCGTAGAACACGCCCTCGCCCACGATCAGGCTGTACTTCTGTGACTGGGCGAACTCCTGCACGGCCTTGAGCACGTCCTGCTGCAGCTTGCTCAGTGCCGCGTTGCGCTCCATGTTCACGTCGTCCATGTAGTCGCTTTGCTTGCGGCTGAAATCGCGCTGTAGTTCGTCGAGCTGGGCCTGGTTGTCCTGCAACTGGCTCGCGCTCATCACGGCGCCGTTCTTGTTCAGGTTGTCCTGCAGGTTCTTGATCTTGTCCTGCTCGGCCACCAGATCCTTCTTGCGGGTGTCGAACTTCTTCGCCATCTCCGTCTGGGCGTTCTGGGCTTGGGGCGACTTCTGCAGCAGGTTCGCCATGTTGACCACGCCGATCTTGAGGTCGGCGGCCTGCACCTGGACGGCACTCAGCGCGATAGCGGCGGACGCCAGGGCGATGAGGAGTAATTTTCTGCTCACGACATGCTCCTAGAAGATTAGTAATAAGCACCCAGGGTGAACTGGAAGCGTTCCGTCCGGTCACCCGGCTTGGGATTCATCGGGAAAGCATAACTGAATTTCATGGCGCCGAGGGGTGTCAGGAAGGTAGCGGCGAGACCCCACGAGGCCCGCAGGTCTCGGACCCGGAAGTCTCCCGGGAAGGCGAACACGTTGCCGGCGTCGATGAAGAACGCGAACCGGCTCGAGGCGCTGTAGGTGCCTTCGGCCTGATCTTGCTTGCTGAAGGATGGCAGCACGAACTCGTTCTGGGCGTACAGGAGCTCGCGACCGCCCACCGGCAAGCCGGTCCTGACATCGAGCGGACCTAGGGTGGCTGCCTGCCAGCCACGTACGTTGTCCGGACCGCCGGCGTAGAAGTTCTTGAACGGCGGGAATGGCGAAGTCGCGCCGTAGGGCGCGCCGTAAGCCACCTCACCGTTCAGGGCGTAGATGAAGCCCTTGGGCAGCGGCAGGAAGGCGTACTGCTGGTAGCTCAACACCGCGTAGCGCAGGTCGCCGCCCGGCACCGCCGCGGTCAGGCTCAGCACGCCGCGGGTCCCGGAGGTCGGGAACACCACCCGGTTCTCCGTGTCGTGGATGTAGCTGAAGTTGGCCTCGAAGGTGTTGTAGCGCAGCGCCGGGAACTCGCACACGAACGGGTTCTGGGCGGAGCCGCAGACACCCAGGTTGTAGAAGACGGTGCCGTTCTTCGGGTTGGTGATGAAATCCAGGTAGCTCTGGGACGTGCCCAGCGTCGAATACAACTGGCTGTGGGTGAACGTGCCGCCGACACCCCAGGCGCTGTATTCCGTGAGCGGAATGTTGTAGTTCAGGCCGCCACCATAGGAGTTGGTGCTGAGCGGCGAGGTGTTGATGGTGAACGCCGACGTCCGGCTCTGGAACAGGCTCCAGCTGCGGCTCACACCGTCCACCGTCCAATACGGGTCGGTGAAGCTGAAGTCATAGCTGTGGCCGATGGTCGTATGGTTCGCGTCGATGGTTACCCGGTCGCCGGTACCGAGGAAGTTGGCGTTGATGATCTGGCCGTTGAGCACGAGACCCGAAGAGCTGCCGTAACCGATGCCGACGTTCGCTGTGCCCGGTGGGCGCTCCTTGACGGTGTAGTCCAGATCCACCTGGTTGTTGGTGCCCGGGACCTTGTCGGTCTTGACGGACACGTCCTCCACCCAGGGCAGTCGCTGCAGCCGGATACGGGAGCGCTCCATGTCCAGGTTGGAGAGCCAGGTCCCCTCGAACTGGCGCATCTCGCGACGGTAGACCTCGTCGTCGGTGCCGCTGGCGCCCTGGAAGTTGATATGGCGCACGTAGGTACGCTCGCCCGGATCCACCTGGAAGGTGATACCGACGAGCTTGTTGTCCTTATCCAGGTCTGGGACCGGGTTCACCTGGGCGAAGGCATAACCCACGACGCCGAGTCGCTTACGGATGAGGTTCGCGCTCGCGGTGGCCTTCTTCAGGGAGAAGGTGTCGCCCGGGTGCAGGAGCACGTAGCGCTCCAACTCCGTCTCTGGCACCGGGAATTCGCCTACGAGCTTCGTGTCCTTGATCTTGTAGACACTGCCCTCGCTGATGACGACGTTAATATAGACGCTGTTGTGGTCGGGTGAGACCGCTACCTGGGCTGATTCGATGTTGAAGTCGGCGTAGCCCTGGTCCATGTAGAAGGAACGCAGGGCCTCGAGATCGCCTACCAGCTTCTCGCGCTCGTACTCGTCGGAACTGCCGAAGTAGGTCCAGAGGCTCGAGACCTTGAGCTGGAAGACGGCCTGCAGGTCCACTTCCGAGAAGGCATGATTGCCGACCACATTGATGGCACGGATACGGGCGGTGACGCCTTCCGAGATCTTCACGCTCACGTCGACGCGGTTGTCGCCGACATCGGTGACGTCGGTCTTGATGGTGACGCCGTAATGGCCGTGGCTGTAGTACTGGTCGTAGAGGTCCTGGATCAGGCCATCCAGGGTCACCTTGTTGAAGATCTGCCCCTCGGTGAGGCCGGCCTTGGTCAGGTTCTTGTTGAGGTCGTCGGACTTGATGAGCTTGTTGCCGGTGACCGTGAAATGAGCGATGGAAGGACGCTCCTTCACCACGATGACGAGGGTGTCACCGTCGCGGCGCAGCTCCACATCGCGGAAGAAGCCGGTCTTGTACAGTGCGCGGATGGCCTGCTGCACGCGGGCATCGTCGACCGTGTCGCCGATGTTGATGGGCAGGTAGTCGTAGAGCGTGCCGTCGGAGATGCGCTGCAGCCCCTCCAGCTGGAACTTCTTGACTACGAATGGTGCATCAGCATGCGCGACAGAAGCGGATACCAGCAGCAGGAGGGTGGCTAGGAACAACCCGGCGCCTTTCAAATTTCCCAAACGACATCCTCCTCAACTGAATACGCGCACAAGATCGTTGTAGACCGCGAACCCCATGAGCAGCATGAGCAGCGCCATGCCCACGCGCTGACCCATGACCTCCACCCGTTCCGACAACGGCGAACCCTTGACGAACTCGGCCGCAAAATACAACACATGCCCGCCGTCCAGTACCGGGACCGGAAGCAGGTTCAACACTCCCAGGCTGATGCTCACGATGGCGAGGAACGCCAGGAAAGGCACCAGGCCGCTCTCAGCGGTATAGCCCGCATACTGGGCTATGTTGATGGGCCCGCTGATGTTCCGCCAGGACACGTTGCCGAGCACCATGTTCCAGGCGGCGTCCAAGGTCAGCCAAGCCAGGTCGGCGGTCCGCTTGAGCGCCTGCCAGAAGGCAGCGGGGGGATTATACCGTTGTTCCGCCAGCAAACCGGCATAGAAATCCTTGGGAATCTGCGGTCCTGCTCCTATGTGTCCTTGGGTAACACCGTCCTTGGTCTGGGTCCCAACGTGCAAGGCCAGGGGTTCCTGCTTCCCGGCGCGCTCGATGGTGAGGTCGAGGGTCTTGCCGCCGGAAGCTCTGATGGCGGCGGTCATGTCCTGCCAACTGGCCAGGGGCTTGCACTCCAGCTCCAGGATGCGGTCGCCGACTTTGAGGCCAGACGCCGTGGCGCTCCCGCCTGCTTCGAGTTGCCCGATGAGCGGAGGGATGGGTGGGTCCCATTCCGTCAGGCCCAGGCCCGGCAGGAGCTGGTCGGGTGCGGTGAGGGACTTGGTGTCCGTCACCGTGAGGGTGAGCTGGCGCACGGGTCCCGCGGGCTGCTGTACGCCCACCTGCACCTTGTGCCCGTCCATGATCCCCTGGAACAGGGCGAGGCCCGCCGCATCCCAAGTGTGGGTCTCATCCCCCGCCACCGACACGATCTGATCCCGGGGCTCGAAGCCCGCGACCGCGGCCGGGGACCCGGGCGTGATGTCGCCGACGATGGGTCTGATGCCCTGGATGCCGGCCATGTAGATGACCCAGTAAGCCAGGACCGCGAACGCCAGGTTGAACACCGGCCCCGCCAGCACCACTAGGAGACGCTTATATATAGGCTGACGGTTGAAGGCCCGTGGTAGGTCCACCTCGGCCACCTGCCCTTCCCGCTCATCCGCCATCTTCACGTAACCGCCGAGCGGCAGGGCCGCGACCACATACTCGGTGTCGTCCCCGCGCCGATGCCAGGTATAGAGGGGCTTACCGAAGCCCACCGAGAAACGCAGCACCTTGATGCCGAGGCGGCGGGCCACGATGAAATGCCCGAACTCGTGCACCGTCACCAGCACGCCGATGGCGACGAGGAAGGCCAGGAGGCTGATGAGTATCTGCATGGTCTCCTCTAGGCCGCGGCCGCGAGACGGGTCTCGGCGGCGGCACGCACGCGCTTGTCCAGCGCCAGCACCGCTTCCAGGGAATCGACCGGCCCGGGCTGGGTTTGTTCCAGCATCGCATCCACGAGTTCGGCGATGCCGGTGAAAGACAGGCGCCCGGCCAGGAACGCCGCCACCGCCACTTCGTTGGCGGCATTGAGCACTACCGGCGCCCCCCCGCCCGACTGCGCCGCCTGCATGGCGAGCCTGAGGCAGGGGAAGGACTCGAGGTCCGGCGGTTCGAAATCCAGGTTGCCGCGGGCCAACATGTCGAGGGGTTCCACGCCCGCGTCGAGGCGCTCCGGCCAGGCGAGGCCGTGGGCGATGGGTGTGCGCATGTCGGGATTGGAGAGCTGCGCCAGCACCGAGCCGTCATCGTACTCCACCATGGAATGGATCACGCTCTGGGGATGCACCAGCACTTCGATGCGCTCGGGGCCGGTGTCGAAGAGCCAGCAGGCCTCGATCACCTCCAGGCCCTTGTTCATCATGGTGGCGGAGTCCACCGAGATCTTGCGCCCCATGCTCCAGTTGGGATGGGCACAAGCCTCGGCCGGCGTTACCTCCGCGAGACGCTCCACGGGCCAGCCGCGGAACGGACCGCCGGAGGCGGTTAGCAGGATACGGCGTACACCCCGCGGCCAGGCACCCGGGCGATAGCCGCCGGGCATGCACTGGAACACAGCGTTGTGTTCGCTGTCGATGGGCAGGAGCTCGGCGCCCCGCTCGCGCACGGCATCCATGAACAGCTTGCCGGCCATCACCAGCGCTTCCTTGTTGGCGAGCAACACGCGCTTGCCGGCATGCACCGCGGCGAGCGTCGCCTCGAGGCCGGCGGCGCCGACGATGGCGGCCATCACGTAGCCGCCCTCCGCGAGGGCCGCCGCCTCCTTGAGCGCCGCGGCACCGGAACGTACTTCGGTCTTGAGGCCGCTGTCCTTCACCAGGTTACGCAGGCGTTGCGCGGCCTTCTCTTCGACCATCACCGCCAGACGCGGCTGGTGCTCGAGACACTGCTTGAAGAGCCCGTCCACGTCCCGGTGCGCGGTGAGCGCCGCGATGCGGAAACGGTCGCGATGCCGCACCACCACATCCAGGGTGTTGATGCCCACGCTGCCGGTGGACCCCAGGACGGTGACGCCGATCACGAGAGGAGCCCCAGGCCCAAGAGGCCAAGCCAATAGAGCGGCGCGGCAGCGGTGAGGCTGTCCACCCGGTCGAGCACCCCGCCGTGCCCCGGGAAGAAGCTGCCGCTGTCCTTGATCCCCGCCTGGCGTTTGAAGAGGCTCTCCGAGAGATCCCCCACCACCGACAGCAGGGCCACGCCGATGCAGACGGGGATGAAGAGCCACCAGGCGACCGGCAGCCAATAGCTGGCTACGCCGGCCACCACCACCACGAGAGCCACGCCGCCCACCACGCCCTCCCAGGTCTTGCCCGGGCTCACCAGCGGCGCGAGCTTGCGGCGCCCGAAGGCGCGGCCGGCGAAGTAGGCGCCGATGTCCGCCGCCGAGGTCAGCAGCAGCAGTATCAACAGATACCAGGGGTTCACGGCACGGATGGCCACCACCGCCGCCAGCGAAGGCAGGAGCGTCAGCACGCCGCAGAAGGTCTTGATTGGGAAGCTGAACTCGGTGCGCAGCTTCGCGATCCAGACCAGGCTGAAGATCCACCAGGCGAGCGCGACGCTGCAATAGACGGCCATGCCCTGGAGATAGGCGCTGCGGGGTTGCACCATCACGAACAGCACGACCACGGCGAGGAACAGCCCCACCATCTCGATGCGCGCGGCGCGCGCCGGCCGTCCGGCCAGGGCCGACCACTCCCAGGCGCCGACCAGGGCCATGCACAGCATCGCAGCGGCGAATAGCCAGCCGGGTGCGAGGAAGATCAGCGCGATCACGATGGGCGCGATGACGAGGGCAGTGATGACGCGCACCTTAAGCACCTTTTTCTCTCTCCACTTGCTCGCCCGTCAGACCGAAACGGCGTTGCCGGGTCGCGTACCAGGCAAGCGCCTCATCCAGGGCCGCGGCATCGAAGTCGGGCCACAACGCGTCGCTGAAATAGAGCTCACTGTAGGCCAGGTTCCACAGTAGGAAGTTGCTGATGCGCCGCTCGCCACCGGTACGGATGAAGAGCTCCGGGTCCGGTGACCCGGCGAGGGCCAGGCCCGCGCCCAGTGCCTGCTCGTCCAGCTCATCCGGACCCGCTTGGCCCGAGGCCACTTGGCGGGCGAAACCGCGCGCGGCCTCGACGATGTCCCAGCGCCCGCCGTAGCCCACGGCGATGTTAAGCAGCATACGCGGGTTCGCGGCGGTGAGCGTTTCCGCCTCGGCCATGCCGCGCTGCAGCTTGTCGGAGAAGGCCCGGCGCGCCCCGACGAAGCGCACCCGGATGCCGTTCTCGTGCAGCTCGCGCACGTCCTTGCCGAGCGCTCCCAGGAACAGCTCCATGAGCCGGCTGACCTCGCCCTCGGGCCGCTGCCAGTTCTCGCTGCTGAAGGTGAACAGGGTGAGCACTTTGACGCCGCTCTCGGTGCAATGCTCGATGATGCGCCGGGCGGCATCGAGGCCTGCCTTGTGACCCAGGTTGCGCGGCAAGCCGCGCTTCCTGGCCCAACGGCCGTTGCCATCCATGATGATGGCGATGTGCTGCGGCAGAGTGTCTTTCTCGGTCATGCTGCTTCGGGCGGACCTGCGTCCCGGGCAAGCGCCCGGCACGCTTAGACTTCGAGGAGCTCGGCTTCCTTGGTGGCCAATATCTTGTCGATGTCGGCGATGTGCTTGTCGGTGAGCTTCTGCACTTCGTCCTGGGCCCGGCGCTCCTCGTCCTCGGTGACCTTGCGGTCCTTGAGCAGGGTCTTGAGCTCGGTGTTGGCATCGCGGCGCGCGCCGCGCACCGCCACCCGGGCGGCTTCGGCCTCCTGGCGCGCCACCTTGATGATCTCCTTGCGGCGCTCCTCGGTGAGCGCGGGCATGGGCACGCGGATGATGTTGCCCGCAGTGGCCGGCATGAGGCCGAGATCGGAGGTCATGATGGCCTTCTCGATCACCTGGATCATGGGTTTCTCCCAGGGGGTGATGGTGAGCGTGCGGCTGTCGCCCAGCGCCACGCTCGCCACCTGGTTGAGCGGCACCTGGGAACCGTAATACTCCACCCGCAGGTGATCCAGCATGGCGGTGTTAGCGCGACCGGTACGCAGCTTGGAGAGCGCGTCCTTGAGCGTCTCGGCGCTCTTCGTCATGCGTGCGGTGGCGGATTTCTTGACGTTGTCGATCATTTGTTTTCTCCGTTGTCCACCAGCGTGCCGACGCTGCCGTCGCCCTGCACGATGCGCATCAGGTCGCCGTCGCGGGAGAGGTCGAACACCCTGAGGGGGATATTGTTGTCGCGGCACAGCACCATGGCCGTGGCGTCCATCACCATGAGCTTGTCGTTGATCACCTGGTCGAAGGTGAGGTGCGTGTAGCGCTTCGCCTTGGGGTCCTTCTTGGGGTCGGCGGAATACACGCCATCCACCTTGGTGGCCTTGATGAGGAGCTCGGCGCCGATCTCGATGGCGCGCAGGCTCGCCGCGGTGTCGGTGGTGAAAAACGGGTTGCCGGTACCGGCGGCGAAGACGCAGACCCGACCCTTCTCCAGGTGGCGCACGGCACGGCGGCGGATGTAGTCCTCGCACACGTCGTTGACGCTCATGCCGGACATGACGCGCACGTACACGCCCATGCGCTCCAGCGCGTCCTGCAGGGCGAGCGCGTTCATGACGGTGGCGAGCATGCCCATGTGATCGGCGGTGACCCGATCCATGCCGGCGCGGGCGAGGCCGGCGCCGCGGAAGATGTTGCCTCCGCCGATGACGAGGCCCACCTGCACGCCCGCATCGCGCACGTCGCGGATCTCGCCGGCGAAGCGCTTGATGACGGCGGGATCGATGCCGTAATCGCCGGAGCCCATCAGGGCTTCGCCCGAGAGCTTCAGCAGGATGCGCTTGTAGGCGGGTGCGTGGCTGGCCATGCGTCTTGGGATCCGGTTCCGCTGGGGTCCAGTTACGCGGAGCCCCGCAAAGCGGGGCCCCGGTATTCCGTCGAATTGTACCGTAAACCGCTCCGCTGGGGGTCGCGGCCTTTCAAGCTATGCATCCGGCTACGCTTGAAAGCCCAGGCCATACATCCTGTATGGCCGTTCGTGGTTCCGCCACCTACCCGCGGCGCGCCTGGGCCATCACTTCAGCAGCGAAATCTTCCTGCTTCTTCTCGATGCCTTC
>DASSIS010000104.1:0-3373 GCA_035691665.1 Gammaproteobacteria bacterium | reverse complement strand
TGCCCATCATGCTGGGTGGCGGCACCGGTTCCGAAGTCATGCGCCGGATAGCGGCGCCCATGGTCGGCGGCATGGTGAGCGTGACCGTGCTGGCCCTGCTCGTGGTCCCCGCCGTGTACTACCTGTGGCACGGGAGGGGATTGCGAAGATGAACACGCGAAGGGATGTGGATGGCGCCGCCTCGCAGCCGGCCCGCCAGGTTCAGGCTCCGCTCTTTTCGGGGCGCCTCACCCAAGCCAGTGCCAGCACGACGCTGAGCAGCGCCAGGGATTGGGCTGCCCAGAACCCCGCCACGTCGCTGAGAGCGATGCCGGTATAGGTGTCGGTGAAGCCGCGGGCGAGCGTGACGGCCGGATTCGCGAAAGAGGTGGACGAGGTGAACCAGTATCCGGCGGTGATGTAACAACCGACCGCCGCCGGCACCACCTCGACCCGATGGCGTGAAGTCTTGTGGATGACGATAAGCAGCCCGAGCGTGGCGACGAACTCCGCCCACATCAGGTTCATCCCCGGCCGGGGCTTGCCGGCGGTCTCGAAGAGCGGGAGAGCGAACATGCCGTGGGTCACCAGCACCCCGACGATGGCCCCGCCGAACTGGGCGGCGATATAGCCCGGCAGCTCCTTCCAAGGCAGGTCACCCCGGACGCTCATCATGATGCTGACTAGCGGGTTGAAGTGGGCGCCGGAGACGGGGGCGAACGTGGAGATCAAGGCCACCAGGCCCGCGCCGGTGGCGATGGAGTTCACCAACAGGGTGATGGCCCCGTTCCCGCCGGCCAGGCGCTCCCCCATGATCCCGGAACCCACCACCACGGCCAACAGGAAAGCCGTGCCGAGGAACTCGGCACCCAGCGCTTGTACGGATTTCATTGGGTGCCGATCTCTTTGATTTTCTTTTGAATTGCGAGCTTGTCGAGTTTTTCCAGCGGCAAGCTGGCGAAGATCTCGATGCGCCGGCGCATGACCATGAGGGTGTCGCGGAAGGCCTTGCGCTTCTGCTCCTCACTCCCCTCCACCGCCGCCGGATCCGGCAGTCCCCAGTGGGCGGTCATGGGCTGGCCGGGCCAGAACGGGCATTGCTCGGCCGCCGCCTGGTCGCAGACCGTGAACACGAAATCCAGCGGCGGCGCGCCGGAGGCCGCGAACTCGTCCCAACTCTTGCTGCGCAGTCCGTCCACCGGGAACTTGCTGGCTTGAAGCGTCTCGAGGGCGAGCGGGTTCACCGCCCCCTTGGGGTGGCTGCCGGCGCTATAGGCCTTGAAGCGGCCCTGGCCCACCGCGAGGTTGTTCAGCACCACTTCGCCGATGATGGAGCGCGCGGAGTTGCCGGTGCACAGGAACAGCACGTTGTAAGTCTTGTGCGCCGCCATGCTCAGGCCCCCGGCTGGGCGCAGCAGGCACCGCCCTTCTCCACCACGGGCTTGCCCGGGCTCATCTGCACCTGGTCGGCGCGCTCCGCCTCGCCGTAGGTGGTGCTCTCACCGAAGGTGTAGAAACTCTCCCAGGCGACGCCTTGCGGGTCCGCGCTCCAGGTCTTGCTGGACTCGGCGTAGCAGCAGCGGGTCGCCGCCTGATCCTGGGTCGCGACTTCCGCGGCCTTCAAGCGGGCGGCGATCTCCTGGAGCTCCTCGCGGCTCTCGGCCTGGATGCCGAGATGGTCGAGCCCCGGCCGCTTGCCGCGGGTGGAGATGGCGAAGTTCACCCGCGGGTCGTCCAGCATCCACTTGGCGTAATCCGGTTTCTCCACGGTGGGGGCGGTGCCGAACAGGGTGGAATAGAACTGGACGGACTTAGCGAGGTCCGCGACGGCGACGTGTACGTGGAGGCGTTTCATGGCTCTGCTCCTGGGTCTGGATCTGGGGGGCGCAGCCGGCGACGCCGCAATCGGCGCCCTGGCAGCAGTTCTCCGAGAGGTAACCGATGAGGCCGTTCATGGCCTTAAAGTCCGCCGCCTGGTAGAGGGTGCGGCCGTCGCGCCGCGCGCTCACGAGGCCGGCGTGCTTGAGGCCCGCGAGGTGGAAGGAGAGCGTGGCGGGCGCGAGCCCGAGCTGCTCCCCGATGCTGCCCACCGGCAGGCCCGCGGGCCCGGCCTGCACCAGCAGCCGGTAGATGGCGAGGCGGCTCTCATGGGCGAGAGCCCCTAGAGCCCGGATGGCGGATTTAGATTCCATATTTCTAGTTTTATCGAATTAACAAGCCGCCGTCAAGCCCATCCAGCCCGCGGCGGGCTTAGCGGACCGTCTTGGTCATGAAGGTGGAGCTCTCAGGGCAGAGCGTGGAGAACTGCTGGGTGTGGCGGATGCCGAAGGGGGCGTCGAGCCGGTCCAGGGGCCGGTAGTCCTGGGCCAGGAAGAACTCCTCCGCCGTGGTGGTGAGGAGATAGAGCTGCTTGATGCCCCGGCCCCGGGCCCGCACTTCCATGGCGAACAAGAGGCGCTTGCCGATGCCCGTGCCCCGGAGGCTCTTGTCCACCACCAGGGAACGGATCAGGCCCGACTTGGCGTGGCGCTCCAGCCCCACCACGCCCACCAGCACCCCGTCCTGCCGCGCCACCAGGAAATCCGCGAGCATCTTGGGGTTGAGATCCTCGGTGGCGAGCTCCGCCATCTTGAGCATGGCCTCGATCTCGGGCCGGTCCTCGATGCGGTAAGCGGCGACGCGGATATCGTTGTTCATGCGGCTTGGGCGATGAGGTTGGTGATGCCGTCGGTGGCGATCTGCAGCCCGACGCAGAACACCAGGAAGGCGGAGATGCGGTTCAGCACCATGCCGCCCTTGGGGCCGATGCGCTTCAGGAACTCGGGCGCATAGGCGAGGCACACGTACACCGACAGGCAGATGAGGAGCACCGCCACCACCAGGGCTCCCAGGTTGGCGAGGTAGGTGGATCCGCGGGTGGCGTGGCCGTTGGCGCTCAGGGTGAGCAGCACGGCGATGGTGCCCGGGCCCGTGGTCATGGGGAAGGCGATGGGATAGAAGAGCCGGTCTTCCAGGTCCGCGGCGCTCAGGGCCGCCGTGGAGGAGCTGGAGTCGGAGGCGCTGTTGTCGTTGCTGAGGAGCTGCCAGCCCATGTGGCAGATGACGATGCCGCCGGCGAGCTGCACCACCGGGAGCGAGATGCCGAAGAGCTTGAAGAACCAGCTGCCCACCAGCAGCACCACCAGGCAGAGGCTCAAGCAATAGGTGGTGACCTTGGAGGCGGCGCGATGGCGACCCGCCTGGTCCAGCCGCTCGAAGAAGGGGTTCACCACCAGCGCAGTCCCGATGGGGTTCACCGGCGCGAACAGCGCGATGATGCCGCTCACCATGAGGTGCAGGAAGTAGAGGATCTCGCTCATGGTCACTGCACCGTGCCCGGGGTGGGCGGCAGCCT